>DDLT01000135.1 GCA_002340265.1 Lentisphaeria bacterium UBA2565 | reverse complement strand
TTTTCTATACATCATATTACCTAAAATCTTTATGTTTAAATACGCTTTTGTTTCTATGTGCAGATGCAAGATGCAGGAGTTTTGACGAATTTCTAGGTGATTTGTTTTATAAAGCTGAATATTAATGATTTAGGTAGTATAAAAACAAAAAACTCCCGGCTTTCACCGGGAGTTTTAGAAATCTATATAATCAATAATGATTACATTGAGATTGCTTGAGTAGGACACTCGTCAACACAAGCACCACAGTCGATGCAAGTTGCTTCGTCTACAACAGCTTTGTCGCCGTTCATAGAAATTGACTCAACTGGGCAAGCACCAACACATGCGCCACAACCTACGCAACCTTCTTCAGAAATAATAGCAGCCATAATAAATCTCCTTGTAAATTATTAAGCCTAAATGACTTTCAAGTTTGAAACAGAATACATTCTCTGTCTCACAACGAGGGTAAAATATTTCGTATCTATTTTCCTTACAAATTGTAAAATTAAAGAATTTGAACATTTATTTTTTCATTACATTATTAGGTTTCCCTAAAACTGAGTGGTGATATTAGATTGATTTGATGAAGCTAAATAAAAAAGGGCGACTCTTTGCGGAGTCGCCCTTTTGATATTTTATTAAGTGAGAAGCTAGTGGATAGAAGTTAGAGGTTTAACTCCTTGCTTCTATCATCTCTCTTCTTACTTTTGAGCAAGAGGCTAGGGGATAGAAGTTAGAGGTTTTGTCTTCTTACTTCTATCATCCTCTCTCTTCTTACTAGCAGTACTTAACCTACGGATGCTCCGGTTGGGAACTCTTCGGCGTCTACGGTTACTAGTGTCAGTTTCTTTTTCTTCTTCGCTGCTAGAAGCATGCCGTGGGATTTTACACCGCGGATTTCTGCAGGTTTCAGATTCGCCACGATAATAATCATTTTGCCGATTAGTTGTTCTGGTGTATAGAACTTGGCAATGCCGGCAATGATTTGACGCTTTTCTTGGCCGACTTCTAACTGAAGTTTTAGAATGCGGTCTGCACCTTCAACAGGTTCAGCTTCTAGAACTTTGGCTGTTTTCAGCTGTACTTTTCCGAAGTCTTCGATGTCGATTAGTTCAACAACGTTTTCTGCTTTCGGCTGCTGCTTTTTCTTTTTAGGCGCTTCTTTCTGGACCTTCTTGGTGTCGATTCGCTGGAAAAGGGCTTTGATTGGTGCAAGTTCGGCACCAGCTTCAAGCACTCCCCAGTGACTCAGTTTTTCCACATCCGCTTCGATTTTATCGGCTGGAACACCAAGTGCCGCACGCATTTCTGCCATTTTCTGCGGCATTGTCGGGCTTAGTAGTCCTGAAATAATGCGTAGAGATTCAGCAGCTGTATAAAGCACAAGTGCCAATTCGTCCATCTTGCCTTCTTTAGCAAGTGTCCAAGGTGCTTTCTGCTCCATATAACGGTTTCCAGCACGAACTGCGGTCATGATTGAGGCGATACCAGAGTCCAGTTTCATGGTTGGAATCGACTCTTTCATTGCTGTCACCGCTTCAAGTGTTGCTTTCTGCAACTCTTTCTCTTCGTCGCCAGCTTCAACAGTTACGGCAGGAATCTTTCCATCGAACTGTTTGAAAATCATTTTGTTTACACGGTTCAGCATGTTACCAAGGTCGTTGGCTAGGTCAGAGTTGTAACGTGTCACAAATACTTCTTCGGTAAATGAGGCGTCGTGACCTAGTGTCATTTCAGCCATTAGAAAGTAACGGAATGCGTCTACACCGTACTGTTCGCACATGTCCATCGGGTTCACTACGTTACCGACAGATTTACTCATTTTGTCGCGTCCAACAAGCCACCAGCCATGAGCAAAGATGCTTTCCGGCATCTCGATTCCCATAGCTTTCATCATTGTCGGCCAGTAAACTGTATGCGTGGTAAGAATGTCTTTACCGATTAGGTGTGTGGAACAAGGCCACCACTTTTTAAACTCTTCTTCGTCTTTCTTATAACCAATCCCAGAGATGTAGTTGATCAATGCGTCGAACCACACGTAGGTCACGTAGTCTTCGTCGAAAGGAAGTTCGATTCCCCACGCAAGACGTGATTTGGGACGTGATACACATAGGTCGCCAAGTGGTTGTTTCAGAAAGCCCAGTGTTTCATTACGGCGGTGATCCGGCTGAATGAATTTAGGGTTTTCGTTGATGTAGTTGATCAACCAGTCTTGATACTGACTCATGCGGAAGAAGTAGTTCGATTCGATAATCTCTTGAACTTCACGGTTACACTCTGGACAACAGCCTTCAACTAAATCTTTTTCTGTGTAAAAACGTTCACAAGGGACACAGTAGTGACCTTTGTATTCGTCTTTATAGATTAGGTCTTTGTCGAAAAGCTCCTGAAGAATATCCTGAACGACTTTTTTGTGATCTTCATCGGTTGTACGGATGAATTTGTCGTTGGTAATCTCCAGCTTATCCCAAAGCTCCTGAAAGCGAACAACGGTTTGGTCACATTGCTGTTGCGGTGTGATACCGTTCTTCTCAGCAGCCTGCTGCACTTTCTGACCGTGTTCGTCAGTACCGGTCAAAAAGTAGGTCGGTACGTCCAAAAGACGGTGATAACGTGCCAGTACATCTGCCAAAATTGTGGTGTAGGCATGACCGATGTGAGGCTTGTCGTTTACATAATAAATTGGTGTAGTTACGTAAAATTTTTCCATAATAACTTGTTACGCTCTTAATCTTTCTATAGTTCTCGACCAGTATCTTGGTCGATGATTTTTGATACTTCGATATGAAGTGATGAATCGGCGCGGAATGAAAGACCGCCACCAAGTTTACGCTCCATTTCGTGTAGGAACTCTTCGTCATCTTCACGAAGTCTTGCAAGTACGTCTGGATGAACAATCACACGTAGGTTTAGATCTTTTCTACGTTTTTTGATGATTGAACGAATTCGACGCTGAATTTCCACACTGATACTTGTCGGAGATTTGATCAGACCTTTGCCTTTACAGTAAGGACATGTGGCAAACATGGTGTCGCGAAGACTTTCATGTTCACGCTGACGGGTTAACTCCATCAAGCCGAATCGTGAAATCGGTAGAACTTTTGTTCTTGCACGGTCTTTGCTCAATGCGTCCTGCATTGCACGGTAAACTGTGGTTTGATCTTTGCGGCTACGCATGTCGATAAAGTCAATTACGACTAGTCCACCGATGTTTCTCAAACGAAGCTGACGTGCCACTTCATCCACTGTTTCCAGGTTTGTACTTAGAATCGTTTCAGGGTGATCTTTACCTTTTGTGCTTCGGCCTGAGTTCACGTCGACCGCAATAAGCGCTTCTGTTTCATCAATACAGATGTAAGCGCCACTTGGTAGTGAAACCTGACGTGTAAAGATGTTTTCAACCTGGCGTTTTAGTTTATAACGCTGGAACATTGGCTCAGAACCGCTGTAAAGACGAATCTTGCCGCGTTCCTGTTTACTCAGCATAGAAATCGCTTTAGTTACGTGTTCGTAAGCCTGCTCTGAATCTACGATGATTTCGTCGATGTCGTTGGTCAGGAACTCACGAAGCGCACGATCCATCAACGATGGTTCTGCATAAATACAGGTTGGTGCACCTTCTTTTAGTCTTTCCTGCATGTCATCCCATTGCTGAAGAAGCATCTCCATATCCATTTGGAAGAATTTTGCCTTTTTGCCCATTCCGGCAGTTCGGCAGATACAGCCCATGTTCGGTGGCATATCCAGTTCCATTAGGATATCCTGAAGACGTTTACGCTCTTCGCGGTCTTCAATTCGTTTGGAAACGCCACGTGTGCGGCTGTTTGGAAGTAAAACTAAGTAGTGACCCGGAATTTCGACTTTTGAGGTGACTTTTGCACCTTTGGTACCGATTGGGCCCTTTTCAACCTGAACAACAATCTCGCTGCCTTCAGGACATAGGTTTGGAATATCGTCTGCTGACACAACCGGGGCAGGTGGACGACGGTTGCCACCTTTGCGGTTTCCTTGTCTATTTCCCTGACGATTGCGGTTGTTACGGTTATTGCGCTGTGGTTCAGGCTTCTTTTTCTCTTCCTCTTTTTTACCGAAAAATTCGGTCAGCTTCTGAATAATCGACTTTTTAACTTCGACCTTTTTTTCAGGTGCTTTGTATTGAGGTTGTCTTCTGCGTTTTGTCGCAGGTTTGATTTTACCGTTTTTCGTTTCGAATAGAGTTTTGAAGTAGACTAGATCCTTGTAGTGAGCAAATGCATTTTTCTCCAAGCCAATGTCGATAAATGCCGCCTGTAAAGATGGAGCTAGGTTATGAACGCGTCCCTTGTACACGGAACCCACAATTCTACGTTCATCGTTTCGCTCAATCTTATACTCTTCAAGAACCCCGTTTTCTACAACTGCAACTCGCGTTTCTAAGTGTTCGCAGTTAATAAAAATTTGTTTCATGGGGATTTGAATTTCCTGATTTAAAAATGTTTAAAAAAAAGTTTTGAAAAAATAAAAAATACAGCACTCTTAATCCTGTAACTATTAATAGAAACATGCTGTAATTGAATATTTAAAATTTTTCTCAAAAGCGAGAAATGAATATTTTTCATTACAAGCTCATAAAGTATTTTGTCAATTAACTTTTACAATCACGTATGGAATAATAAAATGAACAAAAATAACGGCTATTTTGGTGAATTCGGCGGACAGTATGTTCCGGAAACTCTTATCCCGGCTTTGCAGGAGTTAGAGGACAAATATAATGAACTGAAAGATTGTCCTGAGTTTCAGCAGGAATTAAAAACGCTTCTTAAAACTTATGTCGGACGTGAGACTCCGCTTTATTATGCTGAAAAGCTGACTGAACTCTGGGGCGGTCCGAAAATTTACCTGAAACGTGAAGACCTTTGTCATACTGGCGCACATAAAATTAATAATGCGTTGGGGCAGGCACTTATCGCAAAACGTATGGGTAAAAAACGTATCATTGCTGAAACAGGTGCAGGTCAACATGGTGTGGCGACTGCGACTGTATGTGCACTTCTTGGTCTTGATTGTGTGGTTTATATGGGTGAGGTTGATATGGAGCGTCAGGCACTAAACGTGTTCCGTATGGAGCTGCTTGGTGCTGAAGTTCGCGGTGTATCTGCCGGACAGCGTACACTTAAAGAGGCAGTGAGTGAAGCGATTCGTGATTGGTTGACGACTGTGGAAACTTCTCACTATATTCTAGGTTCAGCGCTTGGTCCGCATCCGTTCCCAACAATTGTTCGCGATTTTCAGAGTGTAATCGGAAATGAGGCGAAAGAGCAGATTATGGAAGCAGAAGGTCGTTTGCCTGACGCACTTGTTGCCTGCGTTGGTGGCGGAAGTAATGCGATTGGTCTGTTTTACCCGTTTATTGGTCATAAAGAGATTAAGATGTACGGCGGTGAAGCCGGAGGTACAAGTTTGGAACTTGGCGATCATGCAGCACGTTTTGCAGGTGGTAAAGTGGGAATTACTCAGGGATTCCGCAGTTTCTTCCTTCAGCATGAAGACGGACAGATTGCACTGACGCATTCGGTTTCAGCTGGTTTGGATTATGCAGGAATCGGACCGGAACACGCCTGGTTACAGTCAATCGGTCGTGCAGAGTATCTTCCAGTAATGGATGACGAAGCGCTAGAATGTTTTAAATTGCTTTGTAAAGAAGAGGGCATTATTCCTGCACTTGAAAGTAGTCACGCCATAGCGCTTGCTGCAAAGGTTGCGAAAACCATGGGTAAGCATGAAATTATGATTGTGAATCTGAGTGGTCGCGGTGATAAAGATGTGATGCAGGTTAAAGATATTTTTGACGCAGAGAAATAAACGATGAAAAGTTTTGGAATAATCGCGGCAATGGAAGAGGAGGTGGAGTTTCTTCGAAGCTCCATTGAAAATCTTTCCCTGAAGAAAGAGGGAAATATCGAAATCTATTCCGGTACTATCGCAGGGAAAGAGGTTTGCCTGATGCGTTCGGGAATCGGAAAAGTGAATGCGACGATGTCGGCGACTTTGATGATTAAGGGTTTTAATCCAGACTGCATTTTAAACACTGGTGCGGCCGGTGGTCTACTTTCAGAAATGGAAGTGGGCGATATTGTGATTTCTAAGCGAATCTTTCACCATGACTTCGATTTGTCCGCAATTGGATTCAAACGTGGAGAAGTGCCGGGGCATGATCAATATTTTAGTTCTGATGCAAAGTTGATAGAACGCATAAAAGTGGTTGTTGATCAGCTTGGTGAGCATAAGTCACACTTTGCAGATGTGGGTTCCGGTGAGTTTTTTGTAAACGATTCGGAATACATTACCGAAATCAAAAAACATTTCCAGAAAGCTGGCGCTGTAGAAATGGAAGCCGCAGCGATTGCACAAGTTTGCAAAAACTACGAAAAACCGTTTGTGGTTGTCCGAGCAATTTCGGACGTGGCAGATAAAGAAGCACCGATGTCATTTCAGGACTTTGTGAAAATCGCAGGTAAGAATTCAGCAGAAATGGTAATCAAGTTTATAGAATCGGTGAACTAATTACATACGTCCGGTATTATCTAAATTATTGGTTCTTATTAGGTTAGTTGGTACAGTTTTAAAGAGGCTGATTATCCAGTTGAAGATTTATACGAATATTTTACATAAAATTGATTTTTTGAGGTTGTAAAGGGTAAACCTCTGACTAATTTAACGACGCAAAAGAAAAGCGGGCGGTTAGCTCAGTTGGTTAGAGCGTCTGGTTTACACCCAGAAGGTCACAAGTTCGAGTCTTGTACCGCCCACCACTTTCCTTTTCCATTATTAATTTTTAATCATAGGTTATGAATTAATTTATGGGCGATTAGCTCAGTTGGTTAGAGCGCCTCGTTTACACCGAGGAGGTCACAAGTTCGAGTCTTGTATCGCCCACCACTTTTTCAGTAAACGGTTAGCAGTAGACAGTTAACTGTTTTTTATAATTGACTTTTCATTATTAATTTTTAATTCCTAATTATTAATTAATAAGGGCGGTTAGCTCAGTTGGCTAGAGCGTCTGGTTTACACCCAGAAGGTCACAAGTTCGAGTCTTGTACCGCCCACCATTTTTTCAGTAAACGGTTAGCAGTATACAGTTAACAGTTTTTTATAATTGACTTTTTATTATTAATTTTTAATTCCTAATTATTAATTAATAAGGGCGATTAGCTCAGTTGGTTAGAGCGCCTCGTTTACACCGAGGAGGTCACAAGTTCGAGTCTTGTATCGCCCACCACTTTAAACCTCAACGTTTACGTTGAGGTTTTTTTGTTTTAAGGATTTAACATGGCAACATCATCATTTTTTCGTAAACCACTAGTCATTAACGGCAACGTTTTATACGATTCTCGTATACAGCCAGGGCCGATGGAAGGGGTAATGAACCCCCTCTATTGTGCGGCTATGAATGAACTCGGTTGGGTTGAGAGCTGGATTACTCCATTTCTTCGTCTGACTGTAGGTGTTCCGAAACAGGTTAAACTATTACAGTTTTTAGATCGTTATATACAAAAATCACTTCCTATTGTCGTTCAGTTGATGGGAACTGATGCGGAGTTGATGGGGGAGACTGCGTACGAAATTTATAAGTTGCATGACAGCAAAAAAATAAATATCCGTGGATTTGACATAAATTGTGGTTGCCCAAGTAAAGTCGTGCTCAAGAATGGATCAGGTGGTACGCTTTTAAAAAATCCTGCGTTGATTGCCTCGATGGTCAAATCTATCAAAAAACACCTTCCGTCTGTACCTGTTGAAGTCAAAATACGTACTGGTTTTGATGACCCTAGTGAAAGCAAAACAATAATCCCAACGATTTGTGATGCAGGTGCAGACTTGTTGCATGTTCACTTTCGCACTGTCTCAGAGTCTTATCGAAAAATTCCTGATGGGCTAGAACGTCTTCAGCAAGCAGTCGAACTTGCCGGTGATGTTCCCGTGTTTGGTTCTGGTGATATTTATACTCCGGATGATGCACAAAAGATGGTTGATGAGACCAATTGTGCAGGAGTTTTAGCGGCTCGTGGACTTTTGAAAGACCCATTTCTTATTCAAAGAGTTCTAAATCCCTCTCAAAAAAATGAAGATAAGCGTAAAGAGTTCTTTCGAACTTTACAAAAAGCAGCTCTCGAATTACCCAAGTTACCCGGCAAAGGTGGATTTATGGAACAGGCTGCCTGTCTTTTTGGTGTTCCTGATCCTTTTTTCAAAAAACTGACTAAACTTTCAGTTGAAGAAATTGTCGCATTAGACGTTTAATTTTTCTCTCCTTTTTTATTCTTATCTTTAATGCTATCAAAACCGTGTTATTTACTTGAAATCCTCTAGTTTAATGATTTTTTAAATCACTTTAAAACTTAATCAAAGGATTTTAATATGAACAACTATTTAACCTACGTGAAGGCACTGTCATCTGCTTTTAACGCGGCGATAGACTACGAACTCGGCGGTTTGAAACCTTGCCCGAAACCTGAAATTGCACCTGATGCTCCAAAAGTTATCATGTTTGCACCGCACCCGGACGATGAATGTCTAATCGGGGGACTTGCGCTTCGTCTTCTTCGTGAAGCTAAGTGGAAAGTAATCAACGCACCTGTGACTTTGGGGTCGAACAAAGATCGTAAACTTGCCCGTCTTGAAGAGTTGACCGGCGCAATGAACTATCTTGGCATTGAGAACAAATCAATTGTTGCAAAAGGTTTTGATAAAATCAATCAGTCCGGTAAAGAAAATGACCCGGAAAATTGGGCGTATGCGGTTGAAGAGGTAGCAAAATACCTTCTTCGTGAGAAACCTGAGCTGATTATTTTCCCGCACGAACTTGATTGGAACTCTACGCACATCGGTGTGTATTATCTGCTAACTGAAGCACTGAGTGCACTTCCAAAAGATTTCACTTGCCGAGTGTTGTTGACTCAGTTCTGGGGGGAAATCTACAACCCGAATGTCATGGTTGAACTTTCTGAAGAAGATTTGGCTGATTTGGTCGCAGCAACAACATTCCATGTGGAAGAGGTAAACAGAAACCCATATCACCTACGTCTTCCGGCAATGATGTTTGATGCAGTTCGTCGTGGTGGAGAAGTGGTTGGCGGACAAGGGGGCGATGTGCCGTCTTACAACTTCGCAACGAACTATCTGCTGAAAGAGTGGAAAAACGGTGAACTTGTTGATTGTCTGGCAAAAGGTCTATTTATCGGTAAAGACGAAGATCCGACAGTTATTATGAACTAACTTTGACCGTTTGTAGAAATTTCCAAAAAGCAAAATCGAAAAGCGCAGAAGTGAAAGCTCCTGCGCTTTTTTGTTTAAGGTGTTTAGTTGTAATAAGTAAATCACCTATTAATCTAATCATTCACAAATTTTTCAAGATTTTATTAACCAGAGGAATACTCATGAAATTTCTGAACGTAACTATGTCTTTTTTTCTTGTTGGTAGCTGTTGTTTTGCTAACTCAAAAATTGAAAAAGCAAAGACTATTTATAAACAGCGTATGAAGGTGGAAGAAAAACGCCATAAAAAGGCTTGTGATGAACTGTTACAAAGATTAAGTAAATCTTATACTAGTGAAATAAAGTCTGCAATGGCTAGGGGGAAACTAGGTGAAGCCAATAAATTGAACGAAGAGTTGGCTCTGATAAAAAAAGGACAGGGAAAGAACGTAGAAGTGGGAACTACGCTTGTTAATGTCGACATAAATAACAAAGAAAACGTTCGCGACAACATTATGGTGCTTTGCCGTGGACAACAAAAACAAATTACCCTGTCAAAAATGCCTTTTGGAAAAAACTACTTTGAGAAATGGGACAAAAAGAAGGATGTATATATGGTTCATCCATTTTCGGTTGCTGAGCCAAGTATAACAGACTTCTCAAAGGTTACTAAAGGCAACAAAGGCGCAGTTCACCTTACATTAAGAAATCATCCGGGTGCCGACACTCTTGTAAAAGTTTTCGTAGATGGCGAGGAGTTTAAAACAATCCTTGCTAAAGATGATAAATGGATTAATGTCAGAATACCTTTTGACCACCAATCTGTTACTCTAGAAGGCCATGCAGGTGGCCTAAGTGAATGGCGCTATGAAATGCTTTACTTCACTTATCGAGTGTCAAAGTTCCTTTAAATAGGGTTTGCTTCTTTTAAGCCTCCAGCTTCTGGAGGCTTTTTTTGTGTATGCAAATGCTTGTAATGCTTTGCGGATTGTTTAGGTTTGATATGTGCTGAATTTTTTATAATTATTGCGGGGATTTATTATGACAGATTTTGATTGTGATGTATTGGTGGTCGGCGGAGGGCCAGGTGGTTATACAGCGGCTTTTCGTGCGGCTGATTTAGGCAAAAAGGTGATTCTTGTTGAAAAGCGTGGAAATCTTGGTGGTGTTTGTTTGAATGTGGGATGCATTCCGTCAAAGGCGTTGCTTCATGTCGCAGAAATTATCAACTCTGCAAAAGAGGCCGACTCAGTCGGTGTGGAATTTAATAAACCAAAGATTGATCTTGATAAAGTGCGTGATTTTAAAAGTTCTGTGGTTAATAAATTGACCTGTGGATTGTCGTGTCTTGCTGATCAACGTGGTGTAGACGTAATCTACGGTTCTGCAACTTTCAAGACAGATCATTCTATAGTAGTTGACGATAAAGAAATTAGTTTTGAGAACTGTATCATTGCGGCTGGTTCATCTGTTGCACAGATCCCGGGAATCCCTTATGACGATGAACGTGTTTGGAGTTCGTCGGATGCATTGAAGCTTTCTGAAATTCCGAAGCGCTTGCTTATTATCGGTGGTGGAATCATTGGACTGGAAATGGCGACTGTTTATTCGGCTTTGGGTTCAAAAGTGACAATTGTGGAGTATATGCCGCAAATTGTGCCAGTTGCTGATAAAGATTTGGTAATGGTTCTGCAGAAAAAATTGAAAGCTAGTTGTGACATTTATACAAAAACAAAGGTGACTGAGGTTGTTGCTGAATCTGATAAACTGATTGCAAAGCTGGAAGGTAAGAAGGCACCGGAATCCGCAGAGTTCGACGCGGTACTTGTTGCCGTCGGTCGCCGTCCAAATGGGAAACTTCTTGGTTTAGAAAACACGTCGGTAAATGTCGATGACGCTGGATTTATTGCGGCAAATTCACAATTGTGTACGAATTGCCCAAACATCTTTGCCGTCGGTGACATTGTCGGTCAGCCGATGCTGGCACACAAAGCGGTGCATGAAGGAAAAGTGGCTGCCGAAGTGATTTGCGGACATGATGTGTCTTTCAACTCGTCAGCAATTCCATCTGTGGCGTATACAGATCCTGAACTGGCGTGGGTTGGTTTGACCGAGAAAGAGGCGAAAGAGCAGGGCATTGATTTTGAAAAGGCGAACTTCCCTTGGGCAGCAAGTGGTCGGGCGCTTTCATCTGAGGTCGCAAATGGTAAAACCAAGACACTTTTCGATAAATCGACAGGTAAATTAATCGGCGTGGGAGTTGTCGGCAAAAATGCTGGCGAGTTGATTTCTATTGCCGCTTTGGCAATTTCTAAGGAAATGACAGGAGAAGAGATTGCTAAAACCGTCTTTCCACATCCAACTCTTGGTGAAACCATCGGATTTGCCGCCGAACTTTTCGACGGCTCAATTACCGACATTATGAACCCGAAAGTTTAATACATTGCTTTGATTTGTGAAAGTGAAGTTAAGGACTTGCAGGCTCTTAATAATAGTTTTATTTTCGAATCAACAAAATTTAATTGGAGGTGTTATGATGAATAATAGTTTTAGCGCTGATTATCAGTACATTCTTAAAGAAGTGGGAGCTATGGGACGCGAATTGATTTGGGGACTCGAGTGTTATCCTCAAAATAGACAATTGCCCTTTAAAGAAAAGAATGCGTATGTATGCATCCACTTTAAAGCTGACACATCTGAGGTTGATGCCAAAGAAATTGAACGGTTGTTAAACAAACATGTGGATTATACAAGTGTGAGCTTTCTCCATTGATAGGCTTATTATTTCTAAAATGCTTTATTGCTTTAAACAACACTAAAGCAATAAAGCATGAGAGCAGTTAAGAAATAGAGAAAATCTTCCCTTTTGCTACATCGTGAGGTTTGATGTCGATGTTTAACTCTTTTTTGTAACGGTTTACCAAACGAGATTCCTGTTTTGACATCAGAATAATTGCCTGACCTTTCGCACCGGCGCGGCCAGTACGTCCCACACGGTGTAGATACGCTGAACTTTGAGCCGGTAGGTCGAAGTTAAAGATGTGCGTTACGCCTTTTATATCCAGTCCACGAGCTGCTACGTCCGATGAAATCATTACCTGTGCTTTGCCACTTTTGAAATCCAGCAACGCTTTGCGACGGTTATCTTTGCTCAGTTTTCCGTGAATGTCTACAACTTTTAGTTTGTGAAACTGAAGCTTTTCGGCAATGGCTTCGGCATCTTCATTTCTGTGAACAAATACGATCGCCTTTTCAGGATTTACCGCATGAATTAGTTTGCGAAGAAGTTCTGGCTTCTTGCGCTCTTCACACATAAACGAAAGGTGTTCAATGGTGTCAGTAACTTCGTTGCAACCCGAATGGATTTTTACCATGTTGTTGGTCAATTTGTCCGCTTCCAGCAGGCTTTCACGCTGTTCGGTCGCAGATACAAATACCAATTGGCGGTCCCGAAGTGTCGATTTTATAATCAGTTTAATGTAATCGAGGCTGTCGCCATGTAGCAGGCGGTCAACTTCATCCACCACAATCGTTTTCACGGTGTGAGGTTTAAGCTTTTTCATTTTGATAAGTTCAACAATTCGTCCGCTGGAACCGATGACAATGTGCGGTTTTTTCTTCAAGGCTTCCAGCTGTCGTTTAGTAGATGCCGAACCGATGATAACCTGTGAACGAATGCCTGCCTCTTTGCCAAGCATTTGTGCTTGCTCATGAATTTGCAGTGCTAGTTCGTGAGTTGGTGCAAGAATGATTGACTGCAGGTTTTTGCTTGAAGTGTCGATTTTGTTAACAATTGGTAGAAGAAAAGCCAGAGTTTTTCCTGTTCCGGTCTGCGAGCTGATATAGGCGTCACGACCATCGACAAGATTGGGAAGTGTCTCTTTTTGGATTGGTGTCGGTATGGTGATGTCAACTTTTGCAAGCGCGTTAACAAATTCGTCTTTTATTCCTAAATCGGTAAAATTCATAGTATGTAGTTGGTTAGTTGGATTGTTGGTTAGAATGACTGCTTTACTGTTTGCTGCATTGTTGCTTTGTTTGTGGATTGTTTAGAAAGGTTCAAAGCAACTGATCAACAAAGAAATAGAGCAATCTGATTAGCTGCGTGCAATTTAATTGGATTTTTTCGTTTTACTACTGTTTTGCTGAAGCGATTTCGGCACGACTGCTTAGTTTTACTTTAGGGCCATAAAATTTTGGTTCTTTGTTGATGATGTAACAGTCGAGTACGGCTTTGCAACGGGCGAGGACTTCACGCATTCTAACTTTTAAACCAAATCTGCCGGATACATCTTCCGCGCAGTAGGCGATTGGTTGATGATCTTTAGAGTTTGCAATGAAAAGGGCACGCTCGCAATGAAAGCGTTGCGATACAACAATATAATCATCGCAATCGAAAATCTCTTTGGCGCGAACTACCGAATCGAGTGTGCGAAAACCGGCGTAATCACAACTGATTTGCTCGGCTGGAATTCCCATTTTTACCAAGTCGTCTTTCATATCGGTCGGTTCATCGTAATTGGTTCGGGAGTTATCGCCGCTGACAATAATGGCGTCCACTTTGCCATGTTTGTAAAGTTCAGCGGCAGCTTTAAGTCGCTTCGAGTAGAATTGATTGATTTTGCCACCCCAAACGTGTTTGATTGTGCCAAGAACTAGTGCGGCTTTGCGCGGAGGAACTTTAGCAATTTCTGTGTAAATGTCATTCTCTGCACTTAGGCTGACAGCGTAGTCGACCATAAAAATGGATAAAATTCCGAGGATTAGTAATGCCGTGAACCGTTTACATAGTTTCAATATGTTGATCTTCATTTGAGTTTTTCCTTCATTTTGTTGATTCTGGAGATAGATTCATCCAGTCTGGCTTCGCTGATTTTTCCTGCCTTTACCTGTTGTACAATGACGTTTACTACGTTTTCGACAATATTCGGGTTCCAGTCGGTGTTGTTAGCGAAAAGCAGTAGGTCGACTCCGGCATTGATTGCCAATGTCACACTTTCTTTCAGTTCGTAGTTCTCTGAAATTGCGTGCATTCCCAAGTCATCCGAAATAATGACGCCATTGTAACCGATTTCATTTCGCAAAATATCTGTAAGAAGTTTTTTGGAAAGTGTGGCTGGGTATTTGTTGTCAATTGATCGCTGAAAGACGTGAGCCGTCATTATCATATCTGTCTTGTCTTTGAGCTTTTTGAATGGAATCAATTCCTCTTCTTCCCAAGTGAGGGTGACGTCGGTCAAACCTTTGTGAGAATCAGTTTCAGAGCTACCGTGTCCGGGAAAGTGCTTGATGGCAGTTAGAACGCCATAGTTGTGATGAATGTCGATGGCTTTTTGGGCGTATTTAGCAACTTCGTACGGATCGGAGGAGTAGATTCGTTCTTTCTTGTATATAAAGTTATCTGGATTAACTCCCACATCAACGACGGGAGCTAGATTTAGGTTGATCCCCGCAGAACGCAGTGTTTGATTTATGTTTCGATAGTTTTGTTGGAACATCTTGTCAGATTCAACAGCTTTCATTGCACTGATGGTGTATCTAAAATCATTATAGCGATGGTGATTGAGCTGATCTGAATGTTTGGATTTTAGTCGGTTTACTTTTCCGCCTTCCTGGTCGATACAGATTAATAGTTTTTCATCACGTATGTTTTGTAGAAATCTGTTGAGAGTTTTTAGTTGGTATGGATTTTGAATATTTCTTTGGCCACCAACGCGCATGTCTTCATTAAAAAGAATGACACCACCAAGATTGTACTTACTGATGTCTTTGGCGATGTTTCTTCGAGCCTGTGAAGCACTTGTCCCACGGAACCCGGCGATGATCATACTTCCGGCTTTTTCTTCAAGTGTAAGTTTTTTCGGGAAAAGAGTCTGACATGAAGAAAGTAGAATTGTGGTAGAAATTAAAAGTAGTTTTTTGAACATATTGTAAACCTTTTTAGAAAATTAGATGGGATTAATCGGTTTAAAATATGTTGAGATTGTTGCTCTGCAAGGAGAAACAAAAAAGGTCATTGGATTTCTCCAATGACCCTCTTGAAACTGTATGAGTCAAACGATTAGATGTTCTGGTAGTCAGCCCATTTTGGATCGTTTTTGAATACGAAATCACAGTATTTCTGTTCTTGAATTTTTGAAGCAGCCGCTTCGTCAAGAATTACAACGCAGTCTTCGTGCATCTGTAGTGCAGTTGCAGAGATCATGTGAGTCATTGGACCTTCGATGAATTTTGCTGCAATTTCAGCTTTTTCTTCACCAGTGATCAGCATTAGGTTTTTCTTTGCATCCATGATTGTGCCAACACCCATTGTTACGGCTGTGTATGGCATCTCTTCTGGATTGTCAAAAAGTGGACGGTTCTGCTCGATTGTACCTTCTGCAAGTACAACTTCGCGTGTGCGTGATGCAAATGATGAGAATGGGTCGTTGAACGCGATGTGACCAGTACGGCCGATACCTAGAAGCTGAATGTCGATTCCGCCGGCGTCTACGATTTTCTGTTCGTATTTCGCACACTCTTCTGGAATGTTACCGATTCCAGGAGGCACTTCAGTGTTTGCTAGATCGATATCGATTTTGGTTAGCAGGTGGTGATTCATGTAGTAACGGTAAGAGTTTACGTTGTCGCCAGCAAGTCCTGCATATTCGTCTAGGTTGAAAGACTTACAGTTTGCGAAACTTACACCTTCTGCGTCAGCCTGTACGATCATTTCTGCGTATAGTGCTTCCATTGTACGTCCAGTTGCCAGACCAAGTACGCTTTCAGGTTTTGATTTTACCTGATCAACCATGATTTTTGCGGCAAGCTTTACTGCAGATGCAGCGTCTTTACGAATGATTACATCCATTTTTATATCTCCTAATTTGAATAAAATTTTTGTTCTAAAAGTGTGAAAAGGTATTGAAAAGTTTGTTTAAATCAACCCGTTCTTCGTTAATAATTTCAACTTGTTCTGATTTCTCGTAAAATCTTCCGATACAGGTGAGGGGAGTTGAAAACGGCCACTCATTTTTGAGCTCCTCAGCGTTTTCTTTTGAAACTGAGAAGAGAAGTTCGTAGTCTTCACCGTCAGTAAGAATATTCTTCAGCGGAAGGTTTTCTGTGCGAGGTAATATTTTTTCAGTGAAAAGTTGTAGAGATACATTATTTCCGGCTTTGACTAAACGCATGGAATCGAGAAGAATTCCGTCGCTGACGTCTAGCATAGCTTTGGCAAAAGCATTGTCGGCAAGCCATTTGCCTTCTTTAAGTCGTGGCGTAAAATCAAGGTGGTGTTCTGTGAGAAATGAGTCCCCGAATCTGCCAGTTGCAAAGAGGTAGTCTCCTGGTTCTGAACCGTCTCGTGTGATGACTTTTTTGTGGTCAACCTCACCGATGATTGTCAGAGTTGCAACGAAGCCTTTAGGATTTCCGCAGACGTCGCCACCGATTATTTGAGTTTCATGTTTATCGGCAAGTTCAATGATTCCACTCATGAACTCTTCGTGGTAGTTCTGGTCAAAACTTTTGTCGGCTGCGGAGGTGCAGAGCGCATAAAGAGGTGTCCCTCCCATCGCGGCAATGTCACTGAGGTTTCGGGCTAAAAGCTTTCGACCGACTCGTTTTGAGTCGGTCGAAGTGAGAAAGTGTTGCTCGGCAACGACCTGATCGACCGCAATAAGCTGGAGTTTTGAGTCTTTCCATTTTATTGCTGCACAGTCGTCGCCGGGCTTTATAACAACTTTATCGTCTGATTTAAGCTTTGGAAAAAGGTTCTTTAAAAAGTTGATTTCTTCCATTGTTCAGACTTTAAGCGTTTTTAAGGCTTTCAATTTTGCAAAGTGCTTTCTGAAGAGCAACCTGCATCTCTTCTTCCTGCTCCTGCATTGATTTCACCAGTTTGAACTGAGTTCGGCAGCGCACAAGGTTGTGTTCATCGTATTTGGTTTTGAAGTACACATCGCCATTCAGGTAATCAGTAAGGAAACGGATTCCAACCTCAAATGTCATCAATTGACCACCAAGCGGAAGTGTTTCAATTTCAAGGTCATTTAGAACGTCTCTTGTCATTGAAAGGTACCCACCAAGAAGTGCTTTGAAGATGTTTAAGCGCATGTAGACTTTATCAAGGTCTTTTTCATCTTCACCTGCAGGGCTTGTAGAAGTTCGAACAAGGTCTCCGAAGTCGTAGTGCACTAGTCCAGGCATCACAGTATCAAGGTCGATTACACAAAGCGCTTCATCTGTGTCGGCATCAAGCAGTACATTGTTCATTTTTGTGTCGTTGTGTGTGACACGCATAGGAATCTTGCCTTCGTTGTGAAGCTTTAGAAGTTTCTCTGTCATTGATTTATTTGCTAATGCAAACTCCACTTCTTCCTGACAAGAGCTTAGGCGGTGCGCTTTATCCGCTTTGATTGCCTCTTCCAAAGCCGCAAAGCGTTTTGGCGTGTTGTGGAAGTCAGGAATTGTTTCGTGGAACTTATCACTTGGAATCTGTGACATACTGTTCATGAATGCACCAAATGCTTTTGCTGCTTGAAATGCCTGTGCTTCGGTTTCAACTACGTCATAACCTATCGTATGAGCAAGAAATTCGTACATGCGCCAGTAGTTACCTTTTTCATCTACAAAGCAGACTTTTTCGTCTCTAGTGTGAATCAGGATAAGATTTCTACGGTAGCCGTCACGTAGTTTAGCATTATCTTTTGATTGTTGTTTGCACACCAGTGCTACATTCTCTTGAAGCTCCAGCGGTTTTGTGAAGATTGTATGATTAATTCTCTGTAGAATGTAGTTGACTTTATAGAAATCTTTTTCACATACTACTTTGTAGGTGTCATTAATATGTCCCGAACCGTAGGGGAAAATATCTTTGATTTCTTCATCTACCTTAAAATTGTTTACTAGTAACTTTAATTCAACAATATCCATTCTTCCTACCCTTCTAGTTTGTCGATTATATTAAGCCATTTAGCAAATGAAAATAGTCGTGTGAAAAGACATTTTCCATGCTTAAATTCACATTCTCCTCCAAGCAGTGTGCCACCGCAAGGTCCTTCTATCAATCCTTTCGGACACTTATCGCTCGGCAGATAGCAGAGTCGACGATCCGAGGTTAATGATTTATACATAAACATTTTCAGCGGTCCGTAAATAGGACCGTTGCTGCGATCAATTCTGAGCAAGCTACTGATACGGTAACGCAGTTTTTTACGCCACTCTAAAGGTTCAAGTTCAAAATCCTGCAGTGTACATTTGTCCAACTGACAACTTCTCTGTTCAGTCATTAATCCGTCAAAGAGATAATAGTTGTAAGTTTCTGGGGCAAATCGGATTCCGCCGTGAAATTCATTCCAGGCAACAAGCCACTCTTTCCAGTTTTTATACTTCTCAGTGAAACTCTTTACACTTGCAAGTATAATCTTGGCTGTTCTTTCATCATTAAGCCCGCAAATTGAAACACCGCTATAGCCAAGAATCTTACAACCGGCAACCATCAAACCTATTCTGTGTACATTTGCAGCTAGGGCCTGCTCATAATTGATATTGGCTTCACGCTGTAGGGTTGAGGCGAAAA
>DDLT01000105.1 GCA_002340265.1 Lentisphaeria bacterium UBA2565 | reverse complement strand
CACAGAACTTGGGACATTACCACTTTATTACGCAGCTGAGAGAAATTGATATCGGTTGAAAAGAGTTGATAAGTTTTATCGTGATAAACAATAACTGCAAGTTGATGATTCATCGCAACCGTATAAATCAACGCAGTTTTCTGATCTGCAACTTCCTCAAGTGCCTGATCACGATTTCTCATTTCAATGATGCAATCATCTTGAAAGTAATTCTTAAGTTCGGAAATCTTAAGAGATTCCATCAAAAGGCAGAGTTCTTTTAACGAGTTCTGCGATTCGTTAATACTTTTGCCTTTATGTTGTGATATCAGGAGTTCAGCCAATTCATAATAAATTTCACTGATTTCAATAAAGGAATCTGTCTCAAAGCTTTCATTTGCGTTTAAATACGGACGAACTTTATCAGCCAATTCGACAGATATTCTGTATGACGCGACCGCGGCATCGTTTTTTTCCTGAGCCACCTGTATTTTACCAAGCTGACGATACAAGCTATAGAGTTCTAAAGTGTACTCAGCCTTTGACGCAAAAAAGATGGACCTTCGCAGAAGCTGTTCAGCCTCCTTGTATTTACCGGCTGTGAAAAGGTGTTCAGACTTCAAAGAGTCGCAGCGTGAAAGAACCTGATAATTTTTGGTTTTCATTGCCTTATTAACTGCAAAGTCATGCAACTGCTTCGCCGTACCCCAATCATCATAACCATTTGCATATTCAGCAGTTCTGATGTATAAAAACGCATCGTTAGGGCTAGTTTCAATCAGTAGTTCCTTTAACTTGATGACAGATTCTTTTAACAGTAAAAAATCACCTTTTTTTGAAGCACAGTTACAGATATTCAACAAAATATAGATAGAGGATGACGAATCGCTAAGACTTTGAGCTGAATTGTAGTAACCAATAGCATCAGAGTAGAAGCCTTGCGCGACATTGATATGTCCAAGGCTGTTAAAGCATGCTGACTTCAACGCATCGGATGAAAGAAGAGAAGCGGCTTTTAAAGCTTTCTGAGCATACTCCTCCGCTTTTCCATACTCTTTTTCAGCAGTGAAATAGTCGCTCATTTTAACTAAAGTTAGGATGTGTGTTTCATAATTTTTATCAGCTTTCGTCTCTTCAAGCTTTTGGTGTAAAAGCTCCAATTCATTTGCATCCGCAAACAAGCCGAAAGTCAACAACAGTAAGGTGAAAACCAATAGTTTCATAAGTTAAAAAGTCAGGTTGAAGTTGAAATGAATACCGTCGTCCTGAAGGCTATATTCAGAATATTCCGGCAAATCTCTAAGAGCATGTCCCCAGAAAATCTCCATTCGACTGTTTTGACGGGGAATCCAACGTAACCCGAGCCCCACACTTCCAATATCCGTATTGTGTACGTCTAGCTCTTTATTCCAAACCTTTCCAAAATCAATAAAAGGAATCAAATACAGGTCTCCATCTTCCGGACCGTCACTTAACCCCGGAAACTTTAAATTTGCCACGACCATCTGCAGTTCCAGTGCTGAAGTAAACCCCTGATCACCAGTCAAAGCATTTTCCCGATAACCACGAACTGTAGAATAGCCACCCACAGCAAACTTCTCAGAAGCCGGAACTTCATCATCTGTTAATCGAACATTTGTTTTGAAAAGTAGCTGACTGTGCAGAAAGGGTAAGCGACGTAGCCATTGTATCTGTCCAAGCCATGCAAAAAATTCCCCATCCGCGGCATAATCTGTAATTGTCGCATTCAGCCAGGATGTACTAATATCAAAAGTTGAACGTATGGTCAGCGCGTGTTTTGAAGACCGGTCAATCCACTCCTGACCAAGACTTAGAATCGTTCTGCGGCTTGCACCATCATCAAGTTCCATTCCCATAAGTGTCGTCTCGTTTCGTTTCAGCGTAAGTTTAACTGAGAAAGCCAGTTCACTATTATGATCTCTGAAAACAGGGTGACGCAACCCGACATCGAAAACCTCACTGGAACTGTCAATATCGAGATCCTTGAAAATATCATCAATTATTGTCGAAGAACTGTCCTGGTAATTCAGGATCAGGCGTGTATCAGCATAGTTTATCGGGATTGAAAAGTATCCACCATAATCACGCAGTCCGTTAGTATTTGCATACCTGAATCCGGTGATTTCATTCCAACCGGAAAGGTTACGAAGTTCGGCATTAACATACCGTTGTAGGTCGCCTACATTAGGTGATTTATGGTTATCAATTCCAAAAGAGATTCGATAAGGTGATGCTTTATCAATTTTCAGTTTAAGTTCTCCCTCGCCTCGAACATTTGTTGGTGTAAGTTCCGCATGAACGTGTTCAATAGAAGGATCGAGATTAAGAAGATAAAGCGGAAGTTGCAGTTTTGGAAAGTGTAAAGGGGAATGAGTTTGAGCATTAATTCTTCCCGAAATATACGAAGGGTGAAAACCAGAACCTTCTGCCAATGTTACTTTACTCAGCTTTCCTTCTACAATTGTAAACTTTATAACCCCATCATTTATCTTCTGGTCAGGTAAAATTGCTCCCGAGTTAACATAGCCGCTGGAAATGTAAAGTTTGGTAATCAGCTCTTTGGCTTCATGAATTTTATCAATTGTAATTTGGCTATTCGTAAATTCAGACAAAAGTTCTTGAAGCTGCTGATCAGAAAATACAGTGTTTCCTTCAAACTGAAACTCTGTAATTGTAATCCGATAACTGACGGGAACTTTTACTTTTTCAGCAAATAAGAAACTACCGCAAAAGGTAAAAATAACTGACAAGAGAAAAATCTTAGCAAATCTGATACTCATAACGTCCTAAAATCCTAAAAGCTCATTTAACTCTTGGGGGACATTCTCGGAACTGCGTTCAATCTTCAGGGGAACGGAATAGAACTCAGTTTTCTTAGAAGCTTTATATGAGTCCGGAACAATCACAAAACTACTACTGTTTCCAAGACGCGCTCTCGCACTGTCAAACACCCACTCTTCTGCAGGCAGAAATTCAGTTTTCAGTTCTTCCACCTCTTCATTTAGGTAGACTTGGGGAGCTGTAAAAGCAATCGTTCCAGAAACTCCCAACTCTGAGGATGCATCAAAATAACTTTCATAATCCTGCATAATAAGTTCTGAATCCACATGAATATTTCCCCCATCTCCACCAAATGCATCTGAACGGATGACACTGTCATTCATCACCAACACCTCAGAGTTCAAATCAATATCGCCGGCATCACCTATACCGTGAAATACTTTTGTCGAAATAGCTGAATCGATAAGAACTGTTTCATCCTCCGTCGTCAGCTCAATGTGACCTCCAGTTGATCCAGTAGACTCGGCTGTAATTTTAGCATCTACTAGAAGCAGTGATTCGGAATTTATTAAAATATTTCCGGCAGCTCCAGGGTTTGAGGCTGATTCGCTGGCGGTCGTAATTTCAGCACCATTAGTTACCTTTACAGTTTTCGCGTTAATTTGAACGTCCCCACCGTCTCCGCTCTTAACAGATCGACTTGCTATTTCACTGTTGTAAACCGTACCACCTAACACATAAAAGCCGTCAATTCTTAAATCTCCATCTACAGTAAGGAAACAGTCACCACCACGTCCACTTGAAAGAGCAGAAGTCGAAATAGCACTACCACTAAGTATATCTACTCTCTGTGAGTTGATGGTAAGTGTACCGGCATCTGCACTCGCACGGCTCAAAGAATAAATTGCTGCACGGTTTTCCATAGTCAACTTCTTCGCAGTAATATTAACATCAGCACCTTCCACCATTCCAATAACTGTTTCAGAAGCAACTGTACTATCTGAAAGAAAAAGTTCGTTTTCGACATTCAGGTTAATTGAACCATTTTTACCAAAGCCCATACCAAGTTTCGCATTAACAATTGTACTACTGTTTAATAACCTGAGATTCACGGCATCGATATTGACCTCTCCTGTTACCCCGGTTGAACGTGTAGACTTACTCCAAATATCCGAATCATCTAATGTTATATCGGTCGCAAAAATGTTAATATTACCAGAATTTCCCGACTTATTTCTACCACTCGTTACTGCCAAAATTGTGCTTCCTTCACTCAAACTCATGTCAGATAGTGCAATTTCAATATCCGCCCCATTTCCGTCCCATTTTGTCTCTGTCGTAATAAAGCTCTGTCCAGAAGCTTCCAGTGTTTCTCCTTCTATTACAAGACATCCTCCATCACTGTCTCCGCTTGTTATAACTTCAAGCTTACTCGCATCAATAAAAATATCGCCACCTTCAATATAGAGTTCACCACCACCAGCTCCACTAATAGACAAGATTGTGTCCTCTTTTATGATAACATTTTCAGAGCTTACAATATCATCTTCAACAGTCAATCCACATTTTCCTTCAGAAAGAGAACAAAGTGTAATTGTCCCCTGCTCTGCTTCAACCAATGTGCTATTTTTCAATTCAATTCCATTAGCTGCAAATGATAAGGCTTCTTCGGGAGCGAGGAAGAGTTGCGAGCCGTCAACCGTGATTGAGCCGTTATTGCCGAGGAAGCCGAACGATTCAGGTGCTGCAGCTGTAATAATGCCACCATTTATCGGTTTACTGTAAAAATTTTCTGTGTCAGAAAACTGCAAGTAGTCCGCTGTAGATGCGTGGAAGGAACCGCTGAGATTGAGGGTTGCATTCTTTCCAAAAAGAATTCCGGCCTGATTTAAAAGAAATAAGTTGGCTCCATCAATATCACAGTTTATTTGACCGTCAATAGACGATTTGCCTCCTGTAATTCGTGCAATAATATTACTGATATTATCACTACCGGTGAACGTTGCAGACTCTTCTGCAGTTAAGTCGAAGTCAAGAAAACTGTGAAACAGGTTATCACCGGCGGTTTGCCCGATTTCTTCAGTAATCAGATAGTCAGGACCGTCGAGATTTACCACATCTCCAAGTGTTCCATCAGTTGTAATCTCAGCAAAAACTAAAATTTGAAAAAGTGTTATTATGAGGGTCAATAGAAGTTTCATGTCCTAAACTAATAAAAAAAGATTGATTCAGCAATGAAACAGTTTCGAAATATAAAAAAAAGGTGCCAATATCCCGATATTTGAAGTATTGACACCAGTATAAAAAATGAACAAAAAATTATTTACATGACTATTCAACCTCTAAGGAAAAGTCAAAGTTATATGTTTCATTATTTTCAATAACATATTCAAACGTCTCTGTCTTATAACCGTCAGAAGTAGCCGTAAAAGCATAAGTTCCGGCTGGTAGGTATAACAAATATAAACCATTAGCGCTAGTAGAATTTTGATAAAAAGAACTTGTACCATTAACCGTCCCAGCTAAATCATTGTCGTTCATATCGGTAAAATATCCCCAAATAAGAGCATCCGCTGAAAATAGAGAACTACAGCTAAACATAAAGATAATTGTAAGGATTGTTGTTTTCATCTGTTTCATAATAACCTCTCATGATAATTAAACTATTTTGGCAATCTGCCAGCAACAAAAGGGAAAAAAAGCACCCCCGACATAAGATTAGTGAACACTTTTGCTTTTTTATAACGTTAAACCATAATTTTTTTTTGAAATAAATCATATTGACTGCTGATAATATGGAGGCAAATTGATGTGTGAACGAAATAATGAAAAAAGCCTTTCGAGTTGCAAAAACGGAAAAATTATGGCAGACTAAGCCAAAGAAGAGTGCAATTGTCATCAACCCGGAAATCGATAAATAAAGTAATAACTCAAAGCTCCAGCAAAATAAATTTAGTTAAGAAATGGAACGATTAGAAAAACTTAAAACTGCATGTCTTCTGGATCGGAATAATGATATGGTCACCCGTGATTTTTTTCTTGAGTTGCAACGCTGTATGTATGCTACTATTCGTAAGAAGAAACTAACCTCTCTTCCTAATGACATAAGCGAACAAATTGTATTAGATGTTCTTGTCGAAGTTTACAATAAACTGGAGAAAATCAGTAACGTACTGGCTTATGCTCAGGCAATTCTGGTAAAAATGTTTTTTAAAACGGTAAAGCAACGTGCGAATGAGACTCCTTTATTTGATAAAGACGAGGAAAGTCTTATTAAAAATAGTTTCAGTGACAAGTTTAAAACTTTAGATGAAAACCACCTCGAACGTTTGAGGGAAATAATCACAATGTTACCGCCTCCAAACAATGTATTAATGTCAGCGAAATATCTACAAAAAAAACAACATAAAGAGCTGGCATCTGAGCTCAATGTCCCAGTAAACCAAATTGGAGTAAAGACAGAGCGCGCTTTTAAGAAATTCATAAAAACTCTTAAAGAAGACCATAAAGAGCTGTTTGTTAAATTGGCAGACTATTTCGATAAGGAGATAGCATCATGACTAGCGAAAAAGAGCTAACAATACAATTTTTAAAAATGGAAGCTCCTGAATTCTATCAAATGATAGTAGAAACAGGGAAAATAGATACTCTATCAGATGAAGAGCTAACTCATCTTTACGCCTCCTCCTTGACTGAACCAATCGTTGATATTTCAGATATTTCGGCAGAGGAATTACCTGTTCCAAATACAGAAATGGTTGAAATAGCTCTTAAGAAATCAAAAGAACGCAGTAAGCCTAGTACTCCTCATACCTTAAACTTTTTCATTAAGCTCAGAAGGTTTGCAATGGCTGCCAGCGTGTTACTCTGTTTTGGTTTAGCGATAAATGTGATAATTTCGTCGAATGAGAAACAAATTACTTTCATCGACGAAACGTCACAGGAAACAACTGATTATGCAATTCGCGTAAGAAATGGTGCTGAATCAACAGGAATTTTTAAGAATGAACTGAATAAAATCGTTAAAGAGATTGTATTACAGAATATTAGAGACGTAGATAAGGATATAAATTGCACTTTAAAACCCGACACCGTTGAAGGTGATGTTGTTTACATTACAATCTCAACAGAGAATAAAAGTTCGTCGGCAAAAATAACTTTGACTAACACTGACGATGTAAAAAAACAACTTATATCGATAATCCCAAGAATGCTTGAATAGACAAGAAATGAAAAAAACGCTGTCATATATACTATTTGTATTAACCTTCTCTGCTTTTGCTGAAAAAGCAGGAGAATGTGAAACAGTAGCTTATTTACTGGACTTGACCGGCAATGCAATAATTAACCGTGAAGGAAAACAGCACAAAGCTTCAAAAATATGTTCTGAGCTTCAACTTGGCGACAAGATCACACTGGATAAAAACTCCTCAGTGCTAATCAGTTACTCCGATAAAACGATCAGAATAAAACATCCGCAAACCCATAAAGTGATTCGACACGTTCAGTCCAAAAATAACGATGATAAAGAAAAAGTTGTCGTAAGGGGACAAAAAGATGAAAAACTTCAAAGGAAATGGAGTAAGTTAGTTGATCCCAAAGCACTCAGAGTAGAGCCTGTTTCAATTGTCAGAAAAGTTGATAAAATCATGATTTTATCGCCGTCTGTGAAAACAATAACACACACGCCCGACATACTTCTTGAAAATGTTGAAAACAGAAAGTTGATAGTTTCGCTCTACTCATTTGAAGGACGCGGGATGAAACTTCTTGGTGCAAAAGAAACAGATTTAAACTCATTTAAATGGCCGCACGGAGAATGGCAACCTTTGGAAAAAGGTAAATATTACCAGCTTAGGGTGTTATACAAAGGTGATAAGAATAGGATAAATGCAAGTTCACATAGCTTCTCCACCTTTGAGGAAAATGAAATAAACATTTTTATGCAAAACACAGCTGCAGCACATTCAGAATTAAACAACGAAAATGCCAGAACAATCACCAACTTATGCCAACTATTCAAAAATGAATGCTTCGGTGATGCCTACATTCTGACGAATTCCCTTCTCGAAGAAGAGCCAAACAATCAATTTCTTCAAAAAATGCAGAAGCGCTGTTATTCAAACTTGATAAAAAATAATGACTAAGCTTTCCACCTACCTACTGACTCTGGGACTTCTGCCGTTTTCACTACTTACATTTTGTGAAAACAGCTTGGAAGATGCAGTAAGAGCTGTTGAGAACGGGCAATACCAAAAAGCCGATAAACTACTCTTAAAAATCGTTCAGAAGAAACAGCCTTCACTCCAGAAAGCAAAAGCATTAAGACATCTTGGAACCGTCAAGCACAAGTTAAATGAAGAAAGAACACTCTGGATTCAGAAGTTTGAAGAAGCAATCAAAATTCTAAACAATTTACCAAATCAAAAAGAAGAGTTATCACGAACCTATTTTCAAAAGGCCAACTGTTTAATTAATAGTGCCTTAATTAGAGCACGCGAGCAACGACATTCCGAACTTTCATCCATCGATCTTTTCAACCTTCTTAATGATTATGTAACACCTGCTCAGAACTCTCTCACAAGGGCACAAGCCAATTATCCGAAACAGCTAAAAGCAGATATTTTATTGTTACAGGCCGACATTAAACTCCTAATGGGAATAATTGGATCTGAGAAATCGAAAAGTCACTTAAAACAACTTACCAAAATGTACGCGAACACATACGAATTCGAACTTAAGAATAATCCGAATCCGAGAGCTGATGTGCTTTCAGCATCACTTTTACGCCAAGTTATCATTTTGAGACAAAATGGCGAAAATGACCAAGCATTGGAGATAAGTAAAAAGTCACTCGAAGTCAAATCAGAAAACCGCGAACTAAACCTCGAAGCCAAACTCCAGTATGCAGCAAACAGACTATTAAGTAATGAAAAGGCTCACAATCTTACTGATTTGGAAGAACTTCTTCTAAAGTCAATAAATGAGGTTGAGTTAATGCGTCTTTTAAACACGCAAAAAAAACACTACTTTTTGTCCAAACAATATTTATCCAAGCGCTTGTCTGCTTATGAACTATTGTTAGATGTTTACGGCCGCCAAGATAAAGTCCATGAAATGCTTTCAATAATCGACCAAATGAAAGCCCGAGCATTCAAGAGCACCACGACTCAAAACAACTACTTCTATCCAAAACTCGATCTCACAGCTGTCCAAAAACAACTTAAGAGAGACAATGCTGTTGCTGTCGAATACTTTCTGGGGGCGAACAAGTCATGGATTTTTATAATTTCGAAAGATGCACTGTCCTACCGCGAAATAAATAAGTCGGCACATCAGATTGTGTCACTCACCAAGAATGTCATCTCAGGCTACACAGACCTCACTCTGCTTCGTCACTATAAAGCAACTACGAGAAAACCAGAGCAGTATCAAAAGCTACTGGAAGTCTATCAGAACAGCAACGAACTCTATAAACTGCTTCTAGAGCCTCTTGAAAGCCTAAAATACACTCCCAATTCCATTTACCTTATTCCTCACGATGTAACCAATTACCTTCCATTTTCAGCGTTAGTAAAACAGCTGAATAAAGAAAACCTTTTAAAGTCAGAATTCTATGCAGAAAAATCTGCACCGTTAACTTTTCTTCCCTCTCTTTCACTTCTGACAAACAAACCCTCAAAATATTACACAGGAAAATCAAAAGTCTTTTACCGTGCAAAGTTTAATAATGGATTTTATGATTTACCTAATTCAAAAACAGAGGCAGAAAACATTGCTGAGACCATTGGAGCAAAGCTGTATTCCGAAAAAGAGTTCATAAAATCAAAAATCATTGGAACCGAACCGCTCAACATTCTGTACCTTGCCAGCCATGTTGATAATCGACCATCAAAACCAAACAAACATGCCGTTATTCTTTCTTCATGGGCTAAAGAGAACCTTTCTGTCGAAGACCTGATTTTAAACTGTAAAGACAAAATAAAGACAAATCTGACAATACTGAGCCTCTGTCAAACCAATCGAGGCGAAAAGATCCCCACAATTGGAGATGATTTATCAAACCTATCCCGCGCATTTTTGATTGCAGGCAGTAAATCGGTCTTAACAAGTCAATGGGTTGTTACAGACGACCATACGCCGCAAATCCTAGAAAAACTGATAAATAACTACATCAATGGAGCAACTCCTGCTAAAGCATTGGATGGGGCAATCAAACAATATCTCAACACCGTAAAATCACCATTTCACCGTCATCCATTCTATTGGGGGAATCTTATAATCCTACAGAGAGAGCCAGTGAAGTAAATTCCCTAAACAAAAAAAGCCGTTAACTCACCTAGAATTAACGACTTTATAAAAATATAATTCAGCAGAAATTAAAGCTCTACTTGTGCCAACCAAGACCCACTGAAACTTTTTTGCAGGCTTCCTTCACCAACTCACCAACTTCTGCAATAGATTCCATCGGCAAACGAGTAGATGGACCGGTAACCCAAATTGCAGCAACTGGATAACCTTTACTGTTTCTGACGGCAGCACCAACACAGTGCATCTCCTCCATCCACTCTCCATTATCAAGGAAATAACCATTCTTAAGGCCTTCTCCAATGTTCTCCATAAGAGACTCTTCGTTTGTAAGAGTAGTTTCCGTAAACTTTGTATAGCAAAGCTTCTTAAGCACTTTATTTTGTTCTTTTTTCGGTAAATACGCAAGAAGCGCTTTTCCAGGAGCTCCAACATGAAGAATCAAATTTGACCCCACATCAAAAGAAAATTTAAAAGGATGCAGTCCGGCGACCTGTTCCAGTGCAACCCCCCTTCCCTCAGATGGAATCAATGTACCAATCAGCACAGTCTCTTTAGTCAAATCACGCAATTTACGCATTTCAGGCAAAGCAAGTTCAACAACAGACTGCTGTGAGATGGAAACAGCACCGATAGAAAGTAGTTTATCTGTCAAACTAAATACCTTGGTTTTAGGATGACGACTCAAGTAGCCCTGTCTTTCAAGACTCATAGTGATTCGATAAATACTGTTGGTAGGATATCCCAGCAGTTCTACAAGTTCGGTCTGTGTTTTCCCCTCTTTATACTTGCTTAATGTTTCAAGTATAATCATGCCGCGTTCAAGGTTCGGCACCTGATAATTTGTCGTTTTCAAAGTTCTTTTGCTCATTTGTACCTTCTCCGATTTTTATTAAGACAATTGAAGATAGCAAACTCAAACCAGAAGGCAACTTTATTTTTCTATAAATAGATAATGGGACAACAAAAAAACGGTAAACTGTCTCATTATCAATAAATTGAAAATTTATAGATTAATCAACTTCTAAGTTAATAACAGAAATTGTATATGGTTTGTCGTGCCCGGAGTTGACTTTATCAGGACCGGTTACCTTATCAAAGCAGGTCACTATCAGTTTACCGTTCCAAACAATTGGTTCGCCGGGTTGATCAAGACCGCCTTTGCTGCCATCACAGTCCGGACTTTGGGCAATACGCTCTACTTTTGCATCTGGAGTTACTTTTGCTACAGCGTTTTCTGAGAAGTCAGCGACATAGATATTGTCGTTTTCATCAATGCAAATACCGTCAGTTGTACGCATCTGTTTCAGATCTTTTGCCCACACTTTGTTACTGGCTACTTTTCCTGTCTTATCAAATTCAATTTTATGGATTGCACCGTCACCGAAGTTTCCGACATAAAGGTTGCCGGCTTTGTCAAAAACAAGGCCATCAGCACCGTATTGACAATCTTTGTTGAGAGTAATGAATGTGGTCAGGATATTTTTGTCATCAAGGGTGTTAGTGACCTTTACGTCTTTGTCATCAGTTTTAAACTTATAAACGGCACTGATCAGAAGCCCAGATTTATCTTTTACTCTTGGCATCATGCTTTGAGTGACATAAAGGTGTCCGTCGCGAATACGTATACCATTAGGGTGCTCCATGCCACTGGCTACAACAGTTGTCTGGATAATCTTTTTATCTTTGATTTTGAGGCGGAGTATACGTCCTTTTTCCTTTCCCTCTTCTGTTCCCATCCAGCCTTGATTGTCACAGATATAGACATCGCCGTCAGGACCAAACTGTACGCCCATTGGACAGGCTACACCAGTTTCCTTTAATACGGGCACTTCAATCCATTTCTTTACATTACCCGCACTGTCAATTTTAATTAAATTGGCTTTTTGAGACTGATCGCCATAGTTTGGACAAGCGACTACCAGGTTCCCACATGGAGAAATATCCATCCCATCAGGCGTTGGGCAAAATTCAGGTAATTCTGCGAACAGCGACGTATTTTTATATGCAGGGGAAATTGTAAAATATGCGCTAGTTAGTAATGAGATAACAATTACAGCCGTACTGCTAACTCTTTTTTTAGTAAAAAAAATCATCAATGCTCCTTTAATGAAAAGCCTTTGTTAAACACTTCTATTTAACAAAGGCTAGAGAATATAGTTCTTCTAAGTACAAGCTTTGCTTTGGAACTATGTGTTTTCATAAACAGCCAAAGAAAGCTAGTACATGTGATAAGACTCTACTTTGTGTAGAATTTATGAATCATGACGTGGTTATATTTTTGACTAGGTAGCAATACTGGTGATGCGAACTTCGGTTGGTTCGGAGAGTCCGGAAAAAGCTCTGTTTCAAGACAAAGTGCAGTGCGGAAGTTGTATTTTGTCTTGTTTTTTCCCACAATTGAACCATCTAGGAAGTTACCCGCATAGAACTGAATTCCAGGCTGGTTGGCATATACATCCATTGCACGACCGCTTTTTGGGTCAAATAGAGTCGCCGCCTTTTTCAATTCAAAAGGAACACCATTTAGAGCCCAGCAGTGATCATAGCCATTACCGTATTTCAACTGTGTATTCTTTGCATTGATACGTTTGCCGATTTTCGCAGGCTTAGTGAAGTCAAAAGGCGTACCTTTTACCGGGCGAAGTTCACCGGTCGGGATAAGCGTTTTGTCAACAGGTAGAAAGCGATCCGCATTCAGTTGAAGCTTGTGGTTAAGAATTGTCGACTCTGGGTTACCGCTCAAATTCCAGTATGAGTGGTGGCAAAGGTTCACAACTGTCGCTTTATCAGTTTCAGCATTCATCTCTACTTTCAACTCATCATCATTGTTTAGTGTATAAATCACTGTGGCTTTTAGATTTCCAGGATAACCTTCCTCTCCATCAGGACTTGTACGGGTCAACTTCACACCGACAGCATCTGAATTTTTGAACGGTTTTGCCGACCAAAGGTGCTTTTCAAAACCTTTTTTTCCGCCGTGCAGATGATTTTCTCCATTGTTAGTAGCCAGAGTGTACTCTTTCCCATCAATTGAAAACTTACCTTTTACAATACGATTAGCATAACGTCCGGCTGTCGCTCCCATATAGGAATCCTGATTCTCCCACCCTTTCAACGTATCAAAACCGTGTGTAATATCTTTAAACACACCATTTTTATCAGGCGTTTTCACACTTACAAGAATAGCACCGAAGTTAGTAACTTTTGCTTCTATCCCATTAGCGTTGGTCAATGTAAAAATTGAAGCCGCCTTCCCCTCTGCGGTTTTTCCATAAGATGCCTTTGTCAGGCTCATCGAACCAGAGGTTGCATCCATAGTTTTACAGCCGTACAAAAAGGCTAATGACATCATTCCTGCTAGTAGTTTTGTTTTCATAACATTCCCTTCTTTGTTATTACCACACGTGGTAGTTTGGTTTGCATAGTTCTATGCACGATTAAGAGTGAAGTTTGCTACGGAAACAGAAAACCTCACCATCAAATTCTTAAAGCAGTTGTATTTAAGCTGTTATTTTAGTTCTTTAAGCAACTTCAGCAAAACCTCTTTTTTAACTTTAAAAGCTGTACCATGACGAGTTCCTTTTGGGAAATCAATTTCATCTGTAATATCAGTCCAAGTTTTAAAGTCACGAGTCTTTTTAGCGCCGTAGTGATGTTTTGTATAACAATCATAGTAAACCACATAGTCGTCACCATTTTTTACCAGACTCGGACCTTCGACCCATTTCGGGGTAAAAGGTTTTTCCTGTACCTTCCAGTTATTGCTGTACAAGTCGTCTGAGAACGCGACATAAAGATCTTTCCCAAGCTTCGGGCGTTTAGTTTCATCTTTAAGAATCATAGCATATTTTGGTGTTGGTGCATCAGGTTGCAGGTCAACAATCACCGGATCAATTACGTTAAAGCCAGGTTCCAAAAACAGTTTTGTCGGCGTATACGTTTTGAAATCCTTGGTTGTGGTGTAGTAGACACGATGGTTTAGCAACTTTCCTCTGAAACGGTCACCCCCCTTGTGTTCTGTCTCTTTAAATTTACCGGGAATTGTGGTAGACCAGTAAATTAGGTACTGATCTTTACGTTTGTCATAATGAATTTCAGGAGCCCAGCAGTTAGCGGCTTTTTCTTCATGATCCATAACCGGAATACGCGACTGTTCCGACCAGTTAATCATATCTTCACTGTGAGCGATCCCAATCCCTTTTTCTCCCCAACTAATAGTCCAGACCATGTGGAACTTACCGTCACCACCGATTACAACACAAGGGTCACGCATCAGTTTGTCATTACCAACTACAGGCTTCAGCAGTGATTTGTTGTTATTAAGCGCTTCCCATTTCAAACCATCAAGACTGTAAGCAAGATGCAGTCCATCCTGACCATTTCGTTGAAAAAAGCTGAACAAGTACACCTCATCAGGCATAGAATCGAAAATATAATCATTGTTACTGGTGTAAAGTCCAGCGTCAATATACTGTCCCCAGCCTTTATCATGGCAAGTTACAGCAAGGCTGTTTGCTCCCTTCTTCAAAAACTTTTTAAATTTATTAAGGTTAACCTCTTTGTAAGTCGTCTGATAGCTGTTATCAGCATACACTTCTTTTCCATTGAGATAAACAGAAACTTCATCGTCATAATAAATTGACAAAAATAGGTCGTCTTCCGGAAGTTTAGTAATTGTAAACTCTTTTCGTAGCCAGATAGAATTGTTATCACCAGTCCAAGCTGTACCAATAACAGCATTTGGGGCACCTTCGCCACCAAAACCGGCTTTTCCACTTTTCCATGAAGAGTCGTCAAAATCCGATTTACACCAACCCTTCACAGGCTTCTCTTTTGTATATTTCCAATTAGTTTGCTTATCTTCTGCTGTCGGAATTAAGATATTTTTACTAATTTTAGACAAGCGAACCTGCTCTTTAATAACTTTTATCTCTTCTTGATCAAAAGGAGTTCCATCTTTACGGAATACATCGTGAAACCACAATTCCGGCTCAGGCAGTTTTCCTGGTGTCATCCAGGAGTTCCAAGGATAAATTGTATTAGTTTTACCGGCAACAAATCCCCAATTCACAGCCGCAACCTTTTCTTTGCGCATAATTGGAAGACATGTCTGAAATGTACTGCCGGTATGGCGTCCCATATATTCAGTACAGATAATCGGACGATTCAATTTTTGTAAACGTTCAACCTCTTTTGCCAAGTGATTTGCATTACGATAATTGTGAAAAGAGACCACATCTGCCCATTCACGAGCTGGTTTTTCAGCCAATGCGGCTCCCCAGAAGCAGGTTGTTAAAGGTTGTGATGGATTAATTTCACGTGCCCATACATACACATCATGTAGAAGTTTCTCAGACGGATTAGGAGAACGCTCGACTTTATTGTATTTACCATGCCACTCTTGACGATAATGCGGGCTATTTCCATGTTCATTATACAGATCCCAAATTGCGACACGTTTATCATTTTTAAATCTATTCAAAACCGCTTTCACATAAGTTTCTAAGCGGTTTTTCAATTTCTGATCACCGGCATTATAGCTCTTAAGTGCTGTTAAACCCGGACTTTCCAGCCAGCCAGAATTGTGTACTCCCGGCAAAGGATCAAGCTGCTTACCGACACGTGGTTCATTTAACCAGCAATCATCAAAGAACACCAACATCACATCAATATCATATTTTTCAGTCAGGCTCAAAAACTGATCAACCCTCTTCAGAAAACCTTTCGGATCTTGTTCATAAGCTAAATCGTGAAGGTAAACACGAATAAAGTTAAAGCCCAAATCATGAGCCATTTTCAGTTCTTTATCATTAATTTCAAGATCAAATGTCGCCTCCTGCCACATTTCTAACTGATTTATTGCATTACTTGGAATGTAATTACAACCGACAAGCCAAGGGTAACTATCATACCACTCATTGGCCCGTTGCTCACTCCAACGCCCGGTAACAGGAGTAACCTCCTCTTCCGTCTGATTATCTGCTGAAACAAACATTCCACAGCAGCTTAAAAAGACTGCAACAGAAATAGTTGCATCAATAATTTTTTTCTTATAAAACAGTTTCAAGATACGTTCCTCCATAATTTTTTTCCATTTCATGAGGTTAAAATATTCATATATAAACTTTTTTCTATATCTATTATTGAAAACAGTTCTATTTGTGAAAATTTAAAAAACGAAAATTGTTAAATAATAAACAACTAGGAGAAAGAAAAATGAAAAAAAATTTAGCTACTACAGCAGCTATTTTATCGCTCGGAGCTCAGTCGCTCTTCGCACAAACCTTTGTGAATGAAAACTTTGCAGGGAGCACTAATCAGGATATAGACTTTTCCGGTACCGGAACTGCAATTAACGGAGTAACTTACCATGGTCACAACACTGATAAAACAGCAAGTGAAAAGTACCCTGCACAGGTAAAAAATGAAGCAATTAGTGTTTGGTGTCAGTATAACACCCTTGTCGGGAACGTTACCTGGGATAATGACGATACACCAACAAATAACGGAAATAATACGCAAGGTAATCCTGTGACTAACGTTGTAATTGACCTGACTCAAAACACAACTCTGTACAACTTCGCGTCTAAAATCACTCGTCCATCAGGTGGTCACTGGTGGTATCGCGTTCAGTACTCGACAGATAGCGGAGCAAACTGGACTTTACTTACGGATGGACCAAAACAGACAGGTGCCCTAGCAAATATTACAAAAGAACTAAGTTCACCGATAGCAAATGTAGACAAAGTGAGAATCAATGTTTGGAGAAATGGATCCTCTGATCCAAATGAAATTTTAATTGATAACATCAGTATAAACTCCGTAAAAGTCAATGTAGCTACTAATGTTACGGCATCGGGTTTTACCGCAAACTGGGCTACCAATCCGGATGCAGACAGTTATAGCGTAACATTATATAGCGATGAAGAGTTAACAAATCAGATTGGATCTGAAGCTGGAATCAGCGGCACATCTAAAACAATCGCTTATAACTTCACTGAAGGTCAAGCTATTTACTATACAGTAACCGCACTAAACGGAGTCACACCGATTGCAAAGTCTTCAGTAAAGTCTGTTGCATTTTTCAGTGACACTTTAACAGCTAGACATAGATACAGCTTTACAGCTGATGCCACAGACTCTGTGGGGAATGCCGATCTTACGCTTTCGACCGGCTCAGTGACTGGCGCACTTGTCAGTAACAATTCTGTTACAGCTGACGCGTCGGGCGATTCACTAAAAGAGTTGGGAATCGTCATCAACAGTGCAGCGGTTATCACTTTTGAGGGATGGTACACTCTTGAGGGGAACCAGACTTGGTCCAAAATCTTTGTAGCAGGAAGCTCTGGGACTGATTTCATTGCCCATACACCAAAAACGAATTCTACAGAATCAAATACACAAATTAATTCAAATGCAACTGGAACTGTGACTGCAACGTCTGTAACCCCACCCCTTAGCAAAGTAATATATTTTGCTGTTACTTATGACCAAAACACAAATAAGATGACCTATCGTCATGCCTCTGAAGATGACACTAATATTACAAAAGTAGAATTAGATATGGGAGCAAACAGCCCCGCTGATTTAACCGTAAATATGTTTTCCATTGGAGCAAAAAACTTCTGGGGGAATCCTAAAATCAATGGTTCAATTGATGAGTTTCGTATCTGGACTGGTACTTTTACGGACAGTGACGCATCGACACACCGCGGAACAGGTCCGGATAGTGCAGTAACACCTGCAATTGGACTGGAAGTTGAACTTGCAGACAACACCCTGACTTGGAAAGTGGAAGAAGAGCGTGATGTTAAAGAGTATCAGATTTTTGTTGACGGTAAACTTTTCGATACTGTTACAGCTGTTGGTGCAGATAGCTACTCACTTGAAGTTCCTGGCGAAGATGTAGTACTAAAAGTGGTAGATAACTCAGGGCATACAAAACCATTTATCCCTGCTGACGGAAATAGTGTAACAGAGGTTTATAACCTGAAAGAAGGTTGGAACCTAATAGCCATCACATCTGACAATGCCGACCTTGAAGCTCTTAAGGGTGAAACTGTAGGCGTAGTATGGGGTTGGAACAATAATTCGTACGAAGTTGTAGAGTCAGCTGAAGCGACTGATGCAGTTTGGGTTTACAGCTCAGTTGCAAAAGAAGTTTCTGTCACAGGAACAAAATCTGATACGACATTAAAACTGAACATAGGCTGGAATATGGTCGGTCCAGTTGTAACCTCAGACGTTCCAGAAGAAGCACATACCGTCTATTCATGGGATTCAGTATATGACAATATCACTGAGAAATACAACACTCTTGAACAAGGAAAAGGTTACTGGATTTTCTCACTGTAAGATTGAGATTACAAGTTGAAAGCTTACAACTTAAGAACCTGTATCCTTCAACTTCCAAACCTTTAACAAACTAATTTCTTCTCCCTAAAGATTTAGTACTGAATCCTCTGTTTGACCGCCCCGGATTACCGCGGGCGGTTTTTTAATAAAAAAGACAACCTTTTCTATATTTAAGATATTTTCTATATTTAACTATAAAAAGTAAAACTAAGGGCTAATTTAAGGCACACGCAACTAAAAAAGCTTCAAGATTTTTTTATAAAAAGGAGAACTATGAAAAACACGATTATAACTGCATTGAGCCTAATTCTGGGAACACTTTATGCTGAGAACAAGATATCTATTGTAGATAAACCCGCCACAACTTCTCAAAATAGCTACTATCAGGGAAACCGTGCACCATTAACGCCGAGTCCTCTGATCAAACTGCCGGTCGGCTCTGTCGAACCGCAGGGATGGTTACGCGAAAACATTCAACGACAACACAAAGGTTTGTCTGGTAATCTCGGTGAAATCAGTGCCTGGCTTCAAAAAGAGGATAATGCCTGGTTATCTAAAGACGGTAAAGGCAAATGGGGTTGGGAAGAACTGCCATACTGGTTGAAAGGCTATGCCAACACCGCCTACATGGTTAATGATCAAAAAGCCATTGAGGAAGCCACTTTCTGGATTAAAGGGGCGATGAACGGTCAACGTGAGAACGGAGATTTCGGGCCAATTCACTTTTCTCCAAAACGATTCGGCGGTGGTCGCGATTTCTGGGGTAATATGATTATGCTTTACTGTATGCAGTCATATTACGAGTACAGCGGCGACAAACAGGTGCTCGACGTCATGGGCAAATACTTTAAATACCAGCTTTCTGTACCGGAGAACAAATTTCTGGTAGGCTATTGGCAGAAACTTCGCGGAGGAGACAATCTTCACTCAGTACTTTGGTACTATAACGAAACAGGTGACGAATTTGCGTTGGAACTTGCAAAAAAGATTCACAAACATACCGCCAACTGGTCTTCACGCGGTCATGGGCGCAAAGGTATCATGGGACGTCAACATAAACGCCACGGCATGAAAGAGTGGCCTAAATTCTGGGGAGATCTAGTAGACTGGCATAATGTGAATTTGGCACAATGTTTCCGTGAACCAGCGACCTTTTATCAATTAAGTAAAGACCCTAAAGACCTTCAAGCTTCTTATGATGTTTTTAATATTGCTCGTAAACACTTTGGTCAGATGCCTGGTGGTATGTACGCTGGTGATGAAAATAGCCGTCCTGGTTATGACGATCCACGACAAGGCGTGGAGACTTGTGGTCTCGTAGAACAAATGAATTCTGATCAGCACATGCTTAGAATTACAGGTGATACTTTCTGGGCTGATCATTGTGAGGAAGTCGCTTTTAATATGTATCCTGCGGCGATTATGCCAGACTTTAAAGCTTTGCGTTACTTTACAGCTCCAAATATGGTGGTTTCAGATACGACAGCACACGCACCACATATTGGTAATAAAGGTCCATTCTTGGCGATGAATCCTTTTAGTTCTCGTTGTTGTCAGCACAATCACGCTCAAGGTTGGCCTTACTTCGCAGAGAACCTGTGGATGGCGACTCCAGATAATGGTTTAGCAGCAGTGATTTATTCGGCTAGTTCTGTAAAAGCTAAAGTCGCTAATGGCGAAGAAGTGATGATTAAACAAGTAAGTAACTATCCATTTGAAGAGAAAATCACTTTCAAATTTGAAACTGAAAAAGCTGTTGTTTTCCCATTCTATCTTCGTGTTCCTAAATGGGCAAAAGGCGCTTCTGTTAGCATTAATGGTGAAAAGCAATCTGTGGAGCTTGTTGCTGCTAAATTCTTAAAAATTAAGCGTTCTTGGAAGAACGGTGATCAAGTGGTCTTAGACTTGCCAATGGAAGTTTCTACGAAGGTTTATGAGAAGAATCACAATGCTATGAGTGTTCACTACGGAGCGTTGACTTTCTCGTTGAAGATAAAAGAAAAAGCCAAGCCTTTTGCCAGTAACAAGCATACAATTTTTGACTCGAAGTGGCGCGATGATGTCGATATGTCTAAATGGCCCGCTTATGAACTTTTCTCTGATTCTCCCTGGAACTATGGTCTTGATTTGAAAGGTACGCCGGAAATTGATTTTGAGGTTGTGAAAAAAGCTTGGCCTTCAAGCGATTATCCATTTACTGCAGACAGCGCTCCAATTCGCATCTATACGAAGGCTAGAAGGATTCCTGAATGGCAAGCCGAGTCAACAGGTTTCTGTGGTGAACTTCAAGATAGTCCTGTGAAGACAACTCAAAAGCTTGAGGATATTGAACTTATTCCATTAGGTTCAGCTCGTTTGAGAATTTCTGCATTCCCAGTTGTCGGTCATGGTGATGATGCGATTAAGTGGGAAGCTGACAAATACCAAGCTTCAGCATCTGCTGTGGGCAAGTCTGATTCTCTCGCAGCATTGTATGATGGAAAAATTCCTAATAGTTCTGGTGATACATCCATGAGCCGTCATAGCTTCTGGCCTAAGAAAGGTAGTCAGGAGTGGCTCGCTTATGATCTTTTAGCTGAGACTGAAGTGAAATCCGTATCTGTTTATTGGTTTGATGATTCTAGTAAAGGTGGTGGCTGTGCTCTTCCTCGTTCTTGGAAGTTACAGTACAAAACTAAGACAGGTTGGAAGGATGCCGAAGTTAAAGGTGCCTACGGCACAGCTAAAGATAAAATGAATGTGATCACACTCAAAAAGCCTGTTAAAGCCACAGCTTTGAGATTGATAGTTCAGCTTCAGCCTAGCAAGTCTGGTGGTGTTTATGAGTGGTCAGTCAATTAAGTTATAAGTATTAAGGAATGTTTTTTATGAAGTTTTTTTTAAAATCTAAACTCACGACTTATTTGATGGCTTGTGCTGTCGCAAGTTCAGCTTCGGCTGTTGATCGTGACCTTGAATTAAAAAAGGTTAAGGAGCAAGCCAAAGAGAAGTTATCTCAAAATATCGGTGAGTTTAATTCCTACAGAAGACCCCGCTCTGATGGCTTTATCAATAAGGATAATGTAGGCGAATTTCTTCATAAGAACATTCCACTCTTTGTTAGCTCTGAAGATAAATATACTAAGGTGTATAATTATCGATGGTGGATGATGATGAAACATCTTCGTGAACATCAGGACAAAGAGACAAAAGAAAAATATTATGTCTTCACCGAATTCTTTGGTCATAAAGGTTGGGCATCCCGAAGCTGGGCAATCACCTGCCCTGCCGGTCACCAATTCTACGACCTTCGCTGGATGAGAGACCCGAAATACCTGAAATCGTATGCTGAATACTACATGGGCGGCCCTGCGTCAAAACTAAA
>DDLT01000072.1 GCA_002340265.1 Lentisphaeria bacterium UBA2565 | reverse complement strand
CACATCCGTGGGGATGAACCGGGGTTTTGATTCGATGACGATTGATCCTATAAGTGTTCCCCACATCCGTGGGGATGAACCGAACATCTGGGAACGTATCTTCCGGGATAATCAGTGTTCCCCACATCCGTGGGGATGAACCGCTTCCCGTCGCTGATTTTGACCGCTTCAAGAAGTGTTCCCCACATCCGTGGGGATGAACCGATTCATAGGAAGATCGCTGATAGTCCAGTTTAGTGTTCCCCACATCCGTGGGGATGAACCGATCCAATAGCCCTTAGCTTCTTCGAGAAAGGCGTGTTCCCCACATCCGTGGGGATGAACCGTTTATGTTCAGTAATTCGGTTGGTTATAGCTTATGTTCCCCACATCCGTGGGGATGACCGTATTCTTTGTAAGAAAGGGGAGGTTAACTTCTAATGGACTTGCACTTTGCCCAAATTTACATAGAGCATTTGATCGTGGTTTGATTGCTATAGACCCGGATAACTTCAAAGTGAAAGTATCTAAGCAGTTTGCCGAATTGGATTACAGTCAATACACCATCAAACAGTTTAAGAGTAAACAAATCCTACTACCTGAAGATCATTGCCTCCAGCCTTCTGTAGAGAATCTTCAGTGGCACCTAAATCACTTTGCCTGTAACTTCCAAGCTTTGTTCATTCAGTGGTATTTAGTTAGACTTTTGATTTTAAATGTTTTCAAGTATCTGTTTGATAGCTAAGATTTCCTTAGATTTCGTTTGTATATTTTCGATGAACTTTAGCGCTTCATTAATTCGTTCTTGATTTGTTCTTGTTTTTTCTTTGGTTAGTGATTGAATTGCCTTAAGCTGGGCTTCCTCTCCTATGTGAACATAGTATTTGTCAATGATACTCGCATCGGCTCCTAGGATCGATGCACAAACTGGACGTGGCACACCCGTTTCAGCGCAGTGTGATGCAAAACCGTGGCGGAATGAGTGCACTCCGTAGATGGTTAGCTTCTTCTTTCTCCCAGAGATTTTAACACTTGGTTCTAATCCTGATTTTTTGATAGTTTTAAGAAGTTGGAGATTGATGGTGTTTACACCTGTATTTGTTCCATCAGCCGCAGTTACAGAATACCTTTCCACACAACGCGGTAAAACGTACTGGTTCTCTTTCCACTTTTTTGCAGTGAGAAGAATTTCATATAGAGGTTGAGCAATTGGAATGGAGACCTCTTTTCCTGTCTTCTCTTGCTTTACCCAAAGTCTTCTACGGTTCATATCTATTTTGTTCCATGACATGTATACACAGTCTTTTTGGCGTTGTCCTGTGTATTTTAGAAAGTGGACGAGAACTTGCAGTTCGTTCTTATTTTTAGGGTGGTAACTCGATTCAGGCTTTAAAAGTTCAAAAATCTTCTTTTCATTTTCAGCTGGTATTGGTTTCCTGTGTTCTGTATGTGTCTCTTCTGAGGCTGATCTTTTTAGTTTTTTGTTATCCCAAGGGGAGGGCGCAGGAAGATATTTATCAAGCGTCCTAAAGATAGTTGCAGGGCGTGATATCTTTTTGTTATGTGTGTCCACAGAGATTTCTAGAGTACGTAGATGATCAGCGTATTCGTGAATTATTGACACATCAAGTTTATTTCCGAACTGATCAATATCGCAAAGTTCGTCCATATATTCAACATCATGATAGTTTTCACTTAACCAATTTAAAAATTCGTTGAGGCAGGCTTGATAGACATTCCATATCTTCTGTGTTTTAGGTCTGACACGTTCAGGGTGTTTTGAATAGACTTCCCATACAGATGTCAGCTTTAAACGCTTTTGTTTGGCTGAAAGTGATTTCGCATGACTGACATGGGCAGCAATTACTTCCATAGAAGAGGCTTTAAGAACGGGAATTTTCTCTTCTGCTCTTTTGATTGCTTCTTTTTGATTTTTAGTCTTAAGGCTGATTTGTTTGCGTCGCCCGTTGACTTGGTAGCGAAAGTAGTAGGTTCCGTTATCCTGCTTTTGAAAAACGGTTCCAATATCGAGTTTTACAGTTTTCTTAGCCATAAAATACCTTTGGTTGTGAAAGTATCTGATTTAGCTAATGTAGTGCTTTGAGGGTAAAAGAAAACCTCTAAATGGCACAAAATGGCACCTTTTAGAGGTTTTTAGGTTCAAAGATGGTACCCGGAAGTGGAATCGAACCACCGACCAATTCTTTAGGAGAGAACTGCTCTATCCACTGAGCTACCCGGGCACTTGTTTGAAAATGCTTAGTTGATGGGAGTTTTCAAGTTGGTTTGTAGAATTTGAGTTAAATCTAAGCTGTTTTGTCTAGTATAAACAAAAAGGTTGTTCACCTGAGCGAACAACCTTTTAGAATATCTTAATTGAATTGCTTCAACTATTTTACTGTATTTACCAACTTGGCAATCTTTTTGTCCAAAGAATCAATTTTTGCAATTTCTGCTTTTTTGCCGTTTGGAAGTTTTACCTTTGCACCGACTTTTTTGCCGACTAGTAGTTTTGTTAGGTCTGAACCTGAAGATAGAATCTTTTTATCAGGGTTTGAATCCCAGCAGCCTAGAAGGTGGTAAGTTACGGTTTCTGAATCGATTGTCAGGGTCACAGATGCTCCAAGTACAACTGACTTCTCAATTTTCATTTCGGTAAAGTCAACTGCTTCTACTTTTTCTAGAGCTTCTGTCAGTTCTGTCTGACGCGCTAGAAGGTAGTCACGACGCTCGTTTGCCGCATCCAACTCTGAGTTCTCAGAGAAGTCACCAAACTCACGTGCACGTTGAATCTGTTTTTTGTTCTCAGGAAGCTCTTCGATTACCTCTTTTAGCTTCTTGCGATAGTCTTCGTAAGATGCTGGAGAAGTGATTAGCATGTCGATTGATTCAGCTGCAGTTTTCTTTTTAACTGTAGTCTTTTCGATGTTTTTCTGTGCGTTCGGGTAAAGATCAGCAATACGTAGAAGCATTTTCTTTTCATCGATTCCTGCACGGTTTGAGTAAGTGCGTAGGTGCTCCATGAAACTTTTGATCTTTTTCGCATCTCCATCACCAAGAAGGAATTTTAGAAATTTGTCGTTGTCAGCAAGTAGGTCGTGAAGTTGACGCTGCGCTTTTAGAAAGTGCTTGCTTGTTTGACGTGTGATGATTGTGAAAAGGTTTGTATGCGTGATGAAACGCTCTTTATCTTTGATTTTGCTTTTCCAAACCCAAAGAAGCTGGTCGCAGTTCGCTTGTTTTTTGTTGAATTTTTCTTCAACTTCATCGATAAGCATTGCGTCGCCAAGTCCTGCTTCTTTCAGCACCTTGGTTACGTTTTTCCATAGGCGGTGAGGAAGTTCAACTGCCATTTTTACGAACCAGTCTTCGCCTTTTACTTCAAGTGTAAGACGCATTAGGAAAGGTACAAGTTTACCTTTGAAGTCGCCAATCATGATTTCGAAGCTGGCTCTGTCGCCCCAGATAAACTCTTCTTTGTTTGCCTTTGCGATGGCATCAGCAAGCCATTTTGCTTCGCTGCTTAGTTGAATTAGAGTAGAAAAACATTCCATGCAAAGGTCTCTGTTTTTCTCAGTTTCCATAGTTTTAGAAAGCATTGCAGCGATTGCGTCAGACGCTTCAGTTGTCGCTTCAATTTCTGTAAGTGTCGCGATGGATTTTTTCAGTTCGAGGAAACTTCTTGATTCGTACCATTCTCTCATAATCTAGAATCCGGTTTTTATTTTTAATTTAGTAATGTTTTGCGCCATGATTTTTGTCAGATTAACTGACAAATATGCAAAAAATCCACCAATTGGGTAACTGGTGGATAATTTTTTCGGTAAAGGGCTTAATGTAAGCAGAATCTGATGCTTTTCAATTCGATAAAACCGATTCGATGTAAAACAGCTGTTTTTGTTGCATCGGTGGATAATTTAGTTATTGTCATGCCTGAATTAATAAGCTGAAGGTTTCAAATGAACATAGATAATTTTGCAGAACGAATAAAAGCAGTCACTTCCCCGCTTCCAGGAAAGCAACCGTATACAAATGAACGTGTGTTTTCGGTGAAGGGAAAGTTCGACGGTTTTAGTTTAATCGACTTTTTGACCTCTTTTTTACCTCATTTATCAAAAGACCACTGGTTTTATGCAATTGAGAACAGGCTTCTGTTACTGGATGGTTTTAAACCGTTTCCCAATCAAATTGTAAAAGCCGGGCAGCGACTTGTTCATATTATTCCCGAAACCGTTGATCCGGATGTCAATCCTGAGATTTCTCTGATCTACGATGATGATTGTATGATTGTTTTGAACAAGCCGGCACCGATTCCAATGCATGCATGCGGTCGCTTTCATCGCAATACTTTGTTGAATATTCTTAATTTGGCCTTTCCTGAAGAGGTGTTTAAAATTGTTCATCGTCTGGATGCGGATACGACGGGAATTGTGATTTTTGCAAAAGATGCAAAAACGGCTACGAATCTCGGTAAGCAGTTTAAAGAACGAACGACTCAGAAAACATATCTGGCAATTACGACTGGGATTATTGAAGAGGATGATTTTGTCTGTAATGTCGGGATTGGAACGAAGAAAACCGCCGGGGGTGGCCGTGAAGTCGACAGTTCCGGGCGTGCGTCTGAAACGATTGTGAAGGTTTTAAAGCGCGATTATGAATTGAATCAGACGCTTTTACAGGTGGAGCCGAAAAGTGGTCGAACGAATCAGATTCGAATTCATTTAGCTTCAATCGGACATCCGATTATTGGAGATGATCATTATAGTCAGGATGTAAAAGTCGACAAGCCGTTGACTTTGGAGGAAGATGCACTTTGCCTTCATGCCTGGAAGTTGAAACTGCAACATCCGAAAAGCGGTGAAGCAGTCTCTTTTATAGCTCCATCACCTTCGAAATTTAACAATTTCTTAGAGTTATTCGGATCTTAGTACTTCGATTGGACTTTGTTTTGAGGCTTTTATTGCCGGGTAAGTTCCGAAGATAATTCCAACCGCCGATGAGATTACCAGTGAGAAGACGATGCTCCAAATCGAGTAGACTGTCGGCCATTTTGCATAATGAGTGACGGCTTGTGATATTCCGACTCCCAGTAGAACGCCGATGATTCCCCCAATTGAAGTTAGAAACACGGTTTCTACCAGAAATTGATTTAGAATATCTGACTGCTTTGCTCCGAGCGCACGGCGAGTTCCAATCTCTTTACGTCTTTCGTAAATGTTTGCCAGCATGATATTCATAATTCCGACACCGCCAACAATAAGAGAAATGCCTGCAATCGATGCCATTACAATGGTGAAAATTTGCTGAGTTTGCTCTTTTTGTTTGAATAGTTCGAGTGGTACGATCAGATCCCAGTCCTTAGTTTTTGAGTGGTTTTTCTTTAAGTAGGCTTTGATTCGGCGTGCGGTATGATCAATTGATTCGGTGTTTTTAACACGTACAAAGAAGACGTCATAATCGATTTGCGTCATTTTGAAAGAACGCCCTCCCGCAGATTCAATTGCCACATTTTTGAATAGTGATTCCGAGGTTTTTTGTGGGAAAAAGATCATGTCGTTTATACCGCCGATTTCGGGAACAGTGTTTGAGCCGCCGTCTTCCACAATACCGACCACTTTAAGAATCGCATCTTTTATACGAAGATGACTTCCAATGATTTTCTGTTCGCCGAGGTTATACATTTTTCGGCGGATATTTTTACCGATGACGCAAACCATTGACCGGTTGGCGTTGTCAACCGGTGTTAGCCAGCGCCCCGATGTAGTTTTGATTCCGAGAATATTACTAAGGTTGTCAGTGACAGAGACCAGCTTAACATCAAGCTGGGTCACACCTTTTTGGGCAATTTTACGCGAATTACGCATAGTCGCCACCTCTTTGACATTATCCATTTTTTGAATATGTGTGAGGTTCTGCTTGGTCAGACCAAGCTCTTCCACCATGCTTTGTTTGGACGTGTCTGTGGCGTTTTTCCCTTCAAGAGAAGGGGGCTTGGTGTAGACAATGATGTTGTTGATTCCCATTGCTTCAATCTGTTTCAATGCCTGCTTTTTGGCTCCTTCGGAGATTGCCAGCATGGCGATAACGCTTCCCACACCGAAGATAATTCCGAGCGAGGTGAGAAATGATCTGATTTTGTGAAGCAGCAGATTGTGAATAGAGAGTCTCAGCAGGTCAACTTTACGCATGGCTACCTCTCAGAAACTCTTCTTTTGAAACAACTCTTCCATCACGCAAACGGATTAGTCTATCAAAATCATTTTCGTATTCCGGGTTGTGCGTCACCATGACAATTGTAGTACCGGCGGCATGAAGTTCATGAAACATTTCCATGATCTCTTTACTGGTTTTTTCATCAAGATTTCCGGTCGGCTCATCGGCAAGTAGAAATGCCGGGCTATTTGAAAGTGAGCGGGCAATGGCGATACGCTGACGCTCTCCACCCGAAAGTTCGTTTGGTTTGTGTCCGAGGCGATGTCCGAGCCCGACACGATCTGCCAGGTCGCAGGCAAAACGACGTCGTTCTTTTCGGCTTTTTTCCGCATAAACCATCGGTACTTCGATGTTTTCTTCAACTGTTAAATGAGGGAAAAGATTGAAGTTCTGAAAGATAAAACCGATGGCTTCGTTACGCTTTTCAGCCAGTTGATTGTCGGAAAACGATTCGGTATGAATTCCATTCAGCTGATAACTACCTTCTGTCGGCAGATCGAGGAGTCCGAGAATATTAAGCATTGTCGACTTTCCGGAACCAGATGCACCCATGATTCCGACAAATTCACCCTGAAAAATCTCTATGTTAATGTCTTTGAGAACCGGAACCTCTTTGTTCCCCGCCAGATAGTAACTTTTGTAAAGTTTCTCCAGCTTCACCACAGGATTATTCATTATTAATCCTCGCTGACAAAAGGATTGTAAAGGTAGATTTCGTCGCCTTCTTCCAGCCCTTTGGTGATTTCCACGCTGTCATCATCGGCTT
>DDLT01000307.1 GCA_002340265.1 Lentisphaeria bacterium UBA2565 | reverse complement strand
AATATCCGCCATTGGGGTGCCAAAAGAATTTGTGTTGACATTTCACTTCAGAAAACAAAAAGATCAGCAAATGTGGAAGTTGAAAACTAAAAGAAATTAGCTGTCACTTCATTGCAAAGCATTTTATTTAGCCGCCAACAAAAACGATTATATAACGTACGGATAGTTTGCTTTGTCTGCTTCACTTCCTCAAGGGATATTCTGCTCACGTTTTCAGCGTAATTTACATAATTAGGCACGTAAACACTGTTATTTTCTTGTGGGAACCCAATTTTGTTCTGAGAGCGAAATATACAGCCAAAAAACACCGATAATCTACCTAATTATCCAATTTACATCAGCGTATTGCCCCGGCAATTCGATGAACTGTATGACGAGGCGGAAATTGCGTTGGTCCAGTAGACGAAATGTTTGCCGTGTCGTCAGGGAAGTTGTCAACCTCAAGGCAGCTGTAATAAAAGTCGGCATGTGTTATAGTTATGTTAATTGAAGTTTTATTAAGAGGAAATTTCAGACCATTTCATCCTCGCGCCTTGCTTTGAAAATGAGAATGTCACTCTTAGAAGAAAAAGGCTTTTGCGCCCAAACCTCCACAAACAGTGCACAGCCGCTTGGCCGTTAAACAGACGTTCAAGTGTTCTCCTCATACTACTGCCGCACACAATCAGACAGAAAAATACTGCGCGGTTGTTGACGTGTGCAGGGCCGGTCCAGTAACCTAATACTCGCCTGAAAATTAGCGCACCTTATTCAGGAAATTTAGCAAGACATTTTCACAACTTCCCAACAAAATCAAATTCAATACAGACAGCAAGGTAAGAGAATGTATGCAGCAGCTAGGGCCGGACGGATAAACTGTGGGTCATTTTATACGGACCTGGTTGCTGTCAGTCCCATGGCTGCGTTCAGACCTCGACAGAATAATTTTTACCGTCACACCCTCCCACAGTCAATAAGCCCATATTATGATAATAGCTAAGAAGGAAATGAGGAAATGCACTTCTTGAGCGAGGCATCTTTTTGCACAACGTTTATTAAAATAACTTATATACAAAGTGACAAACAGTACTTCATATAATCTTTGATGATCAACCGATCAAACATGGATACAACATGTTTTTACCACCGCGAGCTATAAATATTTTTTGGTGCTTTGAGAGGCGGATGAGTTTCTTGTTGTGTTTTCCTTCGAAAACAAGTGCACCAGAACAGCTGAAGCTAAATGACTCATGCTCAATACCGAATGCACTATCACAAAAGGTTAAACGTAGTTTGTAGACATAAAGATATGATAGTTAATATGAAAAGAAATTGTTTTAAACATCTTTCCCCAAATAAATTTTTAAATCTACTTATAGCTGCAGAATTTTTTTGCAACTTCAAAACATAAGATGCACACCATAACTTTTATTTTGTCTATCTGTTCAAAGTTTGGTTTCTTGTCTTGATGCCTCTAATAACTCATCAGAACCTTCTGTAAGAAGCTGCAGTATTTGGCATCTTCATTGCAGTTTCATATCACCTACGTTCTTGGAAGGGATCCTTCTTTGTAAAGCTGTGGGTGTTGCATTGTTGTTAGTCGGGTTTTGTAGCGATGCACGTAGAGGGTTCACTATGTGTCTACGATGACAGTTACTAAGAATTCTTCTCAGAGCATCGCGAAAACATTTGTTTCTATAAAAGTATATTAAAGGATTAATGGCAGAGTTTGCAAAACTAGCTGTAACTGAAGCTATATAACTGAGTCCGTAATTTTTTTGTGGGCTCTTAGCAATGTGATATCCAAATGGCATCCAAAACACTGTGAAGAAACCTATGACAAGCGCAATAGTCTTGGCGAGTCTCTTGTCCTTTTCGTTATTAGCAGATTGGTGATTTTGAAGCTCTCTTTGCCTGACAGAGTTCTGTTTTTGAACAGATATGAAGATTGCTGAATAACAGATAATTACAACTGAATACATAACAATAATCCCGCAAAGAATAAAATGTATGTAGACAAGTTTGTCTTCTACAAATGCGTCCAAGATGGGCACAATCAACGCCAAAAACCAATAAAATATCAGCATGGACTTTAAAAGAGTTGGGGTGACGACCTGTTTATATTTCATAGGTTTTAAGATGACGAAACATCTATCGAAGCTCATCGTCGCCAGAGTTAATAAGGATACTGCACATGACAAATTTCCAATAAAACGAGCGGCGTGTTCAGCTCTCACGTAACATGTGCCGTCAAGTTTACCAACAAAAATCGCAATAGCTAGCGGCTCAGTCAGTACATTGACTATGAGGTCGGCCAAAGCTAAATTCACGATGCAGTAATTTGACACAACTTGTAGCCTTGGTGTAAACAGGACGGTGAGACAGACAAAGATGTTCCCTGAACTTCCAATAACACTTATCAAGCAGTTCACAGCAATAAAGAGTCCTCCATCGAGAGAAGTTAAAGTACATCTGTTTACATCAACTTTTATATCAGAAAACATGATAAATGAGTTAACTCATCAAAATTTATCCACAAAGATGCAAACTTACGCTTATTACCCCAAACAAGATGATACCGTTTGCTATCGCCCATCCAGTTGTGCTATAATTGCTTGTATAAAGCCAGATGCCAGTATTATGGAAAAGATGTTATAAACACACGTCCATATATGGCTGTCACTAAAATTGGCAAATATCGATGTTTAACTTGTCAGCTTGCATGGAGAGCAGATATTGTCTGATGTTATTGCGTACTGTGCTTTTTTATTTACAAGAGATATTATTCGGGTGTGCTAAACTGTTTACAGTGAGAATTCGATTTAACGAACCTCGTTATAACGAACGATATTCTTCGCCCCAGTAATAGTAAAATATATGGAAAGAAATCCCGATACAGTCTAACGAAACATAGTTACGTTGTAGGGAACATATCTTGACCCTTCTTTATATCGAGGTACCACTGTAATTGTTTTATCTCGATCGGAAAATATCCGAAGAGGTTGCAGGAAAATGGGCGTTTACGAGTTTACTTTAACAAGAATTTAAATTCCATGACAACACGGTTCCGTAAGACTATGGTAACGTCGCGGTGTCTGATATTGAAAAGAAATCTTGGTGATCCTTTCGCGATATATAATAGGAACCGATTACTTTCACGAACTTGCCGGGCCGCGTTGTTCAAAGCCCG
>DDLT01000128.1 GCA_002340265.1 Lentisphaeria bacterium UBA2565 | reverse complement strand
GCACCAGCGGGATAATTCCACCACCGAGCCCCTGCTCGGCAAAGCCACAAAGTGGCGATATATTAATCCACCTCATAGCGGCGGCGGACATACTGAGAATGCCGAGCTCCTGCTCGGAAAAGCCACGAAGTGACGAAAAGCCTTTAAGAGTTTTGGGTTCTATGCTGTTCAAATCAGACAAATATAAAAAAACTGGCATAAGCTTTAAGCTCATGCCAGTCAGGGGGCGGGGGCTGTTATTGTCATCTTTTTTAACACTAACCCCGGTTTAAGTTCAATCTAGGTATAAAACAAATCTAGACTAAACTAAAAGTTATTAAGCAAATTTCTTATTCACCATAAACAATTACAGTCTGTCGTGAAAATAGAAGACCCAGCACAGATTTGTTTTTGTAATCCACATGATGAATTTTAGTAATACCACCATTTTTCATTGCGGCTTGAATACTTGCATCACCATTGGCAACTAGTCCCAAAATAACTTCAACTGTAGCCTCACCTTTTTTCAGAGGCTTAACATCTTTGTTTTCTGCTACAGAATAGTTTACCGTAGGTGTAGTAACCTCTTGGTATACCATTCCACCGCCATAGCCTGGAGCTGCACCTGGATTAGCGATATTTCCAACAACACAACCCGTTGAACAGGTTGCTAACCCGGCAATCATAGCCATTCTAACTACTGTTTTTTTCATTTGTTTAATTCCCTTGTATTTTGGGGTTCGTATTTAATAGAAGCACCGACTTAAAAGAGTGAACTCTTTTAGTATCCGCCTCGATTATCATAATAACTATTGTTTTGAAATTGATTCAGACTTCGATTATATAAATCTTGTGTAGTCTCTGCCACCTCGTGTACAGCAAAAACCGAGCTCAATACCATTCCCAGAATTGCTACAACTGTTAATCCAGTCCAAGCAATCATTAACTTCATACATTTATAGTCTTTTACCTTAATCCAACCATAAACATAAATAAATGCGGGGAAAAAAATACCCAAAATACCTAGACCGGTATTTTCTTTAAAGATTTTCACAAGAATCACTATCATAAAAGCAAAACCCACTAGATTAGCGAGAATCGCCATAATCATAAATAAAATGCTGAGCATAATAACTGTCTCCTAATTAATGGCTATTTTAAAAAGCGGAAAGCAAAAGGGACTTTAAAGGAATCTCCTTTCTTTGTCTTCATAATTGCCATTATACAAAAGACTAAATGGCAAATTGGTACAAAAGGAAGAGCTAAAAAGCCTATTATTGTAATAGGCAAGGCAATCAAGATCAGGATATAAGTAATCATCCAATTCAATGACTCCTTAGCCTGTTCTTTTACATATTGATCATCCTTTTCTACAATATACGTGATTATGGAAGGGAAGAAGCCTAATAATAAAGCTCCAAACCAAACGAATACCGCACCATTTTTTGACTGCTGAGATATTGTAACAGCATCAGCATTTTTTTCTATCTTACTTTCTTGTTTTTCGGACATTTTTGTCTCCTGTGATTAATTATGAATTAAAGTTTAGCTTTCAACATCATATACGTACCACCTACCTTCAATCTTGCGAAGTTCGATAGCTGATCATATTTTGTCAATTAGAACCTTTTCGTGCATTGCGAAATACTGCAATAGCTAACTTTGTGGGAACAAGAAAGGAGTAGACTGTTCTTCTAGTGAACCATCAACTAATTTTTTTAAAATCAACATCCATTTCTCAGCTTCACCATATTGCATTTGTACAAATATTTCTGGTTTTGTTATATCATCTAAGTAGAAATATAAACCTGATTGAAAATTTGCATTTGCTTGACTTGCTATGTTGTGTGATAACTCTTCTGCAACGTTAAACACACTTTCTTCTCCGATACTTCTAATGGTAGAAAAGCCTGGAGCAAAAGCTTTATAAGAATCTATTTTATCAAAATGGAAAACGAAAGGCTTTTGCAGTTTAAATTTTTTACAAGCGCACACAGTGGCGATAGTTTTTTCTTTAGCATCTATTGCTAACGCTCCATATTCTCCACAGTTGTAGTAGTCAACTTTTTGAAGCTCTTTTTGAACTACCTTAATCATTTTATTTTGTGTTTTCTTAGCTTTTTGGACAATTTTTAAAGTCCAGAGGAAATTAAGGAGCAGGGTACTAATAAATCCAATTAGGATGGACATGGGAATGTCTTTGATTTCCATTGCAACATATATCGCAATTCCAGCACCAACAAAAATCCATATCGGAAAAAGTGTAATATACCTTATTGAAGTTATTCGGAAAATAGTTCTTTTATTGATTTTTTGCATTTATTAGCCCCTTTCCTTGTATTTAGCTTTTTGTTTTATTTTTCATTCCAGATCCAATTTTTAAACCTTTCTTTGCGCTTTGACTCCGTTTCCAGAGACCATGATCCTCCAGGGGTCAATTCAGAGACGCGCCAACCGTCTTTTGTCTTATAACAACTATCCATTTCCAGTCGATACAGTTTACCTTCCGCATTAATAATAATGTCCACATCACCCACAAATTTGATACCTCCTATATCAGGCTCCAGTTTATAGTTAATATGTGAAAACATTATAGTGTCTGGGTTGATTTTGTTATGTTCCAAAGCTTTACGCATCATTTCAATATAAGGATTTCCTTCAAGACGCTTTTTTAACTTACTCTGCGTCCTGCTGAAACTGTCAATAACCTGTGTCTTCCTATCTTCTGGGAGGTTGCTGTTCTTAAACAACTCCCTGATATCCGTTAAATTCATCCAAAGTTTTGACTTAAACGTTTCGTTATCTCCCTGCTTTACACATTCAAAAACGTATTTGGAAAGTTCCAAAACATTTTGCGGTGGCTTTTCCAATTGAATTGATTTCCCTGAGTCAGAACATCCGACCATCATTGCTAATGCTCCGAACAGCATAAATATTGCGAATAATTTTTTCATTTTATGTATTCCTTTTAGTTATTAAGTTTTTCTCCCATTGTCATAAGAAAATGGGAGAAGATGGCTAAATATTGATTATTTGAATTGGTTCAACAAATTTTGCTGTTGTTTAGTTGCATCATCCATCATTTTTTGATTTTTTTGCATTGCCTTTTCAATAGCTTCAGCAGCTTTTTCCTCATCTGACTTCCCGCATCCGACCATCATGGTCAATGCCCCTGCTAGAACGAATAGGCCTACAATCTTTTTCATTTGCTTAGTTCCCTTGTATTTTGGGGTTGTTTTAATTAGAAACTTTCTACCCAGAAAGTTTCTTAGATCTTTTGTAAAATTAATATCTATCTTAAAGAACCTCTTTTATGCTCTTTTAAATAACGCTTTAAAGAGTCTCTTTGTAACGCTTTTTATACGACTCTTAATCTGATTCACAAATTGTTTCCACACCAATTTTATTGAAAACGCAGAACCATCCTTCAATTTTAGAGCAATTAAAGAAACGATTCCGAACAATATGGAAGACGTGAGAGCTAAAAGCATTATTGGATAGGCTATACTATAAAATGAGGTAAAGACTCCTAAGAGTTCGGTCAAAAGATCGTCGAACAACCAGGATGAGAAAAGGTTTATTGTAAACAATGTCATTATCAAATAAACAAAGCCTTTTCTAGCCCCCTTAATATCAGGAGCACTCAGTTTCATAGAATGACCCACGGCAAATGCAACATAAACAAATAAATAGAATCTCCAATTGGTGAAGTTCTCCGCGGTGAACAACGCCGAACAAACGCCGGTAAAAGAGTGGAATATACTTGAAGACGTACCAGACAAATACGAAACAAAGCCCACTTCACCAGATGCTTCTGGCAATGCCGCCAATGAACCGAAAATTTGTTCGCCAAGCAGATAACGCGCCGTAAAGTAGATCATCACAGGCCCTGAAATTAGCGGGCCAACTCCAATAAAAAAGTAACCAATCTTTTGGTATCTGCTGTTTGGGTTTCTTGGGGAAGCCTTAACATAGCCTAAAACTTTCGTTTCAGGATCTGGGGCAAACAGCTTTACTTCATGAATTTTATGACGAAACACCACACAAAAGAAAGCATGTCCAAGTTCATGCACTGATGTTCCAAGGAAACTTATGTAGTTGCAATATTTCTCCCACCCCAACCTTTTATGTGTTCTAGTACGAATATTGTCCGATACATAGTGCTGAATGAAGCCCAGCACTATTGCCGGACCAAGCATCACAAAAATCTGCTTAAAAGCCATACCAAGGGCATCTAAAACATAACTAAAAATCTCGTAAACCAATTCCATTGTTTCTCCTAAATGATTTTTAAATTCAAAATTACAATTTATTGCTCACCCGGCAAGTATTGCTTTTCCTTATTAATTTTTATTTCAATTAAGAACAAGGCTTTGTAAAAGCTTCCATTTCTCATGAAAATCACAACAATCAGTTTATACTCTCTAGAACTCGCTTCTCGATTAAAAGGAGCGACCCCTTGGGAAAAACTCAGGTTCTTTAGTGGGGACAATATCGCCTTTACTTAGTTTGGATAATAAGTTCATCCATCTATCAGCATCTTCATAAGACATATTCACAAAAACTTCTGGGAAATCTAAATCAGCAGTTTCAAAGTATAAACCCGTTTTCTTCATTGCTTTTGCTTTTTCAGCGGCGGTTCTTCTCGCAGCTTCTTGGTTCGCAGTTGACTGTGTCATCATTGCCTGCATAGCCCCCTGCATACTTGTTCCTGAGTATCCCACAGTTCCTGCCGAATGCTCGGTATAGCCTGGTGCAAGGATTTTAGTTTTGGACACATCATAGTAGGAAAGTGTTATCGTACTCCCTTTATTAACGTACGACGCAAAGCTAACAACGCTTATCATTTTAGTCTTCACATTTACGCCAATTGCATTAACCGTGCTGATTCCTGAATAAGGAGAACAAATAGAAAAATAATCCACAGTTCCTAATTGATCAGATAAAATATCTCCAAACAATTTCATTTCGTTTTTGGAGACTTTTAGTGCACGTGGAGTAATCCATATAATAACTAACATTGCTATAATACCAACAGTATATGCTTTCACAGTTTTATCAGCATCAATTGCAACCAATAAACCAAACGTAATGGCACATATAATGAGTGTAAAGCAACCACTGCCAAATAACATTCCAAGAGTATTTCTCATACGTGCGATAACACCGAATTGCTTCAAAATGCCTTTACTCCACTCTTCTGTTCCTAGATGAGTTTTTTTGAAGGCTTGGTCTTCCTTAAGACGAGCTTTAATTCTCTTCGCAACATGTTTAATTTTACTCTTTTGTATACCCCCATTAGCTCCAACAGCCTCCCTAATAATTTTTTCACACTCCACAAATGAATTATTTTTGGCGACTGTAGCAGGATTGGCTCCATTATAATTGCGTATTTCTAGAGAATTAGGCATTATCTTTGCAATTTCAGAAAGGGTCATCGGCAAGTTGTTAATCGTTGCCCAAAGTGCAGGTGTATTGCCTTCGTTATCCTGTATTAGTAATAGTTCAGGCTTAAATTGCCCTATAGTTTTTATAAATTCTGCACTAATAGGGTTTTGCCTTTTAACATCCATCAAACAGGCTGTGTGAGCCGCAGTGTAACCAAACACAGTTTCCTTGTTTTCAAGTAGCTCTGGTGCGTACTTAATAATGACCTTTAAGCAATTAACCCTGCAGTTAAAAGCAGTAATATTTGCAATAGAACTTCCTTGTTTAGAAAGAGCTTTAAAACTCCCTATTGATGTATTAGCTATAAGTTCGAGACATTCCGCATGCCCATTTAGTGCTGCACCAAAGGCAGGGGTTTTGCCTTTCTCATCCCTTACTTCTAAAGAAGTGACATCAGCCTTTATGAGTTCTTTCAAACATTCCACGTTTCCTAAAGCCGCTGCATGATGAGCAGGAGTCAGTTCTTCTGAGTCCAATTGTTTTATCAGCACGGGCTTTTCTTTAATCGCTTCCTGCAAACATTCTAGGTGATTATTTTTTATCGCCTCCGTTATCACATTCTGGCTAGCTTTACAACTTTGACAAATTACTGACATACTGTTTCCCTTGTTTTTGAGCTGTTATAAGATTTAATCACAAAAAAGCATTCCTTTACATTTTCATTTCAAAAACCATACAATTGTTTGTTTTGTGCTTTTTTTGTTATATTTGACACGACTAACTCTTACTCAGTAAAAATTACACTTTATAAGCGGCAATCATGCTGTTGATGTCGGTGATTACCGAATCAAACACTGGGTCGGTCTTCAAAAATGAATGCGACTCCAAAGTCTTCTTCAAATTTTGATACTCGTCGGCGATTTTGCTGCGAATCTCTCCCGCTGTTTTATCATCAGCACTAATATCTTCAATTTTCTCGGCCATTACCGATTTTAATGCATCATTCTTCGCTTTCAAAGCATCAAACCAATCCTGTAAATCACTCACTTGAGCCACTTTCGGGCTGTTTTCCGCATTTGTCAAACGAGCATAAAGACTGTCAATCAAACCAGTCTCTTCAACATAACTGGCTCTGCGAAGGGCTTCAGTGCCATACTCTTTGAATAGTTTTAAAAGTTCTGATGCTACAATCTGATTTGCACCGGGGAACTTGCTATTTGCCATTAATTTATGCCAAATAGCAGAATGAATCACATCACGCTTCTTATCCAGCTCAACAATCATAGCAGTTTGCGAAAAACCAGTCGAAGTTTTTATCGCCGTCTCGAATTCAGTAAGCATTACTTTCATCTTCGTCAAATCGACATATGACGCGATTACCGCTTCGTCTTCAACAATCTTTACAGCCTGACTGACAAAAATAAAACAGATTGCCAGCCTCAACTTTTCCACATTGATAGTATCAATTTCCATAAATCGACTCCCTCATTTTGATACAGCCCACTTTCTACCAGCTCAGAAGTGAAGTCGAAAGTGGAAAATCCCAAAACTTCACCCATTTAAACTCTAATTTTAGTCGTAAATAATAGCTATTTCGCTGTCAAATAAAGATGTGCATTCACAGGAGTCGAATTCTGAATGTCAACTCCTTATACGTACCCGCATACGCCAACAGCCGACTAGAAACTTCTTCCTGCGTCCGCACATGAACCATTCGCCGATGATTAAAGCATCATGTGTGTCCCCATGAACGCTTTGACGGAGAATGACAGTCTCATGTGGAACCACATGAGACATTTTCAAAGAAAAATCCATATAGTGTGTCTCCGTATAGAATAATTCTCTAAAAAGATTAAGCCTTTATTCACTCAAATAATTTCAATTCAGTCTTTTCTTATCTTTCACTGTAGCTTAAACTAAAATGGAGGTTGAAAGCCCTCCGTCTCACCAACAACTTCTTCAACGTCTTCCGTTTCCTCTTTCTGTTCACGGCGACAAATGTATTTTTTACTTTTATCTACTTCACCTTCTTTCATGATGGCTGAAGAGCTTTTAGCATTTACCCGTTTCACAGTTAGTTGTCCGACATAACTTTCTTCTCTTCCAAGAGACTCACCTGTGTACTGATCTCTCAGAACTTCACCAATTTCAAAGACGTCAAGCACTTCTCCCTTTTTAAGGGATTTACCGCCCTGGTTAAGAATCAGAGTTTTTGGACTTTGAATTTTAACCACGCTTATAGGGTAGATATTTTCCATAAGTTGATTTGCAATCAGATCCGCCATTTCGTTTAAAAGAAAATTAAACTGATCAGTTGCTGTTTTACCAGCTTTTGTAAAATCAATATCTTTCGCCTTAACAGAAACAGTGTCCGACCATTTTATCTGGCGAGTTGCCATAACTAAAATGCGGTAATGCACATCAAAACTTCCTACTGGTTTATCTGTTGTAAAGCTTGAGTTACCGATTCTTTCTTTTTCGATATCGAATGAAGCATTTTCAATAGTACCCACAATCAGGTAATCAGTACCAAGGGTCTCTCCCAGTTTTGCCAATTCCGCAACAGGCGTTTCGCCTGCTTCTATCAGTTTTTTTTCTGAAGCAACTTCATCAACAAAAGTTCGATCTAAAACAGCAAACTTACGTGCTTGAGTAAGTTCATTATTCAACTCTTGGCTCAATCGACGTGTCATCTCACTAAGAGGAACTGTTTTACCATTGATAGAATATGTGCTACGCCCCCAGAATGGTAAAATAGCTAATCGCCGACGCTTAACTTTCAAACCAGGACTTTCATATTTAGAAAGGTGTACAGCAACTAACGCCCGCCATTCCTTATCATCTTCCATCTTGTCAGTTTCTAGTATCTCATAACTATTAATAATGCCTTTTGTCAGCTCTTTTACTCTACTAGCACTAAGAGCATCAATATTTACTTTATGAGAACTTTCTCCATCTTTTGATTTTGACTGCTCTTTGATCTGCTTGGCAAATTCCTTTTGAGAATCAATGGCAACGCCTTTAGTTTGCTTTATCGCTTCAATCAAAGCTTGTTGAATGGCCTCAGCTCGAGTTACCCCATATCCCTCAACTTCTTTTGTAACGGTTTTCAAACTGGCAAAAGAAGTCGAGGATAATACGATAAAAAAAGCTAAAAATACAAATTTATATCTCTTCATCACTATATCTCTGATTTAGAATTAAAAATCATTCAAGTCATTAACTGCTTCACTAGAGTTTTTTTCTGACTCATATACTTTTTTCGTTGAACTTGCTGACCGCTTTGTTTTATTAGAGTTAAAAGAGCGCACCGCATCCAAAGCATCATAAGTCCAAGATCTCACAGAACCTACAAACTCCTGACCTGTTGGAGCTGTATACCGCCAACGCTTGATAGTTGTAATACCTTGAAGACTTGCCTTTGCTGAGTTTTTGGCATTATTATTAACAATTTTAATAATATTGGTCATTGTTTTCTCAACACTTTCGGCATCAGCCTTCATTTCTCTTTCCACTGTCTGCTTTATCTGCTCACCATTTCTAGTTGCATTTTTTGCATTCATGCGACCGGCTATTGCTTCTGCAATCTGAGCATTGGCATTAGTTTCAGCCTGTTTTTTCGCCTGAGAACGTAATTCCTCATTAATATAGTCATTGCCTGTATCAGGGCGATAAGAAGCGATACCATAAGAAAGAATAGCTGGACGCCCTTCCTGATCATAAACTAGGCGTGTACCCAAGGTACTAATGAATTTTTCTTTATTCCGCGGTATTAAAGTTTTAATATCACGCCCTTTTCCACTTATATTTGACTTACGTTTGAGCGTAATATCTTTTGCAACTTGAATCGTTTTATCTGATGCGACAAGTGCCACACCTACAGAGGTTCTACCTTTTTTATCAGTAATAACACAGGTCTGAATAGGAAACATTCCAGCGATGCCGCCAGAAGCTTTCTGTATAGTATCTTTGAAGAATGTATCAGAGAAAAGAGTCTTTTTCTGAACTGGAGTCAGACTTGCTAAAGACGCTGGATCTTCCCCCATCTCAATTAGCTTTTTATCGAGTTTTTTCCCTGCAAGGTCGAGTTTTTTAGATACAACCTTCATCAACTTATCTAAAAGATCTGAATCTGTTGGTTCTGGTAATGGAATTTCTCTCGCATTAGTTGAACGGTCAGAAAAGTACGATTTTATTTTTTCCGTGGCGATTCGACCAAACCGCATCATCAAATACTCTTCCTGAGCTTTCATCATCGCCTTATCAAAGGCATTTACCAAAGCGTCTCCATACTGAGGGTCTGTGTTCTTGACCGAAGTTGTCTGGGATGCAAATAGGAAATATTTCCCATCGTCAGTTAGCCCCCAGCCGTCAAGGCCAAACTGCCCTAAAACGTCATCTCCCCAATCCTCCATACTATCCGTGGCATTATTCACCAGATTGGCGTCAGACATTTTATTCTGTCCCTGAACATCTTTTTCCATAACCAGAGTTTCAACAGTTGTTTTCACTACAGCTTCCTTTTCCTGAGCCGAAGCAAGCAAGCTTCCAGTAATTATGGACATTGCAAATAAATTTATTTTTTTCATAATTTAAATCTCATGTTTAGTTTATTTAAAACCCTTTATATGAACCGTGAACGACCATTTCTTTTACTTCCTGCCATGGTTCATATTTTTCTTTCAAATCTTCTAACTTCAGCACAAAGGAGTACTCATATAGCATGCTGTCCTCATCCACCCGAGAAGTGCTTTTGTCTAGATAACCGGTAATTGCCCATGGACCTTTTTGATTTTTTGTAATCTTTGGGGTTCCTGTTTTGACCATAACCATTCCAGACCTATTCAAGGCCGCAGTAATTTTAGTCATAACCTTATCCATATTTATCATAAGCCCGGATTTATCTCTAAGGTTTCGCTTGTCAAGGTAAATAGCGCAGCGGTTTCCTCCATTCAGTTTACTCAGATGACCGTGCCTTATCATAGACTCAATCATCTGCGTAGCAAACCTTGATAGATTTGCGGTATTGGGATGTATGGTAACAATATTATGATTACCATGTCCTTCTGGATCACCTATTTGCTGAGGTTTCATTGTGTGACACCCAGAACTAACTACAACAGAACAAGTAAAAAGAACCAACAACGCCTTTTTCTTAAATTTAACCATTCTTTATTTCCTTTATTTTAATCTTGAATCAACAGCAACTACAATTTTGCCGTCTTCTTTATTTCGTACATGAAGCAAAAAGTTTTTTGCATTTTTTGTAGGACCAATTTCATTAACCGCAAAATGCCCATTACCTGAAATTGTTCGTGGTTTCCATTGTGAACAGAGTATTGTGTCAATTTTAAAGTTAGACTGATCATACCAGTAAATTTTATATTCTAAATGTTCAGTGTCACTAGTTTTATTAAAGAACTCCACTTGCATTTCCAGTATGCCATTTTCACCTTCACGTTCACCGATAGCAATCACAGAAACATCCCATTTATATGGAGCTGTGACTCTAACACGTGGGTCGTTTATAGCTGGAGGCGGTGGAGTCGAACAACTCTGTAACAATGCAACGGTTAAAAGCAATAATGATAAAATTTTTCTCATAAATATCTCCTTAGTTAAATTTTATGATATTAATTTTAGGTTCTATGCCTGCTGAAGGAATTTTCACAAATACAATGGCGTTTTTACATTCTGGAATTGATACAGAATACTGTTTACTTGCCGATGTGGAAAAAGAGATTTCTCTATCTTTAGGAATTGAGACAGTTGCAACTTGATAGTTTTTAGGAAGAGCAGTCCATGAACGCACATCAGCCGCGGTTGAAACCATCTGTATACCCCCAGTTCCGTATTTAAGAAGCTCTCCTCCCCAGACACCGACCTTTTCATCAATTAATCGGTTTGTATAATATTGAGTAACAGTCTTAATTACAGCACGGGCAATTTCTCGATTCCTAATAGTTGGATAAGCCATATCAAACTCACTCTTTAAAAGAGAATCCACTTCGCAGAATGTGGCAGTTTTACAGGACTTCTCACCGTCTTTCACTGAAAGACATTTATAAGCCTCTTCACGAGGTGTAAACTTAGGTAGAGCCATGCCAACATATTTTAAACGCTCCGTAACCTTTATCCATTTTGATAAGAGTCCAATGGGAAGATCAACTCTAAATTCTGTTTTATGTGCACATAGACCATTTTCGAAAATAACCCATGCTTTATTGTCCGGCACGATTCCTTTATCTGCCCTTAGCCAGTCTTTTCCAATAAAACTATTTTTTTTGTCATTTAACAAATGTGCCTGATGAAAATGATCTCGTGCCACCTGCCAATCTTCTCTACCCAATAGGTAAAAGAGTCCACTCATATATGATGTGAAAGGGTTTTTATAGCCCTGATAAGCTTTAATCATCGCGACACTACTTTGATATTCATCTTCAAGTTTTTTCAACTCAGGGCTTTTTCCTACTTTGGCTGCAGCTTCAGTATAATTAACCTGTTTCTCTTTTGAATCTGTTTCACTTTTTTCCTGATTGTCTTTTTCTTCATCTTTTTTTGCTAACGCTTTTTTTACTTTTTCTGTTTCTCTGTTTATTTTTTCCTGATACCGCTCCACCACACGTTGCTGGTTTTCTGAAGAATCCTTAAAGAACTTCTCTGCTTTATCCATATCGCCCATTGCGGCCTCATTTAACGCACGATACGTACCTAACTGAATGTATTCTGCGACATTGCCCTCATAATCTGTAAACAAATCGTTTAAGAGTAGCTGTTGTAAATACTCACCGATATTCTCTGTAGTGCTTTCATTTAAGAATGAAATAAACCCCTCTTCACTTTTCTTAAAATCAACATTACTATCTTTGTAATGTCCCAGATCGCGTTCAACAGATGCACTCTGCAAGTTCCATAAAATGGACTCCTCATCCTTTAATCCTTTAGACTCCTCCTTACTGATTTCTAGCGCCTTAACATAGTTCCCTCCTGCATATTCTTCATTAAATTTGGTGAGAGCTTTAGTTTTACATCCTGAAAAGAATGCTACAAACGCAACTAGGCCAATCCCTTTTAGAATTCTAGATAATCTCATTTCTTTTTCCTTTGTGTATTTATTATAAACTCACTTCTTTATTAAAAGTTTATCATATGAGTATAGTATAAGCCGAAGAGAATCAACTTGCCTCATTTGTCATAGTACAATCTTACGTAGAGTAGTTCAATTTCCTTATCAGTCAACAACTTTTAACAATAAATCACAAATACCAACAACCTAACATTAGTTGTTGTATATCTATTTAAGAGCATTGCACTTATCTTCGTTCCGCAAGAAAGTGAACTCTTTTATCGCAACTCGACTTACAAAATTAGCTTATATTTTTGCGTCAAAATAGATGAACGACCGCAGTCTTGATAAATAGGATTACTAACAACATATACTCTTTGTAACTTAATTTTATCGACCAATATACTCTATCAATTCAGGAAAATATGAAACATAGCACAACCACCCTAGAAAAAGACAAATGGAAGAACTTAGTAAATAACCTCATTACTCAAATGACCATAAGTCAGGGCGAACTTGCCAACCTTTGCAATGTCTCTCAGCAAGCGGTTTCTAAATGGACAAAAGGCGAAAGCCACCCGGGGAAATTTGCACAAAGACAGCTTTTGAAACTAATAGAGAAGTCCTCAAAAGTTGATTTAGAAAAGAAACATAAAATTTACCCGGTTAAAATTAATCCTGTTAAGAATCTTAATGAAGAGACTAATCAAAGTATACGTTCAAAATATGTAAAGACATTTTTAGAAATTGCTCAGTCGCTTGAGATTTCTGAACTTGAAGAAGTCATAAACTATGCCGAATATCGTCTTAGATCCCATAAACAACCACCTGCATTTTTCTAACCTATTCTTCTCCGTCTACTCTTATAGCGAGGCTTTGACTTAAATTAGGAACACTTTTTTACAAATTTCTCAAATTTATTTCATTTTTTTCCTACTTCAAACACACTGTTTGGAAGCTTATGTGCCAATAAGCAATTGAAAACAGTCAAACTATCGCTAGCCTAAATCATAATTTTGCGTACTGCCATTTTGGTAGTTCATCTACCACGAATAAATCGGAGAGTGTCTATGTATACAGATAAGGGGAAAGCTAAACCAAAAACAACGATAGAAGATGTTGAAGTGGCATTGGATAAACTCATACTTGCGTTGGAGAAAGGTGACTCTCTACAATGGGAGGAGGAGGATGTGCATAAAACTGTAGTCGCTTATGTTCGCTATCGTTCACGCCTTAAATTCCCGTTTAATGACAAACAACGTACAAAAGACACATCCAGTGAGATTTCGGGAACGATATTGCAGAGAATCTTTGTCACCAAATATTGGCCGAGCTTTATGCTGAAACTTAAAAATAATCCAACAGAAGAGACAAAAGCAGAGTGTTTAAAGTGGCTCAATTATACAGTTAATAAAAATTGTAGACATATTCCCGTAGAGTGGGCTCGAAAAAAAATAGATAAAATAATTAATGTTGCTCCTCATTCAGAAATAATCTGCTGTGGTGAAGAGTTCAGCACTCCTGAACAAGAGTTCATAAACAATGAAACAACTAACTGTGTTCAAAACTTGCTGAATAGCCTACCCGAAGAGGAGTCCGAGCTTATAAGACTGCGTTTATTTGAGGAGTTAACATTTGATCAACTTTCAGAAAGATTTGGAGTTGCCTCATCTACCTTGACTAAACGCTACGCTAGATTACGTAAAAAACTGCAGAAAAAATTATCTGACGATAACATTAAACTTTAAACTATTT
>DDLT01000215.1 GCA_002340265.1 Lentisphaeria bacterium UBA2565 | reverse complement strand
GATCCGTCACACCAGCGGTAAACTTCCGCCGCCACCATATTCTTGCCCGGCTTCAGGTATTTAGAGATATTAAATTCAGAAGGCGTCATGCTCCCCTGACCGTAACCGACTTTTTCTCCATTAACCCACAGGTAAAACGCACTCTGCACACCTGCAAAATGAATAAACACTTCGTTATCATTCCAGTTTTTCGGTAGAACAAATTCGCGGCGGTAAGAGCCCACCGGATTGTAACTGTGATCCACAAAAGGAGGATTTGGAACCTTTCCGCCCCACCAAGAACGACCGTGATCCATATTATTTACATAAATCGGAATCCCATAACCCTTCATCTGCCAATTTGAAGGCACATCAATTTCTGCCCATTTAGAGACATCAAAACTTGTTTTATAGAAATCCTGCGGACGATCCGCCGGTTTCTTAACCCAGTTAAACTTCCACTTTCCATTCAAAGAAAGTTGATTCTTCGACTGAGTTTTATCAAAACTAAGCGCTTTTTGCGAACTCTCATAAACCGTCATCGCCGCATGCGGATGCTCACGATTAATCTGGAATACCTCTGGATTTTCCCAATCCATACGTTCAGCCAGTCCAGCTGCCGAAAAACAGCACAGCAACAAACCGCTCTTTATCATCTTCTTCATAACCACTCCTTCCAATTTAATAAAAAATGCTAAGATAACTTCATACTCATAATTACAAAAATACCTCGAACTGTTACATACTTTTTACAAAAAAAAGCGAAAGCGAGCCACAACCAAGGACAAAATATCTTCTAAACGCAGCAAAGCCTTGGTTAGCAGGTTGCAAGTTGACATGCGATTTAAGATTGCTCACTCGAATAAATAAAAAAGCTGCTAAGGTTTGCGCCTTAGCAGCTTTTTTGTAGAAGATCCAACTACTTCAGCGGCTCTATTCTGTATTTGTAAGAATAGGTATTGGAATCCGTTAACATGTTTGCAAACCACCACAATGTGCTTCGCTCCCACGCTTTCAGCTGCATCGATTATTTTTACCGGATCAAAATTGGCAAAAGTCATACTTTCAACAGGAAAGGTCGGATTCATGTGATAGAACACTCCAACTTCGTCATTATGCCACATAAGCTGTCCACGGGACGGAATAACGAGGTTAGTCTCCTTATCACGCTTCATCTGAGCAAAAACAGAAAACTAAGTAAGCAGAGAAAAAACAACCAGAACTTTTTACTAAACACCACAAACCTCCTTTAAACTAAAAAAGTCCACAGGCAGAAACCTGTGGACTAAAATCTACTTATAACATTATTTTGTCATAAATTCCCACTCTACGTCACCATAGATTGGTTCATAATCACCTGTTGTTTCATGAGAACCAACAAGTTTGCCATTCTCTTTCTTAACTTCAAGGTTGATCCAGGCACATTTACCTTTGGTATAGTCAAAAGATTTACCATCATCATCGTAAAGGGCAAATTTACCAGGAGCTGTTCCGTAATGACGAACTGTCAATTTAGCACCTTTTTTCACAGCCGCAGTATTCTGAACCGCTTCAATCATTGGCACAAAACCACCGTCTTTCACGAAAAGTGGAATCTGGTTTAAAGGCACGTTTTCGATTCGAACAGTCTCTTTTTCACCAACGTATTTACCAGTATAGAAGTCGTACCATTTCCCTGCAGGAAGTACAACTTTACGTCCTTTATCACGACCAGCAAATTTTGGAGCCACAAGAATGCTGTCACCAAACATCCACTGATCCGATTTGTCATAGCTTTTATCAAGAGCATAAGGGTTTTTAGTCGCATCGAACTTCTGTTTTACCACTGTGATTTCATCTTCGTAACCGTTACAAAGAGGCATTGCACGAACTGGTGGCGTACCTTTGTAGTGATAATCAGCAAATGCAGAATAGATATAAGGAAGTAGACGCATGCGAAGTTTCATAACATCACGCATTGCCGCTCCGCCTTTATCTCCGGCATCCCAAGGATTTTTACCACTTGCCCAGGCATTCAACATCGCCAAAGGTGACATACAAACTGCCTGCATACGACGAACTGCATCTTCGCTGTGATTGATTCCACGGATCTCAGGTGTCCAAAGTACACCGGCGAAAGAACTGTTACATAGTGCTGTAATAAATTCGTGATGATTATAGTGGTCTGAGTAGATCACAAACGGATAACCAGAAGCACCAGCGTGTGAAGCACGAACTAGACCATAAGTACGCTCATTGCGTTCTTTGTACATTTCGTAAACTGTTTTCTGGAAAGTCATACCGTAAAGCGCACGCATTTTCTCACCATTTACACCTGATGGGAACATAGCGTGATCCGGCCACATATTACCGTCACCACCATCACATTCGTCAAGTTTATAACCACTTACACCAAGATCAAGACACTCTTTGCCCATATGTGCGGCAAACTTATCACGCCCAGCTTGTGTTAGATAGTCAGGAACAAGACCATCATACATCATGTGAGAACCGGCAGTATCTCTCATTGGTTTTGACAATGGAGATTTGTCGTGAATATAACCGTTGATCCACAGGTTAACTTTCACGTTAGCTGCATTCATAGTATCCATGAATTTTTTTGCATCAGGGTAGCGAGCCGTACTCCATGTATAATCACATGGGTATGAGTAGTTCTGCCAACCTGGCTCCAGTCCCGCTACGTCAAGCGGATAATCTTTCTCTTCAAATTTCTTTACAGCTTCAGTAATCTGATCTGCAGACCAACGTGTGTGGAAACGGTTCCAGAAACCCAATCCCCATTTTGGCGGCATTGCTCCACCACCATTATAAAGGTTGTAACGGCGAACGGCGTCAAGTGCAGACGGACCGGCGAAAACTAGAACTTCCACACCTTCACCATTTATCGAAGCTTCCATGTGGAACTACGGCTTTTGGCACGCCATCCACGACCGGCTGTACGGTCAATCTGTGCAGGACGACCTTCATCATCAAATCCATGGGCTGTCCCCGCGTAAAATGATGCCAAACGGCTGGTATTAATCAAAACACCGTAACCTTCAGAACTCACGTAAAATGGAACAGGTGCGTGTGTACGCTCTTCACCACCGTGGAACCAGTCCGTACGCAGGTGATAAACTTTTCCTTGACGGTTAAGATTGTGAAACTGTAGACCAAGTCCGTACATACGTTCTTTTTTACCAAATGGCAAACGAACCACAGCTTTACCATCAAAAACATAACCTTTACACTCATTTAGGTCTAATGGGAACTTTTGTTCCGGCATCGCCTTAAGCGCATCAACCTTAGGCTTTTCAGCAGCCAAATCAGCCGGTTTAAAAGTGTCAGTTTTACCGATAACTGTTTTCCAGACACCAGGTGCCACCTAATCCCATTTTACCGGTTTCATACAATTCACACTGTGAACCAACTCTTGTGCGGTCAACATCGATGTTGACAAAACGGCACAAACAGCGGCAAATTTACTAAATCTTTTTAGCATTTTCTTCCTCCTAGTTAAGGGTTTAGTAACTAACTATTTGCAATAAAAATGAGAATCTCGCGTCATTTTCACAAGAAACTCAAAATAGTTTGCTTTGTGAAGTTATTTGGTCATCTGGCGGAAGTTTACCTTACCGTAAATTTTTTGTGATTTGTCACCACTTTCAGAAACTGTGAATTTGAATGTGCCGTCGGCTTGCTTTTCTGCCTTAAACTGACGATTCATAAATTTCCCATTCTGAAAATCATAGGTTTTCGTATCATCTTCATAAAGTGTGTAATTGGCATTTTCTTTACCATAAAAACGCACTTCTAGCTCTTTACCAGTAATATCTTTTGTGCGGTTAATCGACTCTTTCAGCATCGGCACAAAAGATCCTTCCTTTACAAAAAGCGGAGGTAAATCGTTCAACTCTTCAGCAGTCACAGTGATTTTCTTGTCATTACCGACGAACTGTCCTGTATAGAAGTCATACCAGTTCCCTTTTGGCAACAGCACATCACGTTTTGTATCACGATTGTAGAATGGTGCCATCATAATATTTGGGCCAAACATGAATAGACTATTATCCTCTTTTACAGTCTGATGAAAACCATCCGCATAAGGGTCTTTTTCACTATCGAGCGTACGTTTTTGATTAACCACTTGGGCCCCAGCATTACCTGTCTCGAGTAGCATCGAACGTACTGGCGGAATACCCTTCTGATTGTAATCGGCAAACGCAGTATAAAGATAAGGAAGCAGTTTCATGCGTAGCTGAATTGTTCGACGTACGGCATCGGTGGCATTTTTAAAACTCCATGGTTTTGTGCCACTCGCCCAGGCATTAAGCATCGCCATTGGAGCAAAACAAACCGTATGCATGCGATTAATCCATTCACGCTCGTTTCTAGCATTACGAATCTCCGGACACCAGAGAATTCCACACAAACTTGCTGAAGAAAGTCCAGTAATATATTGACCGTGACCATAAGAGTCGGAATAAATGACAAATGGATAGTTCGAAGCGGCACCATTACTGGCACGAACCAACGAATAGGTACGTTTGTTGTTTTTACGATAAAGTTCCTTGTGAAGCATCTGCTGCATCTCCATACCGTAGGTCTGACGCATTGTTTCGGCAGACGTTCCAGATGGGAACGTGGCGTGATCCGGCCATAGCCAGAAATCGTATCCATCCACTTCGTCAATTTTATAGCCGGAAATTCCGATGTCGAAGTGATCTTTTTTGAACTGAGTCATCAAGGTTTTACGTGCCTCTGGAAGCATGTAATCAGGAACAATTCCCAGCCAAACCATGTGAGACCCTGACAGCGGATACATTTTATCGTAAATTCCTGCGTATTTGGAAATATAGGGATTAATCCAAAGGTTCAGATAAAGTCCATCATTTAGGAGTTTTTGAGAAAATTCCGCCGGCTTTGCAAAACGTTTCTTCTGCCATTCAAACGTGCAGGGATACGATTTGGTCTGCCATCCCGGCTCCAAACCAACCACATCCAACGGAATGTTGTGTGTTTTGAAGTCTTCGATCTCTTTTGTAGTCTGTGCCTCGTTGAATTTTGACGGTACACGGTGCCAGAAACCTAGCCCCCACATTGGCGGCATTGCTCCACCACCACTGTAAAGATTATAACGCACCACTACATCCTGCAGATCCACACCGCTGAAACCGACAACTTCCAAACCTTTTGCGTGCACGTAGGCTTCAACTGCATCACTTTTCGGCACTGCCTGCCATCGTCCAGGCTGTGGTTCATCAGCCGGAGGGTTACGATCCACTTCCGGTGGATTATTCTTCGAATCCTTACGACTACCAATCATATTGTAAATTTTTAGATATTTCGAACTGTTAAAGAAAACCCCGTAACCTTTACTGGAGATATAGAAAGGAACTGGTGCATGTGTCGCCCCGCCACCTTTATTAAAATGATCCACCTTTAGTTCGACAATCTTACCAGTCTTCTGTGTACCATCAAACTGAAGTCCGAAACCAAAAACCTTCTCCCCTGGTTCAGTTGGAATATGAACAAACACCTTGCCATCTTCATTAACGCGGTACTTAAGGTTCCGCAAAGCCTTACGCATTGGCAGGTTTGACAATTTATTCAACTGCGTCACCTTTGGCGGATTTCCAGCAAAATCTGAATAAAGCACCTCTTTTGAGACATCACCAACCGCAGTTTTCCAAACCCCGTTACCAATCTTGTCCCATTTCTCAACTTTTGACAGGTCATTCATATCTGCAGCAAAAAGCGTCCCCATCAGACAGCTTGTGAGAGTTAATCCCTTTAAAATTTTTCGAATCATTTATAACGCTCCTCGATAAGATTTAATAGTCATGTACAAGTCTATTTACCAAGAAATATAAAATCTCGCACCATTTTAATCTTTTTCTTAAAATGGCAATAAAATGAGCAAAACTCTTTTAAATTAAACGCAAAAAACAGAAAGATCTGAAAGCAAAAAACCAGGACACTTTTACGCCCGAAAAAGAGCCGAAAGATTATCGATTGACAACAGGAATGGAATGTGAACAAATTGGAGAATGGTGGGATCCGAACCAAGAATTAGCTTAAAGGTCTTGAGACTGTTATTCAAAGTTTTCACGAAACACAGCCGCAATCATTCTGAACTGAATTATTTTGTTTTGTACCCGCGTGAACAAAACAAAAAAAGCCACCTCAAACGAGATGGCCTTATATACTTCAAGCGGGTAAGAATTGAAAATCTTATGCATTTTCCCTCAAGAGGGCACATAAGAACACAAAAAATCTACCACGCTTGGTATAAGTGATTCAAATAACTGTTAGACTATTTATTCACCTGAAATGTAGTATCGCCGTTTTCGATAAAAGCAACGATCTGTTCAACCGCAGCAACACCAGCATTGATGTTAGCTTCTGCAGTCTGAGCGCCCATTTTCTTAGGTGTGAAAAGCACGTTATCAGCAAATTTAGCTTCAAGTTCAGCCGCATTTGTAGGCGCGATATCCGAAATGTAAGTAAAATCAGGACGAGCTTCAAACAGCTTTTCAAGTTCTGCTTCACAAACCACCTCTTTACGAGCAGTATTTACAAGCGTTCCACCTTTAGGCATTTTGGAAAGAAGGTCAAAATTGATTGAATCTTTTGTTTTGTCATTTGCTGGAATGTGAAGTGAAACGTAGTCACAGCTAGAGTAAAGCTCTTCAACAGAACCACACACTTTTACACCGTCAGCTTCGATAGTTTCAGTAGAAACAAATGGGTCAAAAGCAAGAACTTCCATACCGAAACCTTTTGCAACACGTGCCACATTTTTACCAACATTACCGTAAGCGTGAATACCGATCTTTTTCTCTTTAAGCTCAACACCAGCTTTTCCGTTAAATTTGCCACGAGCCATGAAAACCATCATACCAAAAGCAAGTTCAGCAACCGCGTTTGAGTTCTGACCAGGTGTGTTCATTGCCACAATACCAAGATCTGTTGCAGCAGCAAGGTCGATGTTATCGAAACCTGCACCAGCACGTACAATCACTTTCGCAGGAGAAGTCTCAAGAACCTCTCTTGTCGCTTTATCTGAACGGATGATAATCGCATCTGCAGATTTAGCTGCATCGACAAACGCCTGTTGACCTTCATATTTTTCAAGAAGTTCAAGTTCATAACCGTTGTGGCTTGCTACAGCCTCTTTCATTTTTTCGACAGCTGCAGCCGCGAATGGTTTCTCAGTAGCTACAAGAATTTTCTTAGCCATTTGTTTCTCCATTATTTAAATAATAAAATATTGATAATTACGCCATTTGTAATGTTCACTTCAGTTTCATCTAAAAAAATACACCAAACAGCACCTTTAAATAAAAACTCACCAAAGCACACGTTTGTAAACTAACGAGAGTTTGTAAAATGGCTATATCGGGGCGCAAAAAAAGCCGCATAATTTGACATATTCACGAAGAAAAATACAAAAACAATATTCTGATTTGTAGACAATAAAAACTTTGTCCCTTTTCAATCTCGACTTTGTTACACAATAATCACAGTCTTTAAACCATACCCACGTCAAAGGCGTGACGGTAAATTCCGCAATTAACTGCATCGTGTGACGCATTTTCTTATTTACTAATTTTCTTGGTTGAAGTCTCTACTATTCTGCGTACTTTTACACATCATTTTAAAATTATAGTGGATTTTACGATATGTTTAACCGTTCGCAGAAACTGAAACTTTCCGAATTGGATTCCCACCTTCTGGACTTCTCCCGATATTCTTCGTGGCTCCATGGACACTTCAGTATTGAATTTGAACGGCATGATCTACTGGGTTGCAACCCATAATTAGCTGATTAAATAGTTTGCCGACTTAGTCTAAGAATCCCCATTATGAATTATGATATAAAACTAGCAACGCAATTCAGTTTACTATTTGTATTGCAATACAATTTTTTAGAAAGGAAGAAACAACGTTGAAAGAAGAATGTGTTTTTTATAGAGGTAAAATAATTAAAACAATAGGATGGTTTTAGTGGAAGGGTTTAGGTATTGGCTTTCAAGAATAGTGGTTGGTGGAAGTTTAGCGGGATTAATGTTTTGGTTGCTTTATACAGTCATTGCATCCTGGCAAGCTGAAAGCACCCAAGTTAGTATATATTTTATCAAAGAACCGTATATTGACTTCCAACTGGATTCATATGATAGATATGTACTTAATTTACTAGTTTTTATGGGTGCAATTGGGGGAACATTACATGCCCTTTTATCCTTTTCGATACATTGCGGTAAGGAGTCTTTAACCCAGCATTGGTTTCCTTTCTACCTTCTAAAGCCTTTTGTAGGTGCTGGAATGGCATTGGCTGTTTATTTAGTTTTTAGAGGAGCTCTTTTCTCTAAAGGGGCAGAAGATATCAATTTGTTTGGTTTTGCTGGATTGACTATTCTAGCAGGGCTTTTTGCTGAGCTACCCTTAAGAAACTTAAAAATGTGCTTAATAGTTTGTTTACGTCAGAAAATACGAATTAAGATGCAAGCGAAGCATAATTATTATTACTAATTTTATATATGATTTAAGGAATTTGAAATGACAACCGGCAAGAATGAAAGTAAAAAAGTAATGATTGGAGCTCGTGCTCTAGACGAAGATAATTTGGATGTATTATTGCCAAGTTGGCGGAACATTGTGTACTGCTTCAGTAGGAATTGGACAAACTTTATATTTTCTTATGGACTGTTAAGGTAAACTTCTTTAAGTCAATAAGGAAAATATTATGCCAAGAGTTCGTCGAAATTTTACGCCTCAACAAAAGGTTGAAGCGGTTAAGAAACATTTAGTTAACAAAGTGCCAGTTTCAGACATTTGTGATGAACTGGGGATTACTACAGGTCACTACTATCAATGGCAATCTGATTTCTTCGCTAACGGAGAGCAGGCTTTTAGCAAAGGGAAGAAGAAAGAGTCTAAGCAAAACCTGGCTAAGATTGAAAAGCTAGAGTCAGATATGGCAAAACGTAATGAGGCTATTGCTGAATTGCTTGAGGACAATATTCGCTTAAAAAAGAAACATGGCCTGATTTAACAAAAAGCTGGTGTGAACTTACCATCAGAAATCAGGTCGTGGACTTTATAGAAACGATGAGTTGTAAGACAATGTATTCCAAGCAGCAACTTTGTAAAAAACTAGGGTTGAGCCGTAGCAAGTTCTACAACTGGAGCAAACGATATGGAGTAGAGAATAAACCAGCAGTGATAGCTAAAGACTTTTGGATTCCAGAGTCTGAGAAGCTTGCCGCTGTTGAATTTTACAAGCAACACTACGAAGAAGGTTATCGTGCAATAGCATATCGGATGATTGATCAAAATGTGGCGTTCATGAGCCCTTCAAGCTTATATAGAGTCTTGGTTGATTATGGAATTATGAGGACAAAATCAGTAAAGGTCAATAAAAAAGGGACTGGGTTTGTTCAACCTCTGGAGCCTCATGAGCATTGGCACACGGATATTGCTTACTTGAAAATTGCTCAAACCATATATTTCTTTATCTCTGTTTTAGACGGTTGCAGTAGAACTGTTCTTCATTGGGAGATTCGTGAATCGATGAAAGAGCAAGACGCTGAGATGGTTGTTCAGAGGGCGCTTGAAAGGAACCCTTATGCGAAGCCACGGCTGATAACCGACAACGGAGCTCAGTATACGGCAAATGAATTCAAGAAGTTTATTAAGCGTACGGAGCTGACTCATGTCAGAACGGCACCTTACTATCCGCAAAGTAACGGAAAGATTGAACGATTTCACTACACTTTGAAATCACAATGCGTGCAGCGTAATTCGTTCATGAATATTGAGGAAGCAAGAGAACTAACACAAAAGTATATTGATTACGACAATAATGAACGACTTCACAGTGCAATCGGATTTGTAACGCCGAAGGACAAACTTGAAGGTAGGTCAGAACAAATTATCAAAGAACGTAAACAAAAGATGAAGGAGGCGGCACTGAGACGTAAAGACACATTTGAAAAGCAGGCAATTTAATTTAGGTTTGAAAGTCTATAAGAAAATTTTCAAAGTGTCCAAATTCATCTGAAGCGCAACAATGGTAGCTTTGATGACTTCGTCAAGCCTGGTAGGCTGGGAGTTATCGTATGCACGGAAGCAACTACCCAAGCTCGTTAAAGAGCAGTTACTGTCTGTTTTCAACTCTGGAACAAGTAAGCTTTATTACCAGGGGCCATCTGTCACTAAATTGTAAAGACCC
>DDLT01000116.1 GCA_002340265.1 Lentisphaeria bacterium UBA2565 | reverse complement strand
TTTACCAAACAATTATTTTAAAATGTTTGGGACTTTTTAGACTCCTGCTCTTTTAATTTTTGACTTCTTTTGAGTCACTGGTTGTTTTCTGATGTCTTGATTGAGAGCTCAAGCATTTCAACGCACGCAGAGAACTCAACATCGAACAGTTATAACGAATAACATGGCGTTTCACTTGTTTTGGCAAAGTCCAACGTTTTGTTTTGTCGTCATGAACCTGCTGTAAGTCCGATGCCAGTTGATTGCTGCAAAGCAACAGTCTAATGTCATAGCTTAAGTTGGACGTTCAAGTTCAAGTACAAAGTTCGATGAGTAAAGTTGATACTAAATCACAATGTTGACAACTGTAAAGTTGGATGCTGAGCAAACATTTGATGGAGAAGGAAAAAACCCTAGACATCAATAAAACTGAGCTGAGTTTTTTTTACACAGGATGCTACAAACAGAAAGTACATTCACATTATGATAGCCCAATTGATTTTTCCTGATGCAAATTGGTGAAAAATTGTGAGAAATTGTAAGCGATGGAGCAGAAGAACAACCTGGAACTATTACCTCCTGATTCTCAAAGCGAACGCGTGAAATAAATCATTCACAATTATTACATTTCATAGAAATAAATTAAATTAATTCACGCTCTCATTGCATGAAAAATCGAGAAAATAATTTACCTTTAATTTAGCTCTCAATGTCAGAAGAAACTGAAATAACAGTCACTATCGCGTCGAATGACTATTGAAAGCGAACTAAATCAAAATCCCCGTTTATAAAAGGGTTTTCACTTCTTTGGCAGTGTTCTAATTTTGTTCATTCTAAAAGGACTTGGGAAATTTGTAAAACTGAATTACAATCCTTAAAGTGCAGTCAATTAGCGCTAAAATTTTCGGAAGTCACTTTATCTAATTAATTTTCGTATTTGTCATGTCACCTAGAGATAACGTAAAGTTTGCGGAGAAGGGCTGGATCAAATTTCGTTTAAGGTCATACAAAATATAGAAAGAGTGACTACACTAACACTCTCGAGCCAAGTTGACGACTATCGTCGCTCACAGAAAACGAAGGTGACTACGGGCTACAGTTAAGTATTCGACAACATTTGATCCCTGTTAAGAAAATGCTTATTAAGTCTAATAATTCCTCCAGACGAATAGGCTTTTTATTCCATCTGAGCTTATTATTATTCTTCGTTTTGCGTGACAACGTGACGGTACCAGCGATATTTTGCATAACAAGCACTGAAACACTAGCGTGGCTGCGTGGTATGATGTTGTGATTGCATAATCGGACAGTTAAGAAGGTCGCTCAAGGGCAGAGTCGATCTGCATGATCACTTCCAAACAACTTTTTTGTGCATGAAATCTAATTTTCAGCTTAACACGGCGATCAGACACCAATGCACACTATTTTTGTTGGATGAAAATCATTTTCCTTTAAAACCGCTTCAGTAAAACGAAATGAAATAACGGGACTTAAATATCCGGACTTGTCCGAGACAAGTTGCACAACACCTATTACTTATTTCTGTGCATGGTGAAAAGGAAAAATCTAATCAAAGAAGGCTCAAGTGTCGGCACGTGGATTAGAAGGTCGCGAGTAACCTGGGTACCCGTGTTGTGCTCGTGATGATCTCGTGTTCGCTCGTGTGAGTACGACAGGGACCTTACAGAACAATCGCTCTGCACGTGCATTTGGCACCTCTGTACATTTCTTAGCCGTCCTCGGCAAACGACTTAGTTTTTAATACATTGCTTCTCGTATTTAGTACTTGAAATTGAACGCCTACATCAACAATTTCCAATTATTTTTTTTATAACCGAGAGACACTGCAGAGATCTACATAAATGCAAGACTATGAAGCAAAACTGATTGGCGACGTTCTCGGTGTCGCCGTCGTCACTGTGTAAGGTTCGTAAATATCGATCCTGACGGTCATGCAAGACCATTTTACCTTAGGAATCGAACACAAGGTCTCATTATTAAAGTGTGGTTTTTACCGAGGCAAATCATGTAATATAATATACAGAATAGTTTTCCCTAGGAATTTTATTGATTGTAATTAGAGCTTTATGTGCCTAGACGTCAAGGGGGGCAAATTTTCCAATTGACCAGGCCGCACGGGAGTGTTGAATGAATTCGTCGTTATACGACCCTCAAGATCGTAGCTGACGGTGAGGCACTAAGCCGATAGTTTCTTTTGGTGACTTGTTTGGGTCATAGACTGCTAAGGACTTCTTGGGGAGCATTATCGACACTATCCAAGGCTTTCATTTCTGTGTCAAACAGACTGTTTTTGGGCTTTTCATGGTTTTAGTTCATTGTGTTTTCATTTTACTGTATTCTCAGCCTTGTGTATATTTTCTTTACATATTCTTGAAATTTCCCCAGGTACAGCCTCGATGTTCTTATGAAAAGATTCTTATAGAAAAGAGCCTGGGGCGTTTGGGGAATTAAATATATTGGCCTCATTCGCATAAGTTGTCATTCACTGTCGACCGCTCCCTGGCACTGCATGGTCCATTACGTTTTATATAATATGTCGAATCATTCTCGTATTTTGATTGCTTCTTACTCGTGCACTAGCATTGTTTTTCTCTGCACTTGCGCATGCATGATTTTTTACTCCGTGAAACATGCTTTATTTCGGCTCGGTGAACGTAGGTAATTGCTTTTTTTTTAATTTATTTATTTTCAGCAGTGGTCGTGTGCAGTGAATGAATTTTTTGGTACAAGTATGCTCAGTTAAGTAAAGTAAAGTAAAACTTTATTTAAGTGTCTGTGTGTTTAGCCTAGATAGACTA
>DDLT01000329.1 GCA_002340265.1 Lentisphaeria bacterium UBA2565 | reverse complement strand
AGGACTTTGTCAACAGTCTGAACGGATAGTCTTCGGACTGTCCGTTTTTTTTGTTTATAGTTTTTTCAACTTTAATCGGTAGAGTCGAGACGGATTGTTCTGCTAAGAAGGGATGAGCTGACTCCTGTGATGTCCCATCCTGCTTCGTGAATGGTTATGACATATTGGGAACTTAAACTTCCTTCCGAAAGTGAGACTCTAAATCCTTCGTTGTATAGGCTTGGACTCGATGGTTCACCGAGTCCGGTTTTTGCTCTTAGATTGGCAATGTCGGGAACTTCGCCATTGTTTTTAAGTGTGTGCTGATAATAAGCTCCGGAAACTGTGTTTATACATTCGGCAAGGACACTTTCTTCTGAATGTCGTTTGGCGTCTTCTTGTATATTGTAAAGTTTTGCAACCGCAATCACCGCCACAATAGCAAGTATAACAATTACTGCTATCAGCTCAATTAAAGTGAATTTGCGATATTTTTTCATTTCCCATTCTCCATCTGCTTACTCAATAATATATCGTGTATCCCATTGCTGTACAATAGTTAGGAAAAACTTATTATTTTGGGCAAATAAAAAGCCCACTGTTTCCAGCGGGCTTTGATAACTTTTAATGCGGTCTCGTTATAGAGACACTTCAGTCATCCAGTTGTGAGTGTCTTCTACTTCTCCGTACTGAATTGCCTGTATTTGATTGTACAGTTTCGACAAAACTGAAGTTTCTTTGTTAAATGTCGGCACCTGAATGTGGTCGTCGTTACGATCGATGCTTTCAATCAGCGTAATTACAACAGCTGTTCCACATGCTCCGATTTCTGCGAACTCTCCAAGCTCAGAATAAGCTACTGGACGTACTTCAACATTATAACCTAAGTCTTCAGCAATCTGCTGTAGGCTTTTGTTGGTAATACTCGGCAATACAGATTGAGATTTCGGAGTTACATAAGTTCCGTCAGCTTTGATTCCTACGAAGTTGGAAGTACCAAACTCGTCAATATAGTTGTGTTCTTTCGCGTCAAGGTAAAGGGCAATCGGATAACCTTTTGCTTTTGCTTTTGCCTGAGCGTAAAGTCCGGCTGCGTAGTTACCTGCCACTTTGATGTCTCCAACTCCCTGTGGAGCCGCACGGTCATATTCGTCTTGAATCAATGCTTTAACTGGTGTCAATCCGTTTGTGTAGTATGGACCAACCGGCATTACCATTACAATAAATGTGTATTCAATGGATGGCTTTACGCCCATTTCGGCACCTGAGCCAATTAGAAGAGGGCGAATGTAAAGAGAGCCACCTGTTCCGTATGGAGGCACAAATTCTTTATTATCTGCGATTACGCGCTGCACGGCGTCGTTAAACATCTCGGTAGAAACTTCCGGCATGAACGTTCTTTCAGCAGATCGCTGTAGACGTTTGGCATTTTCTTCCATACGGAAGACACGAACTTTGCCGTCTTTGCAGGTAAATGCTTTTAGTCCTTCAAAGGCCGCTTGTCCGTAGTGAAGTGATGTTGCGGCGATGTGAATGTTTAGGTATGGAGATTCAACAAGTTCGCCTTCATTCCATTTTCCATCTTTCCAAGTGTAGGCTATGTGAGATTTGGTCTGCATATAGCCGAATCCCAAGTTTGCCCAATCGATCTCTTTTTTCATTTTGTATTCTCCTAGTGAAATTAACTTTTTGTAACAGCGCTTCCGATTTCGGTCTTTTTAAGAAGAAACGCGCCAAGTGTAATAAATGTTATATTGAAGATTAAGCTGCGATAAAATCCTATTTGTACTGTGAGTTCAGGGAACTCTTTCTTTGCTGTCAGAATCTCAGTCAGCCAGAAAATTCTCAGGTCTGGAAATAGATATGACACAAATTCATAGTTTTGTAGCATGATTCCGCTAAACAGTAGTACGAGTACAATAATTGCCGTAACGGAAAATTTATATTTTATGGTAATGGCTGTTGTCAGCGTGCAGACTATTGATAATGCGAGATATATCATTAGTCCGCACAGTAAATAACCTGAAAACAGTTCCATCGGTTTAATCAGTTCAAATATCAGCAGTTCTATTAAAAACAGACTGCTGAGTAAAATTACAGCCGTACTAGTGAACAGTTTTGCAAAATAGTAGTTCAAAAGTCCGGCAATAGTCAACGACCCTAAAATTGTCGCGATATAAGTTGATAGTGCAATTACATCTATGTGTCTTGTTTCGGCAGCTCTTACAATCAGCAGACTTGATGTGGCACAAGTGGTTACAAAAAGTGCTACGAGTGCTAAAAGTGCAAGACTTTTGCCGATGATAAATTGTGTTGATGTTATAGGCTTTGTGAAAAAGAGTAGTGCTTTTCCACTGCGAATTTCGCTACCGGTTATCTGTTCGGCTAAAAAAAGTGTGAGAGTCAGCCCTAATGAAAAGATCAGGGCAAGCGAACTGTCAATTACCATTTTTTGCTGTTGAAATAGAACTGCATTGGCTGCGACTGGTAAAACTAGTTCGATGAGGAGGTAAAACAGGAGGAGTATTAAAAAAACTGGCTGCTTTATCCCATCGAAGAATGAGCAAGCAGCCACTTTGAAAATGTTCATTATTTCTGTGGAACTTGCTCGATTACTTCCAGTTCTGGTTGATCATCACCTTCCGGCAGGAGAATCTCAGGTTCTTCAACCGTAGGAGCTTCGTCAGTGACAATCGGAGCCTCTTCTGCAACTTCTTCGAGTGCAACAGGAGTTTCTTCCTCTAAAGTATCGAGTGCAGTTGCTTCCGGATTCTGCTGATAAATTCTCAGGTTCAGTCGTTCAAAATCTTTGACGAGACCGCTGATATCGAAGTGTTTTTCAGCCGCACGTGCATTTGAAGCCCAGTTTGAGCTGGTAAATGTGATGTGAGCCGCAGAGTTGCGATCAAGCATTTTGATCACCTTTTCTCCGACATATTTTTCGCCACCGATTACAACTGTGGCTTTCGGATTGACGAACTGGTAAAATTCTTCAAGGCGTTTGATATCGTATTTAGTGGCATTTTTGTCATCTGCGATGTAATAAAAATGCTTTGGAGACGATTCAGGAGAAATTAGAAGAATTGGTGATTCGTTCTCTTTTTGAATCAGTTCTGCAAGGAGACGTGAACGGGTGTAGTTTCCTGCCACCAAAAGAGTATCAACTCGTTTATCTTCCCAGAATTTCAGGGGATCCCAGAAACCTGCAAAACAAACATTGGCAATAATTAGATAAGCAAAAACTGTGGTTAAAGACCGTGAGATCATGTTTGTCTCCTTTTTTATGTAGAAATGACCATTATTGAAATTATCTTAAGTGGCTCAGACAGTGTGAGCAGTTTGGACTAATCCAAAGATAATCAACCAATGCTAAAAAGCAATATAAGGATATACACATTATGCCTGAATTTATACGTTTTTTTAAAACGACCGCAGATGAGACACCTTCGTGTGCCATTTTTATGAGCGGAACAGGGTCTAATGCTATTAATATAATTGAAGACAGTCTTAACAATCCCAACGCGGATTATTCAGTCAGTGTTTTGGTTACTGACAGACCTAAAAGTAGCTCGGCGAAGCAGATTGCGGAGAAGTATAATATTCCACTTGTTGCTTTCGGACTAAAACAGTTTTATACCGATCATGGACTTGAAACGACGTCGATTGCGACGGAAAAAGGTATGGAACTACGCGAAAAATGGACTGATGAACTTTTGAACAAATTGAAAGGTTATCAGGTCGATTTTGGAGTTCTTGCCGGATTTCAGCCGCTTTGCAATATTATGAAGGCGTTTCCATGCCTTAACATTCACCCGGGTGATTTGATTGTCACTGAAAATGGCAAGCGCCTATATACCGGACTTCACGAAATACCGATTGAGAAGGCGATCTTGAATGGTGAAGAATATCTACGTTCCAGCGTGATTATTGCTGAACCACTTTCTCAAGAGTCCGATAATGTGGATTCTGGTTATATTCTCGGTATTTCCGATGACGTTAAAATAGACTTTCTGGGCTACGCTCTTGAAGAGTTGGAAGCGGGATTTTTTGCTCGTCCTGAACAGAAGCCAGTTGGTGGCTACGATGACGCACTGGAAGAGGTGGCGAAGTTTAATCTGCAAAAATTGAAAGAGCAGGGTGATTGGCTGGTTTTTCCTAAAGTTGTGAGTGACTTCGTAAATCAACGCTTTCTTCACGATGGAGAAAATCAGTTGTATTACAATATTTCGAAAGTTATGCCGATTTCGACTGTGCTTTACGGAAAAGATTTTAAAGAGTTGATCTTTACGCTCGATTAAGAAGAGGACTTTGAAAATGAGTATTAAATCGCTTCAAGTTATCAGACGTTTCTCACGTGATGCGTGGGGAGGGGCAGAAACAGTGCTTTGGAACAGCGCACAGCGACTTGTTAAAAAAGGTTGCCATACTGAAATTCTTTCAACTTCCGCTTTGTGGAAAGAGGGGCTGGAACATCGTGATGATGTGGCGATCTCTCATTTTCCGTATTCTTATATGCGTTGGGGACTTCCTGATGAACAGAAGCTGAAGCTTGATTTGAAGGGTGGCGACCCTTACTCATGGGCAATGTTTAAATATATCAAATCTCATAAATGTGATATCCTTCACTGTCATTCAATGGAGCGTGTGGCTCGCCAGACTAAACTTGCTGCCAAATTGATGAAAATTCCGTATGTAATTACAATGCACGGTATTCACTTTATGGCGGATGAGGAGAAGATGGAGCTTGAGGAAACACTTCGTGGCTCTGTCAACTATGGTTGGATGATGGATACGGTTGTAGGTGGTCGTAGATATCTGAATCAGGCTTCCGGCATTCTTTGTTCGAGTTATGATCAGTATGATACGATGAAACGTCGCTTTCCGAATAAGCTTGTACAATTTCTGCCGAATGGTGTAAATACGAAAAAATTCTGTGCCAGCCCGGAAAGAAAGCAGCAGTTTGTAAATAAATATCGAATTGATCCTAATGCGAAAGTCATTCTTTGTGTGTCTCGTATCGATTACATCAAAAATCAGGATATTCTTGTTGAAATGACGCGTGTATTGAAAGCACGTGGTGACAATGTGCATCTTGTGATTATGGGAAATGTGACCTCACCGCATTATATCGAACGCGTTAAACGTAAAATTGTTCAATATGGGCTGGAGCGCGATGTAACAATTATTCAGGGATTGTCAAATGACGATCCGGATTTGGTGAACGCTTACGCAGCAGCAGACTGTTTTGTGCTTCCGTCAATTCAGGAACCGTTCGGAATTGTTTGCCTTGAGGCGTGGGCCTCGGGAATTCCGGTTATTGCGTCGCGTGTCGGTGGTTTGGAACGACTGATTACGGATCG
>DDLT01000052.1 GCA_002340265.1 Lentisphaeria bacterium UBA2565 | reverse complement strand
GGAGAAATCACAGTTTCAACTTCAACATCTTTAAAACGTTCTGCAAGCGCACCGCAAACTTTACTCGCTGCATCGGTATCTGCAAGCAGTAGAGCGCCCTGAAAAAACTGACGGCTGTGAAGCCCGCTTCTCAGTAGAAAATGACCTTCAAGTAGTGCCCCTGTTTTAGTAGCGTATTCCAATACTTCTGCTTCTTTCATAGTAAACCTCTTTTTCACAATAATTAAATTTTATAAGCTTATTTTAAACAAATCCACATACAATGGGGCTACATCCCCATAAATCAAGATAAATCAACCCATTAAATCCAATAAAAAAGCAGTTTTCACGCATCCCACAATTAATCTCAAAAATCATAAACAATTGTTAGGGAAATCGTTCAAAACTGCTAGTTTATAAATAGTTGCAATAATTACCAAAAGTCAGGAGAAAAATTATGACAATCGAATTTGCAAAATCGTTTTTAATGTGGTCGTCAATCATCAATATGTCCCTAATGATTATCTGGGCACTTTTCGTCACCGCAATTCCCAACACAGTTTATAGAATGCAGACGAAATTCTTTGACATCAAACGTGACTCATTTGACACAGTGATTTATCTATTTTTCGGAATCTACAAACTACTAATCATCTTCTTCAATATCATCCCTTGGATTGTTTTGGAGATTATCGGTCAGTGAAGTCTCCAATAATTTAACACCATGTTCACGACACGTGTAGGGGCATGCCCTTGTGGCTGCCCTTAAACGTTGCTTTGGGTACCCACAAGGGGTACCCCTACAGGAATGTGAGATAACGACAAAAAAGCCCGAAATGATTATCTCACTTCGGGCTTTATAAATCATTCCACTATAAGAGTGAATTAAAACTAAAGAATACCGCAACGCTCCATTGTCGCTTTCAGAACAGCACGGTTGTCATCAGCAATCTCACACATTGGTAGACGGTACTCTTCTTTAAGCAATCCTTTCATCGCCATCGCAGCTTTGATTGGAATCGGATTGGTTTCAATAAACTCATCATTGAAGAAATCGTAATATTTACGGTGAATTTCAAGCGCTTTTACAAAGTCTCCGGCATTCGCCAAATCGCAAAGTTCAGTCATTTCTGCAGGAATCACGTTAGAAGCTACACTGATGACACCAGTTGCACCAACCGACATCATCGGCACTGTCAACGCATCATCACCACTTAAAACCGTAATATCACAGGCATTTAGAACCTGGCTTACACGATCCACACTTCCGGCCGCCTCTTTGATTGCCTGAATGTTTTTGTGTGCTGATAAACGTTTTACAGTCTCAATTGAAATCGGCACACCGCTTCGACCCGGCACATTGTAAAGCACAACTGGTAGGTCAACCTCTTCAGCAACTGTTAGAAAATGACGGTAAAGTCCTTCCTGAGACGGCTTGTTGTAGTAAGGTGTCACCTGAAGTGACGCGTCTGCACCAAGGTCTTTCGCCTGTTTAGTCAGCATCACCGCTTCTTCTGTTGAATTTGCACCAGTTCCTGCGATAACCTGGCAACGTCCGGCAACCTGCTTAACCACGAATTCAATCACTTTCATATGATCTTCGTAACCAAGCGACGGTGATTCCCCGGTAGTTCCAACCGGAACAAGTCCTGCCACATTGCCGGCGATCTGCATCTCAATCAATTTTTCCATGGTTGCGTAGTCCACTTCGCCATTAACGAAAGGAGTAACCATAGCTGTGTAACATCCTGAAAAATTCATAAGAGTTTCCTGTAGTAAATATGTAAAATCTAAACTATTGCCTGAATCCGTGATGGATTTTAAGTGGTAAGATTTTAGGCATAAGCGAACGTACTGTAGAAATCTACCGTAGAGAGCTTATAACGCAGAAGGTTGCCACTTAAAATTCACCTAAACAGGCTTTTAAAATTATATTTTATCACTTCACCCAAGTGGTGAAGATATAAAAGATATTTGAGCACAAATAAGTGCAAACTATAATCTATTGGTCACGGATTTAGGCATTATTCAATTATATGAATATCTAAATATCTTTAGGTTCGAGTAGTACTTTTGAAATGAACTCATCAAAATAGTCACTACCGTGAAAAATACCAATCTCAATTTTTAAATAATAGATAGGCAGTTTCTGTTTTCCCAAGTCCGGAATACGCACCGCGTCCTTTTCAGTCGTAATAATCATTTCAGCGCCTGCATCGGCACTCGCATCAAAACAGCCCTGGATCTCTTCATCACGGAACTTATGGTGATCCGCAAAACGCTCTTTGTAAATCAGATCCGCACCAAGTCGTCCAAGGGAATTCTCAAAACCTGTCGGAACAGCAATCCCGCTAAGTGAAGCGACACGTTTACCTTCAAGGAAATCGAGAGTTTTAGTGTCATTCTTGTCGTAGACATTGGTCAAGCGAACCGGCTTATGTGCACATTCAATGATTTTCGCATCACGATTATGTTTGCGAATGAAACGTTTAAGGTGGCTCAGATTTCGACGCTGACTAGCTTTAGTCAGAAAGATAAGATTGGCACGTTTGATATTTTTAATCGGTTCACGTAAAAGGCCGCGAGGCAATACATGGTGATTATCAAACGGGTTGGTGGAATCCACGAGACAGATGTTATAACTCGGACGCAAACGCAGATACTGGAAACCATCATCGAGAATAATAATATCAGACGCAAAATTACGCGTCGCATAACTGCAACTCATCACCCTGTTCTTGTTTACCAGAACTACGGCAGGAAGCAGATTTTTCGCCAACATGTGCGGCTCGTCACCACCCATTTCAGCATCAAGAAGCACCTCTTTACCATCAGAAACAATACGTGGGACCTCTTTCTTACCATGCCATTTATCAGACATTTTCTCAAGAAATGGTTTCTTCTTGGAACGATAACCACGAGAGACAATGGCCACATTACGACCGCGACCAAGCAAAGTTTTAGTCAAAAACTCCACCACAGGCGTTTTACCTGTACCACCAACGGTAAGGTTTCCTACACTGATAATCTGACATCCCTGAAGATGTTGACGGAAGATTCGTTCATTGTAAAGCATAAGGCGGCTTTGAACAATGCCGCGAAAAAGGCGGGAAAGGACAAAAAGAAAGCCTCGAAAGAAATGGTCACGAAAACGCTGACGTTTTCCCGCCATAATCGAGACGACATAATCTTCAAACTTCTCACTTAACTCATTAAGTGTAATTTTTCTAAACTTCATGTATAAGAAAAACCCTGCTAAAAAACAGGGTCGATAATTTAAATTTTACCGTTTGTAATCTGCTAGAAATTAAACCAACCGTCATTTGGCGATGAATAATCCAGAAGTTCGCATTCATCAAACCAGAGCGAAATCTCTTTAGCCGCAGATTCCCGACAATCCGACGAATGGACAAGATTCTTTAAAATCCCACCAGTCATGGAGTGACGTGAAATATGCGCCCAGCGCCCTCTTATCGAAGCCACTTCCGCTTTCCCCGGTTCTGTATCACCGCAAATTTTTCGTACTTTGGCAATGGATTCATAGCCACCGACAACTAGAGCGACAATAGGTCCTGATGTAAGAAATTCCACCACAGACGGGAAAAAAGGTTTCTCTTTATGCTCCTGATAATGCGTTTCAACCACACTCTTTTTCGCCTTCAGCAATTTCAGCCCATGGATCTTAAGTCCCGCTTCCTCAAAATAGGTAATAATCGAACCAATCAACTGACGTTCAATCGCATCAGGTTTTAACAAAACAAGCGTCTTCTCATACATGTTCTCACCTCAATTACATTTTTTTGCAATAACATACACATGCCCCTCCGGGTACTGATCGAGCTCTAAGTGCATTACCTTACAGTCATTCTTCATTAAAACATTTAAATTTTCATTAATTCCAATTGTTCCATACCCAAATAAGTCTTCTTCTAAATCTCCATACTGACCACCCTTTCCGTCAGAAAAAGATAAATCTTCATGGTCACCAACACCATCCCCAAATGTATAAACAAGGATCCCATTTGGGGAAAGGAAGCTACACAACTTTTGAAGAACTAGCTCCTGTTCTTCACTCGGTAAGTGAAAAATACTATCCCAAGCGATTATCAAATCAAAAGTACAATCAGTATGCCAGTTCGTTATATCCGCATTTATAAATTGCACATTCGGATGCTGAGTAGAGGCGATATCCACCATTTTACGGGAAACATCAATACCAACTATATCGAATTTATGCTTTTCCAGTTCTTTGATAATTCGCCCACCAGAACCGCATCCGACGTCAAGAGCCCTCTGCTTTGCCGTACAATAATTGATTGCACGATTAACCTGATCAAGGCCGTAAATAGATGTTTTGTGTCGCCGATGCCACCAATCTGCCACTTTATCATACTTCAGTCCCGTTGTAATTGCATCCATATTTATATTCTCTACCAATAGCTAATTTATTATTTATTCATATAAGTTCTTCATAGTACGAAAAAGCAACTAACTTAGTTTAAAATATAACCAAGTGGCTTCAAGCGAGTTTCACAATTTATATTCATATACTAATTCTCCTCTGCGTTCTCAGCGTCTCTGCGTGAGCAATAAGACGCAACACTCATCACGCAGTACGCAACACGAGTTTCACCTCTATCTCCTCACTTAAAAACGCAACACACATCACGCAGTACGCAATACGATTCCGTAGAACGTATCACGTACCACGTAAAACGTGAAAAAGCATTGATTTTTCCCTCCGACCTTATAGCTTATGCTCCATCATATAAACAACGAGAAATCTCAAATGGAATTTTAAAATGGTCAAAGCTTCTCCATCTGATTTGGTGATCAATAAAAAAGCATTTCATAACTATCATATATTGGAACAACACGAAGCGGGAATCGAACTTGTCGGAACCGAAGTAAAATCGTGCCGTTCGCAGAACATCACCATGGGTGATTCGTACGTAAAAATCGTCAATGGCGAGATGTTTCTACTGAATGTAAATATCGCGCAATACTCTCACGGTAATCAGTTTAACCACGAACCGGCACGCGAACGCCGACTGCTGATGCACAAAAAAGAGATTGTGAAACTGAAAGCGGCAGTCGAAGCCAAAGGTTTAACACTTGTGCCGTTGAAGTTTTACATGACCCGCGGAAAGATCAAAGTCAAACTGGGACTTTGCCGTGGTAAAAATGTTGCCGACAAACGTGATACACTGAAAAAACGCGCCGCTGATATGGATGCACGCCGCGCAATGAAAAACTACTAGGATTTCACTGACTACGTTGAAAATCCCGTTGGGCTTGCCCCGGCGGTTTACAAATGAAAAATGACTAGGATTTAACGATGCTGACTGTTGCAGATTTTGATTTTGATTTACCCGAAGAGCTTATCGCTCAAAACTCTCTAGCTGAACGCGACACCTCGCGAATGATGGTGATAAATAGTAAAACCGGAGAGATTGAACTAACCACATTTAATCAGATTACTAAATACTTGAATCCGAACGATCTTCTAGTATTCAATGACACCAAGGTGATTCCAGCTCGTGTATTCGGAAACAAAGTGTTGCCCGACGGTTCTCTGGGCGCAAAAATCGAAGCCCTGCTTCTCGATCAGAAAAACATAGGCGTCTGGGAGTCCATGATTCGCCCTGGCAAACGCGTAAAAGTCGGCACAAAAGTCTCGCTTTCCGATGAAGAGAACGACTACTTTCAGATTAAAGAAAAACTTCCAAATGGCAACTGCCTTATCGAATTTCCAAAAGTCGATGTCCTAGAACTACTTGATAAAGTTGGTCACATGCCGCTTCCGCCGTATATCAAACGTGATGACACCGCAGCCGACCGCGACAAATATCAAACCATTTTCGCAGACAAACCGGGCGCCGTAGCGGCTCCAACCGCAAGTCTTCACTTCACTGACCGCGTACTTACCGACATCAAAGAAAAAGGTGTAAACCTCTGTAATGTGACGCTTCATGTGGGAGCCGGAACCTTTCAACCGGTAAAAGTCGACAACATCGACGAACACGAAATGCATACAGAACAGTTCTTTATGAGCGAAGAGTCGGCAGAAGTCATCAATAAAACCAAAGCCGCAGGCGGAAGAGTTTTTGCCGCCGGAACCACAAGTGTCCGCGTTTTAGAATCCTGTGCCAAGGAAAAAGGCAAAGTAGAAGCCGGAACAGGTCGCACCGACATCTTCATCTATCCGCCTTACGACCCGAAAATCGTCGACTGTCTGCTGACAAACTTTCACCTGCCGAAATCGACACTTCTGATGCTTGTGTCAGCATTGGCTGGCAAAGAAACCATCATGAAAGCGTACAAAAAAGCCGTTGACGAAAAGTTTCGTTTCTTCAGCTACGGCGACTGCATGTTGATTATCTAGTCACAAGTCGAAGGTCTAAAGTCTTTTTATACCTAACCAACAAACTAACTAACCAACTAGTCAACAAAGAAAATGCTCGCTCGTCACGACACATTTACAGTTTTAGATTTTGAAACCACCGGAGTCGTTCAGGGTTATCCCAACGAACCGTGGCAGATTGGACTCGTGGTATTAAAGAAAGGTCGCATTCGTGTTCATGGCAAGTTCAACAAACTGCTTCATGTAGGCGACCGACCGTTCAACGTCTATGCACCCGGACGTCATCAGGAATTGATGCCGCGCATCCGCCGTTCCAAATCGTTGCCGGAGTATTGGCCGAAACTGCAGCCTGTTTTAGATAATCAGAACCTTGTAGCGCACAATGCGGCAACAGAACGCAAAGTCCTTCACACAGCCTTTCCGATGCACCACTTCGGGCCTTGGATTGACACGTTGACGCTGACCCGCATTGCCTACCCTACTCTACCGAGCCACAAACTTGAAGATTTAGTCTATTACCTTAACTTACAAAGTCGTATCAACGAGTTCTGTCCGGACCTAGAAGCACACGATGCATATTACGACGCCGTAGCCTGCGCCGCCGTTTTAGAGAAACTCTTAAGCATCAACTCGTGGAAAAACGTCACAACCCAACAGCTAATTAATGCCAAGGGCAAGAAGTGAGGAGTAAGAAGATAGAAGCAAGTAAATCCTAAATCCTAGCCTCTAACCCCCAGCCCCTAAATCCTAAATCCTAACCAACTATCTACCAACCAGCAAACCAACTAAAAAAATGAAACTACTATTTGTCTGTCTTGGAAATATCTGTCGGTCGCCTTCTGCGGAAGCGGTAATGAATATGTTAATCGAAGAAAACGGTCTACAGGATCAAATCGTCTGTGACTCAGCCGGAACTTATGGTGGGCATGCCGGCGAACTAGCCGACCGCAGAATGCGCAAACACGCCACCAAGCGCGGAATTAATCTGACATCTCGTTCCCGTCAGATTCGTCCGTCCGATCTGAACGAATTCGACTACATCATTGCAATGGATTCGTCAAACTACAACAACATCCTGCGACTAGTCACCGACAAAGCACAGGTACGTAAAATCGTTAAAATGACCGATTACTGCAGTCGTTTCGACTACAACGAAGTACCAGATCCATATTACGGCGGCTCAAAAGGTTTTGAACTCGTTCTAGATCTATTAGAAGACGCCTGCCAAGGCTTCCTCGACAAGCTAAAAGAAGAGCTAAATTAGAACCACGAATGCACACCAATAGACACGAAAAAACAACACTATGAGCAGGACATTCTAAGAGTGTATAAGCAAACAGTTAGTTGTCGCTGATATAGGCTTCTTCAATTGAGTCCTTAAAACTTCTCATTATATTCCATTTTTCTTCTCCATTCTCCATATCAAGGATAGAAAAGTAGGTATCGACTCTTTGCTTTGTAACTTTTGGATCGCAGCTTATACTGAGTCCTTTGATGTAATACAAACATTCATTTGGGCTTACAAAATCAAATGCTAGGTTATTTGAAGTTGAGTAACAACTAAGAGGTAACCAACTGTGGTCACAGTTTTCGATATTTTTATAGTTTGAAAGCCAATTTGATAACTCAGTATCCTGAATGTCATCAACCGTATGTATTCCAAAAATATATTTTGAATAGTAATACCTACAGCATCTTGTGCAAACGGATGTGGATTGCCTTTTCCTAGTTAAACTACAGCTAGAAACTAATAAACTTGTTAACACTAAAATTAGAACTTTCATATTTATTACTACTCCTCGGTTTATTTGTGTAACTTTATGTCTGAATATATGATGAAGTCACCATCGTATTCAACTTCATTTAAGAGATTAAAATCACTACCGTTATACTCATTTGTCTTATAACCTTCAGCATAGATAATAAAGTTTTCACCACCAAACCATGCCAAGTCAAAACTGGGAAATAAGGATCGTGATATTGGGGATAGGAAATATGCGCCATGCCATCCATACTCTGGCTCCAAAGAAAACTCGCCATTTGTATTCGTTTTTACAATGCATGGTGAATCATGGGTTGTAAAGACTACGGCATTGTCGACTGGCTCATTTGTCAAAGCATCAACAATTCGTGATTTTGCACCATAACTATGAAGTCTGCGATGAGGCACGGGCAGCAAGCATCCTGACAAACATAGTGATAAAGTAAATATCGGTACAATTTTCATATTGTTCCTTAGTAGATAGCTTCAGGTAACGGTTTATTGGAAGAATTAAGGTAGTATAGAGAGGTTAAAATGAATTCTAATGGGCTTGCTACAAAGTAGAACGAATATAATGACGGTTAATATCATCGAAAACAAATAAAAACAAAACGATATAGTTGCTCTATCTATAAAGCCACGTGTTGTTATGAAGGAGGACATGATTCTAAAATGTGAAGATATAGCAAAAATTAAAAACAAAGTAGAGAAAACAAAGGCTATTCTCGACTTCAAAAGAATACCTACAAACAAAAGAATAATAAAAGTAATCGGCATCACAATGGTTTCAACTTTAACCAATGATTCAGGTACAAATTGAGATGCAACCAGAACTAATAAGTTTAAAATAATAGCTGTAACTAGGCAGAGAGTCGTTTTTTTCATTGTATTATCCTTTTGTAAATGGCTAAGCATATTGTCAATCACACGCATCATGGCGAAACTAAAACTATGGTAATCTTCGCACTGTACAATCTTTTTTTCATAAAAAATTAAACAATCAAGACACTCACTGCTAAGAACACGACTTACCCAATTAATGCACATCCATTTGTCAGACTCGATAACACAATTACAACGGCAGAGAAGCCGTGTGTAAAGGTGGCGGATTCAGTTGCACCGGCAGAGAGCCCATGTGCAAAGCTGGAGAACCCACATGTAAAGCCGGAGCGTCCAATTGTAAAAGCGGAGAGGTGACATGTAAAGATGGAGAACCCAGTTGCAATGATGGCGGATTCGATTGTCAAGATAGCGGATGAATTTGTAATGAAAGACGATGCAATTGCTCTGAGTACCGCCGCCGCTACGAGGTGGCGACATAAACGATTCTTTTGATCCAACTCATAGCGTTGGATGTACTTGGGTATTGCGTCAAGATTCATTTGCTCTGAGTACTGCCGCCGCTACGAGGTGGCGGTATAAACTGTTCTTTTGATCCAACTCATAGCTTTGGATGTACTTGATTTGAGAATCAATTCGAATAAAACGGCAAGAATTTTGACCTGAGCTGAGGCGGAGATGTTTAAATTTTCGGTTTTATACTGGCATCTGAAAATTTGATAGCTATCCTACTGTACGCAGAAATTGCCGGTTGATAACATGGGGTTGTCGACGGCACTGCTTAACCCATACATTAGGAGAATAATATGGGATCATTTGATGGTGGTGAAGTGAAATTCATCGAACAGTCACGTGTCGCATTGCAGAATGCATCAGTACAGGTTACTATCGCAAACTTTCTAGCAGAGGTGGGTTACACCGCCGATGTGATTGCGCAGGGGCAAACGGTTTGGCAGAATGCTCGTGACGCTTACGACTTGAATCAAACGGAGGATATGGAGACATCACTGGCCTATAAGGTGTTTACTGAAACTCGTGACGAAGTGTCAAAGAAGTACAAGGTAGATCGTAAAAAGGCGAAGGTGATTTTCCGTAATGATGATTTGCAAGCGGATGCATTGGGCATTTCTCAAACGACAGCCAGAACTTATGCAAAATGGTATGAACAGGTGCGTAAGTTTTATATCACAGCAAATGCAGATGCGGATATTAAAACGGCTCTGGGAAGATTGATGATTACAGAACAGCATCTATCTGATATGACAACCGCCCTAACCTCTCTTGAAAATAGTCGTGCGGACTATCTGAGAGAAGTCGGTGAATCGCAGGATTCCACTACGGCAAAAGATGCCGCATTGGGAGCGCTTGATGACTGGATGTCTGACTTCTACGCGGTGGCAAAGATTGCGCTTGAAGATCAGCCGCAGCTGTTGGAGTCGTTGAGCAAGATGGTAAGAAGTTAATAGAACGGTCACGCGCTGGGGGCAACGCGTGATTTTTTCGTAAACCAACATAACGTAGGTCGGAGAGTCCCTCGACGACTTAGAAAAGGCCAACGCCTTTTCTCAAAGGTTGGCTAATTTAGAAGCGTGGTTCTACTATCTCGTTTAGCGGTTTTCGGCTTACACGTTTCCAACATGGTAGCGGAAGCATGCAGAGGATGGCGAAGATCAGGTTGACGATGGTGAAGATCACTACCCATTTAAAGCCACTGTCGGTAAAGCCGTAAGAGTGCAAGCCCACACCGAGCAGGTTTACACCAAACCAACTGAAACAGGTGATGATGTTACCAATTACAGCAGTCGCTGCTAATCCTCGAAAGCTGATCATGCCGCCGAGTCGGGCATGTAGCACGATGGCACACCAGATTACAATCATTAATGCGCCATTCTCTTTCGGATCCCATCCCCAAAAGCGCCCCCAGGAGTCATCAGCCCAAAGTCCACCTAGGACAGTTCCTACAAAACTTAAAAGCAGTGCGTAGCATAGTAGACCGTAAATCGCCCGGCTGAAGTCGAGGTCGGTCTTTTGTCCGAGTTTACCAATCAAACGACCCAATATCCAGATTACGGCGATTCCACCGGCAAGGAATGTGGCAGTGTACCCGAGCGTGATGGTGATGACGTGTGTCGCCAACCAGAACTTGGTGTCAAGAACGGCTCGCATCATACCCATTGAGTCTTCACCGCCTAGAAGGTTTTGGGCAATGATTAGACAGCAGGCTGAAGCAATGGCTCCGCTGATTAGTGCAAAGTTGCGTTTGAAGATCAGTTCTAGAATAATGGTTCCTAAAGCGATTCCCCAGCTGATAAATACCGCGGAAGAGTAAAGATTAGTAACGGGTGGATAGCCGGAAATGTACCAACGTGCCCAAATCGCAAAGGTGTGAATGACAAAGGCGAAAACCATTGCCGTCATGGCGAATTTCCAGAATCCGCGTTTCCAGACAAGCAGACCTAAACAGGCAAAGATGGAGATTTGAATGTAAAAGACTAGACTGGAGTAGAACGGATCCCAATTGTTGTAGAACCGTTCGAAGCCACATTTGTCGATAGCTTTTCCCCAAAGATCGCGTTGTTTACCTAGATAGTTTTCGTTGTTATACTGCCAGGTGAGAACTGACTCCATTTTATCATTGTAGTCCGGACTAGTTTTATCACCGAGTTCCGCCAACTTTTGTTCCTTTTGGCTGACAATGGTTTCGGCTTTTTTGTCGAGATGAGCGCGTGCCTTGTTTATGACATTTTGACTGTTTTCCTTAAACACCGCAAGGTTACGATTGAAACTTGCATAGTCATTCTTACGCCATGCCGCAAGCAGATCGTGCATAGACGTCCAGCTTTTGTCGGCGGAGACATCGGTAAAGCGCATGAGTTCGGCAGAAAACATGTTTTCCCATTCGGCGTGAACTGTCGGAATCATTCGAATCATATTGTCACCAATGTATTCAGAGATTCGATTGTAATGCAGAATACGTTCCGGTCCTGTCACATTTGTACCACTGTGAGACATCACCAGCATATCGTAAGTAATCAGACGATTGTAGGTCATTAAACATGCTTCATGATAAATCGAACGCTGTTCTTTAGGCGTACGGTAAGCGTTATCAGCTTCCAGCTTAATAAATTCACGACGTGACATTTTTTCACCACCGTAAACGGGACCCAAGTCCGCCACTTCTTCGTTGATTTGTCGAAGCGAAAAGCGGTAGTGATCGTTAATGGTGAACTTTATCTCCATCTTCTCCAAAAGTTCCAAATTGTGAATTCGGAATATTTTGTAGTCAAGCGCACGTTCGTTTTGCGACACCGCATCCAGTAGCCACAATGCAGGCGGCACTTTCACGGTTTTTCCGTTTTCGTCAACACGCTTAATGTTTTCAGTATCAGCCAAAAGGCGTAAGGCGTTTCGTGCAATCGTATCGTATGGTTTTACACGTCCGTTATAAAGCACCGGAAGTTCGGCAAACTGATACACATTTGGGATGGTTTTCAATGCTTCATTTTCAAACGTATTCAGATATTTAACGACTTTTGACTTCTCGTTATCTTTTGGTAATTTTACTTTTGGTAACAACGAACCACTAAACATCAACAGCGCCAAAACAATCGGAAGCCACTTAATTACTATATTTTTAAACTCTCTCATTTTCTCGCCCTCGCAAAGTTTGTTACCGAATTCCCAAAGTGATACAACATACCGATTCCCACCATCATACAGCAGATGTACGGAATCATCCAACCGGGATTTTCAACCACAGTCAGCACGGTTCCAGTTTCGTCTTGAAAAAAGCTGGATTGGTAGAAGGTTCTGCCACTGTAACGTAACGGATTGTTCATTGAAATCAGAATCTTGCGATCAATTCCTTTGCTTGGATCGACAAGTTTAACAAGACTCGAAAAGTTTTTCGCTTCGTTGGTTCCCACATATTTATCAAAACGGAAGTCAAGAAGTTTGATGCTGAATGGTTCTTCACTCTTACTAGAATAGAGGTATTCACGTTTTGGGCGTAACATCACATCAAAGTAGTAATGATCCACGGCTAATCGTTGCTTATAGTTACGATAGTAAAGCTCTAAGCTGAACAACATTGTCGCAAACTCATTGCCGGACTTATCACGAAAAGTAATTTCTGCGGCAGGAATTTTGTTTGTTGGGTCTGTTGATTCATCCTTTAAGTCGTACTGCTGGATTAATCCTAGAGAACGTTGAGGCGGACGCACTCGACGTGGGAAAATTGATGACCGTTCAAGAAAACGATTTACCTTAAAGTCGAAAGGAAGTAGTTCCGAACTTTGCCATTCACCTGTGTTTCTCAACAGTTCGATTGGAATAACAAAACTCTTTTCTTTCTGATAACTGTCAGTTAAATCGGTAAATGCCAATTCGAATTCACGGTTGATATCAAAGTAGGCCGTCGCGCTGTTTTCCTTGATTCGCATACTTCCTTCTTTGGCATAAAGTGCAGTAATCAATTCACTCATCAACAGTAGAATGATACCAAAATGCAAAATCACCAAGCCAGCGTTTTTCTTGAATAGTAACCAGCATCCGATAAGAAGTGTCACCGAAATGGAGACTCCAATACTCAAACGAATCAATACGCGTTTGTACGAATCGACGTAAGCCGATGGAATCTCTTCCTGAACAATTCCAAACCAGATCGCCATGACCAAAATCGCCAAACCGACAAGTGTGATTAAAATACCGGGGATTCGAGCAAAACGTTCCGGATTAAACTTGAAACTGAAGGCGTGCGCTGCAATCAGATTGATTAACAAGCCAGCACCAAGTAGGTAGCCTCCCGGCAAAAGAATATGAAGCGAATCAATTAACTCACTGTGTTCACCAATGACAAATATGGAAAGTGGAACACGAGTCACAGTACAGCGAAAATAGGTGCCGACAGCTTCCCAGACATCCATTTCACTTTGTCCGATTGTTCCCACAAAAACTAGAATCGTCACAAAGGTCATTAAATAAACAGCTAAACCCATTGAACTCAACTTCTCTAAAAGAACCCGATTCCACGGTTTTTCTTTGAAAGCTGATGTTGCACTTTTTCTAAATATTAAGCCGACAGGAATCAGCCAGGTAATCAGCCAAAGTAAACTACTCAAAACTGGACGATTTACATGAAAAAGCAGTAGACTATCACTAACTGATTCAAGAAGACCTATTGCGATGAAATAGAACAAAGTTAGACAAAATAGAACCGTAAAGGTGTATTTATTTGATTTAAAACTCATTTTGCCACCTCCTTGAACTTAAACTGTTCAACAAATTCGGCAAACTTGATTGCGTTTTTACGAATCTCTTCATTAGGTCCCATCGCTTTGATAAACCACATTTTGTTACCGTTTGCGACCATCAGAACTAGGATTGATTTATCTTTACCGACCAAATCAATAAAATGCCCTACTTTTCCATCGACTTTGATTTCTGATAGTTTCTCCTGAATCTGTTGATCTGTTTCAGGCTGGAGACCAATCTGTCGGCGCCAACGATTAATATTCGGCGAAGTTTGCTGCATTCGAGCCGGAAGTCCGATAACACTCAGCTCAGAGTTATCAAACTTAATATCAATTTTGCGCATTCCAGATGGAGGATTCAGTGTCCAGCTTTCAGGTATAACAAATTGAAACAGGTCTGTTTCAGCCACTTCTCCAGAATGAATTTTCATGCCTTTCTCTAATCGAACGACTAACGCATAACGCCCGTTAATCGCCGTCTCTGAAACTAATCGAGGCAAATCCTGTTCTTCTATTTTATCGTTCTCAAGTTGCTTATTCCAAAGGTTTACGTTACTCAGTAGCGAACCACCCGCAGTCGAAAAGGTTACTTTTGATTTTAAACCCGATTTAATAAGTGTAGAGTGTAAAAAGCCGGTCTCAATGCGTTGTTCCCAACCATCTACCAACTTCAAGGTCACCACATCTTGTGAGTTTTCATCAATCACCAATGTGTCACGTAAACTATCCAGAATGGGACGAACTTGTTCAAATTCATTACCGTAAATGGTCGCCTTGGCAAACCACTGTTTAGATGATGTAGGAATAACAAAGGCCAGCAACACATCATATTCAGCCTTTTGATCACTCATACGACTGGCCTGCTGTCGCTTGCTATAATCGATAGGCGGCAGCTTTACGTCGATCACTTCGACCTGATCTTCCTGAGAACAGCTCACCAAAGTGGCGGCTGTAAACCCAAGGAATATTGATTTATATAAAAAACTCATAAGTTCTCCGAACTATTAATTACAAATTGACTATTGCTCAAATGTATACCAAGCTTGGTATAAGGGAGTACATACGCTGGGCACGTTTTAATTCTTACTAAATTTATAGATTTTATAGAAATTGCAATAAAGAACCGTCAAAAACAGGCAAACATTGTTAGTTGAAAACGGCAGTAAGTAAGCCACTTATGCAAAGTCGTATATCCATTTCAATAAAATGGACTTACCTTTTCAACTGTGTTCAAATTTAATCAAAAAAGGCAATATGAAAATTTTAGGCGAAAATGTACTCGAGTCCACGAATGTCAGTGGTGGCTGTATCAGCAACTGCCAAAAGCTGACAACTGAGTCCGGGAAACGGTATTTTATTAAGAATTATCAGAAGAATGGAATTGCAGAAGCAGAAGCTATCGGACTCGCTGAACTGACAAAAGCAGAGATAAAAGTGCCACACGTTTATGAGCAGTCTAAGAATCAATTGATTCTGGATTTTATTGAAAGTTCGTCGTCTAATGCAAAAACCGAAAAATTGGCGGAGTCATTAGCCAAAGTCCATGGAGTATGTGCGGAACAGTTTGGTTTTGATTCGAACAACTTTATTGGTTCGACTTTGCAAATCAATAACAAACAGAGTGACTGGCTACACTTCTTCTGGGAACACCGTATTCTATTTCAGCTTAGATTGGCTGAACAAAATGGATGTACGACAAATGAACTTCTTAAGTCTATTGCAAAACTAGAGAACCGCATAGAATCGATCCTTTCAGGGACCGATGAGTCCCCTGCTCTTTTACATGGTGATTTATGGAGTGGGAACTATTTTTATGATAGGAATGGAGAGCCGGTATTAGTAGACCCGGCGGTGTATTATGGGCATCGTGAGGCAGACATTGCCATGACCACGCTTTTCGGAGGTTTTCCCGAACAGTTCTATAAAGTGTATAACGAGATTAGTCCGTTAAAAGACGACTGGCAACAGCGGTTGAAATTCTATAACATCTACCACCTTTTGAACCACTTGAACCTGTTCGGCTCAAGTTACTACAGTCAGCTCATATCCACTATCCAGTATTATATCTAAATAATAAGTTTCCCTCGCTTTGAGGATACACCTATTTTAACAGTCGCGCCGCTATTAAATTGTAGGTAATCGTTTTCTATTCCATCACTGAAAATAACTCCATTCTCTGGTGTGTTTGAGTATATAACCAATTCATTACCTAGTTTTAACTCGCCAAAACAAAGCGTGCTTTCTGTTGTAATTGAAGGAAATGGCTCACGAACAGAATAAATCAACTTTTTATCACTCCATGCTGAAAAAGGTAATCGAACTTTAGGAACCTGTCCAAAACTACCTATTATCTGCTGAGCTCCAACTAATATACTTTTTAACCATGCTGACCCACCTAAAGGGGCTGAAACAATAATACCACTTGAAGACTGACGTTCTGTTTTTCCATCATACTCCAACTGATACCGAAAACTAGTGTGAGATGATGGACCGATAAAAAAGTCATTTACTGCTAATATTGTCTGCCCGTCATTCATTGTAGCTTCCGCCATGGTAATTTCTTTAAAGCCTCTCCTCTCATTCATGTACTCTTTAATAATCATTTTTACATCTCTCGGCTGAAATGGTAGTAATACTCCGTCCCAGCTGAGGGAATCCGGATTCACTCCAATGACTCCTTGCCCGTCTAGATATTTTAAGGTATTGGCCACAAGTCCATCCTGACCTAATACAATCACAATATCATCAGGAGAAAACAAAAAATTGGATAGAAAACGACGCTCCAAAATAATATATCGGTAATCCAACTCAACAACAGTTTCCTCTACAGATAGAAGAGATGTTCTATAACGATTATCTTCCTCTTCATAGACGGTAAAGTCCTGCCCGACACTTTCCAAGTAGAACTTTGTCTGGTCCACGGTATTATACTTTTCAACCAACTCTTGTAGTCGTGTTTTTCGAGTTATAATAACTATTTTTCGATTCATAATAGCCTACTTTTTTGTAAGAAGATTCAATAATTCTGGAGCTATATTAAGCTGTCCAATTTTACCAGCATTTTCTGCCAACTCATTAAAAGCACTAGCTATAATCCTTGTCGAATCCATATTTACCATTGCCATAGCCTGAAGTGTCTTAGGGTCAACATTCTCATAAGCCTGCATCATAGCCTTCACTTCATAAGCTTTGGCCTCAGACTCTTTCTGTTTATTCTCAGTCTCAAGTGCAACTAAAGCAGAATTCTGCTCTTCAAGTTTTACCTTCATCTGCATTTGTTCCTGCTCAAGCGTTGCACTTTTTCTTTGCAGGCTTTCTTTAGCATTTAGTTTCTCTTCTTCAACTTGCCTACGCTTTTTCTCCAAAGCAATTTCAGTATTAAATTCATTTTCTTTGATGGTCCTTTCCTGTTCAACCGCAGCATTTCGTCGGTCATACCTGGCCTCATCAGCCTGCTTAAGAATATCTTCCCGAACTGTAGATTCCAACGCCCTTAACGTTTCTGGGTTTGGCTTCACAGCCAAAATAGAAAAGTTGATTAGTTCTAAACCCAACGAATCTATTAATGGTGATTCCTTTAGAGCTCTAGAGACCTTTGAAGTTAATGAATCTGTACTCTGTAGAGAGTTTACCAAATTTAGCTTCTGTAGTTCATTTTGGACAAACACTTGTACTTGGTTCACAAGGCGCTTTGATATTTTTTGTGGATCATCACTCTGGTATATTCCTTTCGAATCTACAGAAAAATCCAAAACATTAGCAGTCTCCTCAGGGTTGATGATCCGATAAGTCAACTGACCTTGTACAGTTAATTGTTGATAATCAGCGGTCACCTCTTCAAAAATAAAAGGCAAGTCAATCGAATTGATTGGGACTTTAACAATAGTTGTAGTCGGCGCAAAGTACCAAAACGCTAGACCTGCACCTTTTCTTTTTTTTGCTCCGTTAACGTACTGAATAAAGTAATAACCTGGTTCTGATTTTAAATAACTAAACATAGTAATCTCCGTAGTTAGTGTTAGTTTTACACATTTAACTTAGTGTAAAATAAACACTATGCAATGATAATATGAAAATTTATTTAAATCTTAATCAAATTTGTAAAACCACAGACTTAATGTACGTTCTACACTATCGAGTAAAAATTATAACAATTATAGAGTTAATTAATGAAATATTCATACCAATATCCTCATCCTTCTGTAACAGTAGACTGTGTCGTATTCACAGTTCAAAATAATTTTCTAAAATTGATGTTAATACAGCGTGGAGCAGAACCTTTTATAGGAGAATGGGCCCTACCTGGTGGGTTTGTAAGAATAGACGAAAGTATAGAATCAGCCGCGTCGAGGGAACTAAAAGAAGAAACCGGTATTGAAAACATATACCTAGAACAACTTTATACATTTGGCAAAGTAGATCGAGACCCGAGGGAACGAGTAATTTCCGTAGCGTATTATGCGTTGGTCAGTTCAGAGGAACAGATAATTGCTGCTGATACGGATGCAGCAAGTGCAAAATGGTTCCCTGTAGACGAGCTTCCTAGGTTAGCATTTGACCATAAATACATTATAGAAACAGCATATAGGCGTTTGCAAGGAAAACTGAGCTATCAGCCAATAGGCTTTGAGTTACTGCCTCCAAAGTTCGCTTTAAGTCAACTCCAAAGTTTGTATGAAATAATATTAAATAAAAAGTTAGATAAAAGAAATTTTCGTAAAAAAATACAAAAGACAGGGCTTCTTGCGGATACAAATGAAACGCAAAAAGGAGTATCTCATCGAGCTGCTAAACTTTATACTTTTAATAAAGAAAAATATGACATATTGGCTAAAAATGGATATTATTTTGAAATCTAAACTAAGGGAAGTGTATGAACGAAATAAGACCAATCACGGATATTTCTAAATATAACAAAGGCATGAGACAAAGCTTAATTGACAAGACTTACTTTCTGGACAAAGTTGAAGCAGAAATTTTTGTCGATTTTGGCTGTGCTGATGGGATTCTATTAAAATATATGCACAACCTTTTCCCCGAGCACGACTATATAGGTTATGACTTGAGCAAAGAGATGATTGAAAAAGCTCAGGATAACCTACCTGAAACAATACAGCTATTTCATGAACTGAAACAACTAAGCCAGCATTTAAAAGCTATCAAAAATGGAAGGAAAACATGTTTGATACTCTCAAGCGTTATTCATGAAGTCTACTCATACAGCAATCCGAAAGAGTTTTGGAACGAAATTTTTACACTAGACTTTGACTACATTTCTATTAGAGATATGTGTGTATCAAATACCTGTTCTCGTCCTAGCGATCCAATAACAGTTGCTCGCGTTTACCAAATCTTCGATACTGAACTACTAACTGACTGGGAGTCTATGTGGGGGTCTCTAGATGAAAATTGGAGTTTAACTCACTTCTTTTTAACTTATCGCTATACAGAAAACTGGGAAAGAGAAAGTCGTGAGAACTATCTGCCGATAACTAAAGAGCGCCTTCTTCAAATTATTCCTAACCACTACCACCCCCACTTTATCGAACACTATACCTTACCTTTTCTAAGAGATGAAGTATTCAATACATTCCAGGTACAACTTCAAGAACGTACCCACCTTAAGCTGATTCTTCGTAAAAATAACAAATAATGGATATTGAGACTGCTATTCATAGGGTATTTCTTGGCACAATGGTGGGAGACTCTTTGGGACTCCCTGCCGAGGGAATCAGTGCAAAAAGGATTTCAAACTTAGGTTGGAGCAACTGGAAGCAGAGGTTTATCTTTGGGAAAGGTATGCTGTCTGATGATAGCGAACACACCTACATGCTTGCAGAGAGCCTTTTGCAAAGCAGCGAGGATTCGACTCTCTTCATCAATCTTTTCGCTAGGAAACTACGTTGGTGGCTTTTCGGATGTCCTGCAGGAATCGGTTACGCAACTCTAAAGTCAATTATAAAGTTGTGTTTTGGTTATAAACCTCAAAATAGTGGAGTCTTTTCTGCTGGTAATGGACCGGCAATGCGAGCTACAGTCCTTGGTATTTATTTTCATGATAATGAATTTAAACGCCGTGATTTTAATGAAAAGTCAACAATCATCACCCATACAGATTCTAAATGCCTAGTAGCAACCACTGCCATTACAGAGCTTGCGGCTTATATATATAACAACGGGAAGCCGAGTTTGACCGATCTAAAAAAACTACTCCAATTTAAAAACACAGACAAAGAGTGGAGTAAAATAGTGACTAAACTAATTGATAACTTAAAGGCTGATAAATCATTGGAGCACTTCGCAGAAGAACTAGAATGTAGGAATGGTGTTTCGGGTTATATTTACCAAACAGTTCCAATTGCGCTTTATGCGGTAATCCGGCACTACGGTGAATTTGAGAAAACTTTAACTTCTGTATTAAATCTAGGAGGAGATACTGATACAGCAGGAGCCATAACAGGAGCCTTATCTGCATTAACTACTTCTGAACAAATAAATAAAGAATGGTTGAATTCAATTATTGAATGGCCAAGGACACCCCAAAAATATGGAGAGTTAGCTTGTAGTCTGGCAAAGTTGAAACAAGGCTATGAGGTTAAGCAACCTTTTCAAATAACCAAACTGGCTCTGCCTCTAAGAAATTTAATTTTCCTTTTAATAGTTCTTTTTCATTGCATACTGAGGCTTTTACCAAACTGCCTCTTTAAACGAGTCATAAGCTAAGACCATTCAGCCGTGTGTGATAACGGAGCGTACCTACAGCACGTATTTCATTAAAAAGGTCAAAACCCAGGGTGTTACCCTGGGCTGTCATAAATAAGCCTTTCAGGCTATAAAATCAGAAACTTATATATTATAGCTAATAGTAGTATCTAAAAGCTATTAGCTGACTCAGCCTTTCTTTACAACAGATGACTTAAGTCTCATTGCACCGAAACCTGGGATCTTGCAGTCGATATTGTGATCTCCGCCACTTGGTACTAGGCGAATGTTTTTAGCCTTTGTTCCGATTTTTAGAATCTTGGATGAACCGCTTACTTTCTTGTCTTTGATTACAGTTACGGTATCGCCATCTTGCAGAATATTGCCCACAGCGTCTTTGATTACCGGTTCAGAACTTTCAGACTCTTCCGAAACCAAGTCCGATTCTAGAAATTCACGTCCGCAATCAGGACAGACAAACATAGTACCATCATTATAAGTATATTCAGAGGCGCAGTCAGGACATGGTGGAAATTGTTCTTCCATAAGAAACTCCTTTAAAGTTGTAAGTTACAAGTTTTTGAAGTTGCTGGTTCCAGAAAAATAGTAAATGTAACCCAGCAACGTATTTTCGTTATTAATGAACTAAAGCTTACCGAATTGGTAGACAAATAGTAGTGCTTTTTCGTTTTGCGGCAACAAGCTAACACGTTTTCGTCGGATTACATTCGACAATTATAAAAAAAGCGCAGTCCGTGAAGACTGCGCTTAAAATGATCCAATATCTATCGCTTATCGGCCAACTGGAAATGGATTTTCTGAACCATAGATTTCGAAATCTTTGATTCCGCCAAAGTCGTATTTTTCACGACCTTTTAGCTGAATTTCAGTCAATGGTAAAGCTGTACCTAAATCAACCATAATGTAGTGTGGCATTTGATCTTCACCACCACGCCATTTTGAGTGCCAGAATGTATTAGTCTTACCATCAAACAGAGCTGCGGCTTTGCTATCTACCTCTTCACTGCTTACGTAAAGCACTTTGATAGCTTTCCGTTTCACATTACCAAACTTAGTTTTAAAGCCAAGTTCAGAGGCGTGTGCAAATGCTTTGTTCTTCTGTGAAGATAGAACTTTTAACACAACGTAACGAACTTTCTTATCGCTAGTAACTGCGAACTTCTGAAGTTTCTCTTTGGTGTTTTTTGCAGTCGCTTTTAGGACGATGTCAGCTTTCGTTACTTTTGGAGCTTTTGGTGCAATACGCTTGATTTTCAAACGATTCATCTTAACTGCTTTGGTAATACCTGAAGCTTTATCTTTCGCTTCAACAAGAAGTGAGACGATAACCTCTTTGCCACCTTTTAGTTTTAGAACTGTTGAAAGTGAACCAGCTTCGAATGATGTCTTTTCAGCGACTTTCTTTTCATCAACATAAAGTTCACCACGCCCCACAAGCTCGTTAAACTTAAGCTCCCAAGCATTAAGGTCTTTTGGCATGATAAAACGTGTACGATAAACTGTATATCCAAGTTTTGATTCAAACTGTGGCTGTGGTCCTTCACCAACAGATACGTTTTCCCAAGTGTTCATATCGTTTTCTGCGATAGTTTGATTTGGGTCACGACGCTCTTTGGTAATTGCAGCCATACGCCACTCGGAAAGTGTAATTCCTTCACCAAATACAGGGTATTGAGCAAATTCCGGTTTTACACGTTTAACAGGTAGACGAAGTGTTGCAGGCTTTAGACCTGGAGATGTAACTTCAACTACAAGTTCACGAGCGTTTTTGTTGACTTCAAGAATTGCCGAAGCATAACCGTTAAATAGTGAACGTTTTGAAGCTCGGTCACGTTCGTGACAAACTGGATCACCATTACCAACACCAAGAACCTTTCCGCCAGATTTAACTTTGAAAGTTACCATGTTTGAAGCTTTTGGACAACGACGACCTTTCTCATCTGTTGCATAAACTGCAATTGGTAGTGAATCACGGTTGCCAGCATAAAGTTCAGTACGTTCCCATTCACCGAATTTTGCTTCAACACCAAGAGCGACAGGAGCTGTTGTTGTTTCTACAAAACTTGCTGCATGTGGTTTACCATCTTTATAAGTTTTTACTTCTAGCTTACCAGGTTCGTACTTAACTTTTAGTTCAAGTTGATCATAGTAGTCAACTTTGTGACGACCAAGTGACTTACCATTAAGGAAAAGTTCAGCTTCATCACCATTAGTGTAAACACGAACGCGAATCTCTTTACCAATGTAAGATTCATCATGCGTCCAGTGTGGGAAAATGTGAGCCATTGGCTCTTTTTTCCAGTATGCCTGACATAGGTAGAATGAGTCTTTTGGGAAACCACACATATCCATGATGCCGAAGTAAGAGTTGATTACAGGCCATTTTCTAGGAGTCGGTTCACCTTTGTAGTCAAAACCAGTCCAGATAAACATTCCGCCATCCCAAACACGCTCGTTTACGTACTTCCATGCGTAGCGAAGAGACGAACCCCATGCCGCGTGATGCTGATCGTAGTTATTGAAAATATTGTTTTCACGATCAGTTTCGAATTCGCCACGAGTTGAAAAGTGAGACACATTTTCAGAACCATAAACATGTTTGTTTGGGAAAAGTTCATGTGCTAGTTCGTGTTTGCCTAAAGAGTAATTCATTCCTAGAATATCAGCAGAAGCGAAGGCTCCAACTTTATTGTAACCACCAGACTGAGCTCCTGTTACAGGACGAGACGTGTCGTACTCTTTAACAAGAAAAGACATACGTTCAACAATCTTACGACCACGTTCATCTCCCTGCCATCCCTCTTCGTTGAAAAGAGACCACATGATGTTTGATGGATTATTACGGTCGCGAAGAACCTGTTCACGAAGTTGCTCAAGATATTCAGTTGCAGAGTTAAAGAAGCGGTTCTCATTCATAACCAACATACCAAGTTCATCACAGTACTTCAGAACTTCTGGTGCAGGAGGATTGTGAGAACAACGGTATGCATTCACTCCCATCTCTTTTAGACGAGCAATACGGAATTTGCGGATTTCATCTGGAATACCAACACCAACTCCAGCGTGATCTTGGTGCTGACATACACCTTGCAGTTTAATGTATTTACCGTTTAGGAAGATACCTTTATCAGCAGTGAATTCGATAGTTCTGTAACCATAGCGCTGAGTGTATGTATCAATAACCTCATCATCACGTTTCACCACAGTTTTAATTGTATATAGGTTTGGAGCATCGACATCCCATAGAGCAGGTTCATCAATGTCGATAACCTGTTTCAAAATCGCTTTTTTACGAGCTGGAACAAAAAGTTCATCTGTTTCGGAGTCAATCTTCTTACCCGAAGCATTAACAATTGTAGATGTGATCTCGACAGTTGCATCTTCGTTAATTTCAGATTCGATAGTGGTTTCTACGTTAGTTTCCCATTCGTCGTCATCAACTTTTTGTGGGTTTACATAGACACCATACTGATCTACATGCAGTTTGTTAGTTTTGTGAAGCCAAACGTGGCGATAAATACCCCCACCTTCATACCACCAACCCTGTGGCTCGCTCGGGTCAGTTTTTACAGAAATCACATTTGGTTTATCACCGTAATGTGCAATATCAGAAATATTTACACGACGCCCGATGTAACCATTTGTCAGGTGTTCCATCTCCTGACCATTCACATAAATAGTACTTACTCCACCAATTCCGTCAAAATATAGCCAAACTGTTTTATCACGGTCAGACTCTTCAAGACGAAAATTACGACGATACCAACCAATTGGACGTGGCAGATAGCCATGAGAAACAAGTTCATCCTCGCTATGTTCACCATTTAGAACATAGTCATGCGGCAGATCGACATCTTCCCAGTTACTAGTATCAAAGTTAAAACCTGAAACACCACGTGTGTTACCAGCTTTTACAGTCACATAAACATGACGGTGACTTGTTAGTTTTGGTAGTGGAATGTCACCGTAATGGAATTTCCAACCTTTATCCAAAAGGTACGTTTCGCGCTGACTTTCAGCGTTCATACTGAGTGCTGTAAACATGGCAGCAGCTCCAATTAAGAGTGATTTCATCATTATTCTTCCTCCTAAGGGTTTAAAATGAGGCGCTAATTTAATGCTATTTACTGGTTGAACAACAAGTTTAACCAATTAATTTAAGACATAATTTTAACAAAACAGGACAAAATGAAAAGAAAAACCGTTACATTTCTGCCTGGATATTATGAATACCGAATTCATCTTGGTATTGTCAGATATGCAAGAAAGGCCAACTGGATTCTACTACGCGGATTGGCAGAAGTCACTCCTAATATCGATGGAATTATCTCATTTCATGCAAATAACAAAGAGATTATTGACATAGTAAAATCTGCAAAAGTTCCAGTTGTCGACCTGTCTGTAAAATCCAAGCAACTCAACCTACCCTACGTAATTCATGATAACAAGGCAATCGGAAGAATGGGAGGCAAGTATTTATGTAGTCTGGGTTTTAAAGACATCGCTTATGCCCAACTTAGCTCCCATCCAAATGATCATGACCGAATGCTTGGTCTTAAAGAAGAAGTGTTAAAACGCAACAAATCATTTCACTTGCTGGATTATAAGAAACTAAAAGAAGAGTTAAAGCAGAAGTTTTTAAATAGAGATAAACAAGTACCTTTCGCATTGATGTGCCCTAACGACCGTCTGACAGTTGGAGCGATGCGTGTCTGTGAAGATTTAAATCTACGTATTCCGCATGATGTAGCACTTCTTGGCGTTGATGACGATATTCTTCAATGTGATTTGGCACCAATTCCATTATCAAGCGTAAATACCAATTTTGAAGCAGTTGGATATAAAGCCGCCGAACTTTTAGATAAGATGCTTCAGGGAGAACAAATTCCAAATACCGCGACTTTAATACCGCCCGTCAATGTAGTCGCCAGACAGTCGACTAACATTTGTGCCGTCCCTCACCTACAGACGTCACAAGCCCTACTCTATCTAAAAGAAAACTTTAATCGAAAG
>DDLT01000317.1 GCA_002340265.1 Lentisphaeria bacterium UBA2565 | reverse complement strand
TAATAATGACTTTGTAATATAAAAAAAATATCTTTGTAATATAATAATGAATGGAGGAAATAATAAAACAAAACAACCAGTTCGCGGTTCAAGCGATCTTTGTATGAACAGTAAGATTTGATTCGGCGTGTGTTATGGAATATGATCTTGAGATTGACGAAAGGGTATAGAAGTTGTATGCGCAGGATTTCAGACGTTTTATGACTTGGTTACTGTGAAGACCTAAGTAGGGTAAGATGTCTAAGATAGGATTAAGATATCTTTTTGGGGAACTGTAGCTTGAACAGGGTTATTTGGATTGTTTTTATTTTTGTTCAATACATCGTTGAACGTGATAACACCTTGAGGGTAACCATTTTGCAACAGGAGCTTTCTCAGCTATTTAATAGCGACTTGCAACAAAGATGGTGAAGAGCAGATTCGGAAGCATCGATAGGTGACTGTGCGGATGAGGTCGATTGTGTACTTACGAAGTGTGAATGAATCCCACTTACTGTAGAGGCCTGTGAATGCCTTCTTCCAGTAGACAGATGTGGAGAAAGTGTTGTCAGGGCAGCGTTTAACAAGGATGTCTAAAAATTGAATCTTATTGTCTTCTTCAAATTCAATGGTAAATTTGATGCTATCATGTCGACTATTTAATAGGAAACTTAAAAACTCATTAGCATTGTCTTCGCTGTCACATATGGTGAAGGTGTCATCTACATATCTGAACCAAAGTGAAGGAGAGAATCTGCTGTTCATCAAAAATTTTTCGTCAAAGTGGCACATGAAAATGTTGGCCAAAACTGGGCCTAAAGGTGAACCCTTGGCTACACCATCAATCTGATCGATGTATTGGCCATCAAATATAAAATGGCTCTTCTTAGTGGCAAACCCTAAGAGATTCTGCAAAGCAGAACGAGGTAATTGCGGAGGATCAGGGAGATAATATAATCGGCTGTCTAGAGAAATCTGTATTGTTTCATCAAGTGGCACCTTTGTGTATAGAGTGGTGACATCCAAAGAGTACATTATTCCGTTGTTATGTTTGTAGGTTTTGGCCCAATCTACAAAACTAATTGAATCTTAAACCGTGTGCTGGTTGGTGGAAATTGGCTGAAGTATGCCAACGAGGTAGGAAGCAAGATTGCAAGTGTAGGTGTTCACGGAGAAAACAATAGGGCGAAACGGGCAAACAGATTTATGAACCTTTGGAAAACCATAGAGGATGCCATGAGTGGAACCAGATGGCAGTATTTTGCGAAGTGTATCATCATCAATGATACCATCCCTTCTTAGTTTACGGAGATAAACTTAGGTTTGTGGGTAGACTTCGTTGGGTTTTGTGTAAGTTTTTTAAATTTAGTTTTATCAGAGACCAGTTGCTTTATTTTGTTAAGGTAATCAAGCTTCTTTACGATGACAATTCCATTACCCTTGTCTGGTTTCGTTATTATGATGCTGTCATCTTTACGTAAATCATTTAAAAGTGTCCACTCCTCTTTGCTTAGAATGCGTCTCTGTTTAGGGAAGTCATATGCATAGATGTAACTGTAGGAGATATTTTTGAGTTGACTCTTCATTTGGTCCTGGTTTTCACTGCTCAAAGATGGCCCAAATCTACGAAGATCCCGGAAAAGCTATTCATTGCTATTCAGGTTCGACAACAGCGGAATTCCATATTTTCGTTTCAAGTTATTAAACTTCCTGTCAAGTTTCAGTGAAGTGCAATATTTGAATTTTGATGCTTTGGCTTCAATAGTAGAACAGATGACATACTTGACATACTTTATATTCTGTATGGTCATTATCATATAACCATGCCAAAATCTAAATAAAGAAGCTCAACTTACTTCATATTCTGTATGGTCATTGTCATATAACCATGCCAAATTCTAAATAAATATGCTTAACTTACTTTATATTCTGTATGGTCATTGTCATATAACCATGCCCAAATACACTTATATTGAGCATTCTAAACTTCCATGCGTATGCAGTATGGTATGATGCACCGCGCGCTTGTTATGACAAATACGTCACCAGATCTCCCTCGGCCCCTACAAGACTGCCATGTTGGATGCTTTTATCACGTGCTTTCAGTAATGGAGGAAAGAAGTGAAGATTTCCGAGAAGCGTTATCAAATATCGCTCGTCAGGCAAGATCATTACTGCAAAATTTCAATGATAGTAATGTGCAACCTATTGAACAACGAATGTTGGATCAAAGGCCTCGTGAATCGGGAATACTGTCGACGAGAACGCCATCATCAAGTCAGACTGTGAATGTGAACAACACAAGTATCAGAAATGTGGAAAGCACAGCGGTGGCCGCACAGTTAAGGAACTTATTTCCGACTGTTGGTAAAAGATCATTTGGTGGCAAGTCGTCCAATAGCAAATGTGTTAAAGGTAAGAAGCCTCCAGCCAAAAAAGCAAAGAAAGATGTAGTACATAAAGATGTTGTTCTTCTTCCTTCTCCTGACACGAAGTCAGTGCCTACCCACCAGACGCGATGTCGGTTAGAAAACAACGGATTTGTTGTTCATGCATTTCCAGTGGACAAGTCCCTGCAGGAAGAAGACCTTCGAGCTCAAATTAGAGAGTTGTTCCCACCCCTTGCAGAAACAGACTTTGAATTTGTAAAGTCCTGTTACGGTCAAATAATTACACCAAA
>DDLT01000092.1 GCA_002340265.1 Lentisphaeria bacterium UBA2565 | reverse complement strand
GATAATAAGGCAGTTAAGTGGTTTGACATTTACGTTGCAAGTTTTAATTTTCATAGCGTGTGGCTCCTTTTGAATTATTGTTTGGTAAACCTTATTCAAATTTAGGAGTCACACATTTTCAACTGTTCTCAAACTAATCTTTGAGATAATAGTATGTATAATCTTTTTTTTTACGCCCCTGTCATCAAAAAGTAGATTTAAGGGTGCAATCACATATTATGGCAATTTGGGTACCCACAAGGGGCACCCCTACATAATGTAGGGAACATTTTGTAGGGGCAAACCAACCAAATTGTCGCCGGATTTCCAAATCTTGTAGGGGCAAACCCTTGTGGTTGCCCGCATTATGCCGATTTAAGGCATTAATTTCTACGGTCTCGAAATAAGGAGAGCCCTGAAAGGGCGATATTAATGCCACCCTTACAGGGTTTTGTTGATTTTGCATTTGCAAAAAACCAGGGTTACACCCTGGGCTTTCTCATGAAGCCTCTTTGAGGCTGTATGGAAATAAAAGCGCTTAAGTAAGTGGCATTTATGTCTCACTTAGTACGTAGTACGAATAAAAAAAAGCCCCACTGCTTTTGGCAGTGAGGCTTTGTAGTATCAAACTATTGGGAAGTATGTCTTACTTCTTTTTAAGAAGTGTTTCTAGGTATGCTTTCGCTGTGTCATTTGCGAAAGGTTTTAGAAGTTTCATGCTTGGAGCTGCTGGCTTTCTACGTCCGCCGCGTGCTGTGTATGCCGCGTCACTGTAGATTACCGGAATTGCCATAGTGTTAGCTTCGTTAAGCATTCTTTTTATTGCCTCTTTGGTCTTTCCACGCTTCATTCCTTCTAGGTATACCGCAGTCTTCTGTGCCATCGCTCTTAGAGTAAGAACCCAAGGTTCGATCTCATCTACTAGGTTGGCAATCTTGTAATCTTTGTCATTCACGTGAGACATGATCTTGTCACAAGCCCAAATGATCTCTTTCATTTCAACAAGAAGTTCAGCCGCAATCTTAACTTTTTCGGCAGTAGATTTTGCTTTGTTAAACTTGTTGATTAGATCTTTATTTTTCGCTGTCACATCTCTTGTCTCTCTAGCTCCATTTTCACCGAAAATCATTAGTGCTTTCTGAAGCTGTTTGTCAGAAGTATAAGAGGCGAAAGAGTCTTTCCAGTTTTGTACTGGATCGAAGGCTGGAATGTTCCAAGCGTAATCCGCGATAGCGAATAGAACAACTTTACTTGCTTCGAATTGGTTCATTGGGTTTGTCATGATACCCTGAGTTGAACGTACATCAGTGTCCATTTTGTGCTTAGTTGTAGGAATACCCATGAACATTGTGTCGGCGAATGTGTAGTCATTCACAGGGAAGTTCCACCACATTGCAGAAGTTCTACCGATATAACGCTCGTTCATAACTTTGAATGGAATCTCTGCGATGTTACCCCAACAACCGTGACCTGTAAAGGTTACAACTAGGTTTTCGTGTGCACCTTTGTATGAGTTGTATTCAACGCCTTTTACGCCTTCAACGCGAAGGTTTTCGATGTTTCCACCACGTTTTAGAGGTAGTTTTGCATCTCTTAGAGGGCTAAGTTTCTTTTCGTGTTCAGCGTTATACTTCCAACCGATGTAGTAGTTTGTTGGTACGTACATAGAAGGACCAACACCGTTTACAGGGTCTTCTTCTTTGCTTTTGTATGTATTTTCAAGTTCTTTTTGGAATTGGTCAGCCATGTAAGCCTGGTTTGTCGCACCTGCGGCCGCTTCGTGACCATTGATGTCATCAACGAAAAGTCCGAAGTCTCTGAAGCCCAGTTTATACATTTGGTGAACTTTTTTCATGATATCTTCGATACCTTTGTCCATATAAGCTTGATTCTGTGGCGTATATTTTACACTATTAGGTTTTGCAACACGTTGACCAATTTGGTCAAGAACGAAACCCTGTGCGTCGATTTGGTAAGTGTACTCACCATATTGACCATAGTTAAGGTTTGGTACATTGTCGCCACGTTTGTAGAATTCTGGTTTTCTACCAGAGATTTTAGTTTTGATACGGTTACCTTTTTTGTCTAAAATGTAACCTTGGGAATCTGTCTTGGAGCCTTTAGGCATGCCGCTGTTTTTCCAGCCGAATTCACCTTTGTCATCTTTGTGGAACCATTCGTTACGGTATGCAACTTGAATACCGTTTGAAGATTGAGATGGGTGAATTGTCCACATAAAGTCCACATTATGTTTTGCGTAAACTTGAGCAAATTCAGCCATGTCGCCTGCAGAGAAAATACCTTTCTCTTTTTCTTCAGCAGTTGTGCTTGCCGGGTATGGTTCTCTCCATTTACTTAGGTGGTAGGCGTCGCCTTTAGGACCGTAAGTGAAGGTGTTCATTTTGTAGCGTTCCATGTACTCAGCTTGAGACAGAATGTCCTGTTTAGACCATGGAAGGTAGTAGAATCCTTCAATTGAACCACGCTGTAGTGTGTACGCATAGTCTTCGATTGTTACAGCTTGAAGCATATTGTCAGCAGTTTTTTGCTCGAAGATAAGGTTCATTGTTGCAAGACCATAGTAAACCGCGTCGTTGTGTTCACCAACGATTGTGATCTGGTTGTCACTTAGGTCGAATAGGTGAATATCGTATTTATTGTCGTGTTTAATTTGGTCAGCTGTAAGGTTTTTACCTTTGTTGCGGTGAGCAAAAAGTGATTTAAGGTCGATGCCTAGTTTAGCAGCTTCGCTTGTTGCGATATCACCTTTTGTGCCGTTGATACCAAGTAGGATGTTAAATTTACCATCTACTTTGCTGTCGCTGAAGTTTGCAGCAGTCAAAGTGATACCGAACTTTGCAAAGATTCGTTCGACTCTTTTTTGGGTCACATCAAGAACGCCTTCGCCCAGAACAATGTTTAAGTTTTCTTTTGTGGGGAGGTTTACCAGTTCATTTTTCATTACCATTTCCTGCGGGGTAGGGTAGACCACATATTTTGAAATGACGTTTTGTGAAGCTGCAACAGGTTTGTCTGTCGCTTTTTCCTCTGATGTCGGTGTCAGCACTGCGCATGCACTAAAACTCACAGATGTTACAAGACCTAGAGCTAAATTTCTGACTTTCATCTTAATCTCCTCAATGTAGTTTAGTTTTTAATCAATAGTTCCTGACTTGATAGACAAAAGAACGCCCGCGACTTGTTGGGGATCAAGTGCGGGCTGTGCTTCGGGTTCATGTCAAGGTAAAGACATGATTTCAATAGGAAATGAAAGTTTAAAAACTGTTCTTTTAAAGGCGTTGTGCTTTTAGCTGTGCCCTTTGATAAGTTTTGCACGGTTGATTTTACAAAAGTTGAAAATCAACCGTGCTCTTCTCCTCCAAAATCTTTCGAAATTGGTTTCCTCTTTTTTTTGAGAACGTTGAATCCTCCTGCTCTCGGTCGCAAGTACGTCTCTGCTTTTGCCTTTCTTACAGTTTTTCTTGAAAAGTTGTATTTTTTTTCAAAAAAGTGAATTTATATGATGTTTTTCAGCTTGAAATCGCCTCCACGTTGCCCGGGTAGGTTTTAGGAAGCCATATTTAGCCCAAACGACTCATAAATTTACTTTCTATAGCTGTGTACTATTATAAATCAATAAGAGATGAATTTACTAGGGACTTGTGGTGTTCTATTATCGTTTTTATTTAATAAGCTTACGAACTTACCTTTACAGGCAAATTTTCGCACGCCACCTATTTTGTTAGCAACGACTTAGAGTAGTGACTACTCTACATTGTTGCTTCCTCATATTTTGCATCCGAAAATTCGTGAACAATTTGGGTTAGCCTATAAAAAGGCTGTAACTATCTAAAAGTTAGTTCATTACTATTTTTCAGGAAGCCCTAACTTGATTAATTCAAGGTTGAAGGCAAAGAAAAAGCCATCCCGATTTTCTCAGGATAGCTTTGTTCTACTGTGTAAGGTCAGCAGTTGACCGTATGCTGTCTGCTTTGTGTTTAGTAAAGCGGCGAGATGGTGTAACTGTACTGCATCGGTCTGCTGTGAATTCTGTAGGGTTCCATGCAAGTTTGTCCCCAGCTGTCGTTGCCGCCTACTCCCATCTGTACTTTGTCGATATTAAGAAAAATATTTTCAGACTTTGTTAGTTCATGGGTGTAGTTTTTGCTTTCCATATCAGCTTTTGAATAGTGCTGGGCGCAGATAGAAAGTGTCTCCGCTGCGGTTACTTTGATGCCCAATCCGTTTTCATCCGTCAGTGTGAACCAGCGGACATCTACCTTGTTACCATTTTCCTGAGGCCGAGAATACTCAACCCACTGTTCTGAAATGCGCCCACTGTAGATGCCTATTCTGGCATCTTTACGATCGGAGTAGGTCGGCTCTTCACCACGCCCATACCAGGTGATTTTATCATAATTCGATGCGATTACCATATCCATACCGAAACGTGGAAGCATTGGCAGTTTTTGACGGGTTAGCTGAATGTAGTCCACATCAACTGTAATCTCGCCGGCAGGGTTGACCGTGTAGGTCGTAGTGAATTCAGCTCCAACTTTAGTCAGGCGTTTTACCACTTTTACCGTGACTCCGGTATCAGCTTTGCCTACTGTAATTGATTTTAGCTCACAGGTTTTACCGACGTCTTTCCATACAGCCAGCCTTTTATTCAGCCTTGCACCGCGGTCATTATCGTTTAGTGCACGCCAGAAGTCCGGTGCCGGGCCTCTGACAAAGATAGCTCTGTCGTTTACAGTATATGAGGCAATTGAGCCTTTCTTTTTATCAAAAGTCAAGACGAACTTTTTCCCTGAAATCTTGATGATCTCTTCGTCATCTTTGTTACGAAGACGTATTTTACCGCCGACTTTTTTCACTTCTTTTTCTACAAAGTCAGGAAGTTTGAACTGTGCGTAAGCAATTTCGTAACCTTTGTCAGCGTAGAATGTATTGTCTTTCTGTTTGAAGTTAATATTTAACCAATACTCTTTTCCAGGTTTTGGAGAAATTGCCGGAAGTGAAAGTTTGAACCCTTTCTCCTCCCGCGGTTCAAGGTCAAGTTCCGCCACTTTTCCGGTTGCGATGATTTTCCCTTCTTCCTGCAGAGACCAGGTTGCATAAGCAATGTCTTTGGCATTAGTAAAGTCGAACCAGTTTTTGATTGAAATTTTACCGGCTTTCAGGTCAACAGGTTTAACATGAAGGTTTTCATGAACTTTTTTCATGGTCAGTAGTCCGGGGTGAGGCGTCCAGTCCGCCGCAATCAGGCCATTCATACAGAAATTACCGTCATGTCTGGTTCCTGGTTCTTCGAAGTAGCCGCCGTATGCAAAAAAAGTTTCACCTTTTTTACCCGGAACTGCTGTACGAAGTCCCTGATCCATCCAATCCCAGACAAATGCGCCCTGGGCATTATTGGTTTCATCGTAGAAAATGTCCCAGTAGTGCCATAAGTTACCGCTGCTGCTACCCATTGCGTGCGCATATTCGCAGACTATAAAAGGGCGGTCATGCTTCTGTTCGGCATAACGCTTGACACCTGCCGGATGGGTATACATTCGTGCAAACATATCGCTGTTGGGGCTCTGCAGGGCACGCTCGTAGTGAACCGGACGTGAGTCCAGAGCTTTGACTGCTTTGTAACCGACGGTAAAATTGACGCCGTCACCAGCTTCGTTACCCATTGACCAGACCAAGACGGAAGGGTGATTTTTATCACGTGTTACCATACGGGTCAGGCGGTCAAGGTGCTGTTTTTCCCACTTAGGATCTTTGGCAAGTGAGGTTTTACCGTAGCCGTAACCGTGAGATTCAATATTGGCTTCGTCCCATAGATAGATACCGTACTTATCGCAGAGCTCGTACCATTTCGGACAATTGGGGTAGTGGCTGGTACGTACTGCATTGATGTTGTGTCGTTTCATCAATATAATGTCTTTCATCATTGTTTCTTTTGTAGTGTAGTGACCGTAGTCGGGGTGGTGTTCGTGACGGTTTACCCCTTTGATAAGAACTGGCTTACCGTTGACCAGAAATCTACCATTTTTGACCTCTGTAGTTCTAAAGCCGACATTTACCGGAATTGACTCCAGTGTGTTAGATGAAAACAGATTGAATAAGCTGGATTTCGACTTTCCTTTTACGTTAAAGATAAGTTTATAAAGGTACGGGTTTTCGGCATTCCATTGGTTTACATTTTCGATAGTCGCCGCATAGTTCAGTGCTGCCGTACTTCCGGCTTCGACTGTGCCGCTGAGCATTTCGGAGTAAACCTGCTTCCCGTCGGCATCATAAAGTACTGCTTCGACTTGGTAAGGCTGGGGGTTATCTGTGAAATTCTTAAGCTGAGCCGAAACAGAAAACTCGCCGTTTTTGTACTGCGCATCCAAGTCTGATTTTACGGTATAGTCACGAATATGGAGCGCTTTTGGAGACCAAAGGTAGACATCACGATAAATTCCGCTCAAACGCCAGAAATCCTGACATTCAAGGTAAGAGCCATCGCACCAACGGTATACTTCGACGGCTAAAGTGTTGTTCCCTTTTTGAAGGTATTTGCTGATGTCGAACTCGGCCGCCGTTCTGCTTCCCTGACTGTAACCTACCTTTTTACCGTTAACCCAAAGATAAAAAGCACTTTCGACACCTTCAAAATGGATAAATACTTTTCGGCCATTCCAATTAGAGGGTATTGTAAAGTTTCGACGATAAGAGCCCACAGGGTTGTACTTAGTCGGTGCCTCAGGTTGTTTTTTGGGAAAGGGGTAGGTCGTGTTGACGTAAATCGGTGTGCCGAACCCCTGGGTCTGCCAGTTGGAAGGCACTGTGATATCTGCCCAGCCGTCAACATTAAACTTCGGGTTTTGAAAACCTATGGAACGGAGTGCCGGGGACTCACTCCATTGGAACTTCCATGTGCCGTTCAGGTATTTATAGTAGTCAGAATCTTTTTTCTCCAGACTTTTAAGCGCCTGTTTTTTTGATTCAAAAATGGTCATCGATGTGTAAGGTGATTCAGCATTTACCTGAATGACATTAATGTCGTTCCACTCCGGTTTTGCAGCATGTGAGAGCCCGGCAAATGTAAGAAGTGCCAGAATCAGTTTCTTTGTTTTGTTCATACTTTCCTCCAATTAATAGTTACTCGGTAGTGTATTACCTTTAGCTGATTACAAGCTTAATTGAGCCTTTAAGCTTTCGTCGTGCAAAAAGTATAGTGAATTTTTGGTTCAAAAAAATAGTCTAAACGGTTATTTATATATGATATTTGATTATGAATCAAGGGTAATTATGTGATACGGAATATCGTTTTAGGCTGAGGTTCAGCTAAAATCGGGTGATAATACAGCCTGATTATCACTTGAGGTACTGTTTGTAAGAGCTATTTTTATAGGATTTTTTAAAAGCTGTGTATTTACTGCTCTAAGTGCTGTGAAAGGTAGAGTTTGAAGATTATTTCGGACTCGTACCTACCTATCAGTTTTGCCTTGCAGTATTAACACAGCGCCGCCTCGCTATGTATTCTTTTAAATTTTGACTTTTCAAGAAGCTCGACTTAAGTCACCTATGCTGAAGTAATTCATTTTGAGCTTTTGTAAAAGTCTTGATTTATGAGGTTGAAGCTTTAAGTTACCCGCGATTGAAATTTGATGATAATTTTCAGAACTACTTTTATTTAAATATTTACGGAAAAGAGAATTATGACTGAGATTGCTAAAGCTTACGTTCCAAAAGACGTTGAAGCGAAATGGTATCCACAATGGGAAGAGCGCGGCTATTTCCGCGGAATTACCAATCAGACTGAAAAAGAGAACTATTCTATTGCGATTCCACCGCCAAATGTGACTGGAATTCTTCACCTTGGACACGTGCTTAACAATACGCTTCAGGATATTCTAATCCGCTGGCAGAAACTTAGCGGTAAAAACACTTGTTGGGTGCCTGGTACAGACCATGCCGGTATCGCAACACAGTCAAAAGTGGAGCACCACCTTTTAAAGACTGAAAAGAAAACGCGTTATGACCTTGGTCGTGAAAAGTTCCTTGAAAAGGTTTGGGATTGGAAAGACGAGTACGGCGGAACTATTATTCAGCAGCTTCGCACACTTGGTTCTTCTTGTGACTGGGAACGCGAACGTTTTACTCTGGATGAAGGGCTTTCAGATGCTGTTCAGGAAGTGTTTATCCGTCTTTACAACAAAGGTCTGATTTACAAAGGTACACGTATCATCAACTGGTGTCCAAAGTCTCACACCGCGCTTTCTGACGAAGAGGTAATTTACAAAGAGAGCAACGGTAAACTTTGGCACTTCCGTTATCCGTTGACTGACGGATCTGGTCATCTTGAAGTGGCGACAACCCGTCCTGAAACTATGCTTGGTGACAGCGGTGTGGCGGTAAATCCGGAAGATGAGCGTTATGCGCATCTAATCGGTAAAACGCTGATGCTTCCAATTGTAAACCGTGAAATTCCAATTTTCGCAGACTCTTATGTAGATAAAGAGTTCGGAACTGGTGCGGTAAAAGTGACTCCAGCTCATGATCCGAACGACTACGAAATGGGACTTCGTCATAACCTTGAACAGATTAATGTGATGAAAGGTGACGCGACGATGAACGAGCTTTGCGGCGAGTTTGAAGGTCTTGAGCGTTATGAGGCGCGTAAAGCTGTTGTGGCAAAAATGGATGAACTTGGTCTTCTTGGTGAAATCAAAGATCATGTACATCAGGTTGGTTACTCCGAGCGTGGAAATGTGCCTGTTGAACCGCGTCTTTCGGCTCAATGGTTTGTAAAAATGAAACCGCTTGCAGAGCCTGCGCTTAAAGCGGTTAACGAAGGTAAAATCAAATTCCACCCTGAACGCTGGGTGAAAACATACAATCACTGGCTTGAGAATATTCAGGACTGGTGTATTTCCCGTCAGCTTTGGTGGGGACACCGTATTCCGATCTGGTACAAAGGCGACGAAATTAAATGTCAGGTGGAAAGCCCGGGCGAAGGCTGGGTTCAGGATCCTGACGTATTGGATACTTGGTTCAGTTCTTGGCTATGGCCGTTCTCCATTCTTGGCTGGCCAAACCAAACTGAAGATCTGAAACAGTTCTATCCTACAGCGTCACTTGTAACTGGTCCAGATATCATCTTCTTCTGGGTTGCCCGTATGATCATGGCTGGTATCGAGTTTATGGACGAGATTCCATTCAAAGATGTATACTTCACATCAATCATTCGTGATGAGATTGGACGAAAAATGTCGAAATCTCTAAACAACTCGCCAGATCCTCTAGAAGTGATCGAGAAATATGGTGCCGATGCGCTTCGTTTCACAATCATTCAGATTGCACCTATGGGTAATGACATCAAGTTTGGCGAAAGTAAATGCGAACTTGGTCGTAACTTTGTGAACAAAATCTGGAATGCGGCGCGTTTCCGTCGTATGCAGGGTGGCACTTCGGCAAACTGGCAGAACCTTGACAATCTGGACAAATCGAAACTTCGTCCGGCTGATCGTTGGATTCTGGCAAAACTGAATCACACAATCACTGCTTTGACAGAAGACCTTGAGAAGTTCGACTTCCACCACTACACCATGGATCTTTACGAATTTATCTGGAATCAATACTGCGACTGGTATGTGGAAGCCGCAAAACCTGTATTCTTCAAAGGTACTGACGAAGAGAAAGAGAACGTATACCAAGTCAT
>DDLT01000067.1 GCA_002340265.1 Lentisphaeria bacterium UBA2565 | reverse complement strand
TTCGAATACCATTGTTGAATGGGAAAAGGCGTATCTTTAGTTCGGGAGCCAGTTCAATGACCGGGAATTCTTGATTGTTCGGATCTGTGGCGTCGGTTGAAACTGAGACATTTTTTGAGAGGTTTGGAATTAGTGCCGTAATTCTTGATTCTTGTGATTTTGGTAGCGTTATGCCTTTATTGGTTATTCGTTTTGCCAGTGAAGCTGTCTCTTCTTTTACATTATAAACACGATGTGTGGTGATGGTTTCACGCATGAGATAGGTATTTTTAAACTCGAAGAATGGACTGATTGATAATTTAAGCTGGTCACCCTCAGTTACTATTTTTAACTCTAGTTCGGCAGTTTTAAATTCAGTTTGAATTAGGTTCCCTTTTTCTTCAACATAAAGATTTTCTGCGCCTATGAGTGCTACAGCAAGCTTTGTATCATCGTAGTAATAACTTTGGTTGCTGTACCAACCATTGCTAACTTTTTCTATAGCCTGGGTTGCGATTTGGTAGTCTTTTTCCTCTGCGCTCTCTACTTCTTGCTCAATGAAACGTTTCACTGCAATTTTACGACCTTTTGTCCATTTCCCTGATTTGGAGAGCGTTTGTTCTTTGGGAATTATTGTGTAATTTTCTGGACTTGAGTATTCGATTATCCAAACTAAGCGCTTACCCGAAGGGGTAGGCTGTGAATTGCTAGTTGCTTGCTTTGCAGGCAAAAAATCATTTTCGAGTAAGCTCAATATTTTTTCCCACGTTTCAATTTTTTGCACGTGATTGACTAACCCTACTTCGGTAATTTTGTTTATCGGTGATTTGCTTATAATCTTCTTCTGATTGTATGCTTCGATAATGTGAGATAGTTCAGACTCAATGTAGTAGAATTCTGTTTGTTCGTAATATTTTTTTAATTTTAATAGAGTTTTTTCTGTTAGTATATTGGGTAGCGTTGATGAAAACTGTCGTTGAAGAAGTGTTAAGCCGCACCATTTAAAGAAGTTGATTATATCATCATCCCATTTATACAACTCTCTCGTATAAAATGGGTTTAGGTCGGTGTATTCACTGTTTTTTAATTTGAAAAGTTTTCTGAAGACAGCTTTGGCTTGTTCAGTTATACTGTCCATGCGGGAGTTTTTGGTCATCAACTTTTTTAGTACTTTGGCAGTTTCAGGGCTGTTACTCTGTTGTACTAATGCCGCCAGTGGATAGAAGAAGAAAAGCCAACTATACAATTTGTATTTGGAAATCCCACCAAGCCAATTTTTGAAAATTTGTTCATAGGTGGCAATTACTTCATCGATTGGGGATTTGCCTTGTATAAAGTTGATTGTGTTCTGATAAAACTCTGTCACATTATTTGACAGTTGATTAGCAATTAGATTCGCACTCTCAAATTCTCCTCGCAGGATGTGAAACATAATGAGGTCGCAGCATGATACTTCATTGATGCGTGTGAAGCCATCAATTTGAGAACTGATGATTTCAGAGTATGACTTGACTATCTCCGCCTTTTGAAAATCTCGCATAGAGTCGAAAAGTAGTGAATCAATTGTGTAGTCAAGGACTTTTACTGGGAACTTATGAATTCCAAAGTAAAGATCAAAAAAACGTAGTAATTCTTGAGCAACTTTATTGAAGATGTTGTCATTAAAATCTGAAGCGGTATTGCATAAATGTTCAATCTTAGCTGTGTCGTTTTGTGCACCAGCAACGGCTAAATGAAAGAAAAGAGCATGTGAAGAAATTTCCTTGTAGTAAAACTGCCTTTCTATTATGACGGGTAGTTCCCTTTCAAGAAACGTATGGTGATTGTTAATAAGTTCTTTTTTTATCGCTTCGTGAAAAAAATAAAAGCGAAATGATTCATTTAAGAAGATTCTGCTTTTGTCAGATATAATAATTTCGAGATCTATAAGTTTTTCTATTATTGTTTTCTGTTCAGAAGTTGTGTAACGTTTAGGGCAATGCTTTGCCATCACTTTTGTGACTTTTAGAAGATGTGTTCTTGTGATACTCTTCCCGAAGCAACTCCAAGCCATTAAAATTTCTTGTTCAAAGGTGTTTAAACGAGGTATGGTCTCTTCTAAAGTGGTTGTCATAAACTTTATCCTTTTTGTTGTTACTATGATTGATAAACTTTTTTAAGGAATTTGATGTGAATGTAGGGGCGTCTGAACCGCTGAATGTAGTTGATTTTTCGTTTTATGCAAACAGTCAAATAGTTACGGCCTTTGATCATTTTGGGTGTGCTGAAGTTATGAATGAGATATGGATGATTATCTGCCACAATCCAAATTGTATTGGATTCAGCACTGGTTTGGAGTGAACTGAATAATTTTATAGTTTGGTCAGGGCGTGTTTAATAAAAAATTATTTTATAGCTTGTTTGGGTATAAACCGCTAACTATCATAAAAGCAGTTTGTCTAGTTATTGTGAATTTTAAGATTGGAGAAGTTTATGTTTAAAAAGTTTCGCTTAATTTTGTTTATGTCAGCCGCCACTTTAATTAGTGCAGACGATTTACAGGATGATTTGAATTTTATGGGTGTTGTTAGAAAACTGATAGTCAAAACAAATTGTAGTTCAAAGCCTATTCCTAAGAATTTTGAACTAGTCTTTGATGACAGTTTTACGGTTGATGTGACGAAATATCCGGATGTAAAGCCCGTTAAAGGGATTGCTTGTCCTTTTGCTGATTCGATAGAACTGTCACAGCACAGAAGTTCTATTATAGAGTTGTTTATGACTAAGAAATTTAAAGAGTTGAATATGGCTCTTAAGAAGGCTAATGGTGTGAGAACTATTGGAGGAGGCTCATATATCAATTCGTGTATTAAGGAGCTTCACTCAAGAATCGGTGGGGTGGATCTGGCAAAGGAATGGAATGAGAGCGAGTATAATTCAGAATTTTCAGAATGTGTGTATGGAAATTATCTCGTTGGACAAGCCTGGAAAGCCAGAGGTGGAGGTTTCGTAGATACTGTAACGGAGGAAGGGTGGACTATCTTCAAAGCAAAGCGTCAAGACGCCCTCGTTCATTTTAAAAAAGCTGTTAAAATGAATCCCTCGTTCTCTCCGGCACTTTTATCTATCGCAGATTTTGTTGGAAGTGATTCCAGTGATGTGGAAGAGTTTAGAGTTTGGATTAATCTTGGACTGAAAGTTGAACCTTGGAATACAGCCCTTGTCGAATCTGTGTTTAACTACTTGCAACCTCGTTGGAATGGCAATGCCGCTCTGCTTCAAAATGTTGCAGAACAACTAAAGACTGTAGATCAACGTAAATCACCTGCAGTTATGGCACTATGGAAATATGCCTATGCTCTAATTGGGCTAAGTGAGTACGATGAGTTAACACAAGATGAGAAAATGGCTTACAAAAAAGATCTGTTCTATGAGTTAAAAAAGGTGCATGAAGAAAAGTTGATGCCTGCTTATCCTGAAAGTCCTGGCTCCTTCTCAAGCCTTCTTGGAGTTGCTCACAGGTTTAACCTGAAAGATGTTTTCGAGGAGACTTATACTGAAGGTGCAAAGAAGTTCCCTCGGAGCTACATGATTCATTTTCGTAAAGCAGCATTTTTAAAGTATTACCATGAAGGTCAGTATGAGAACAGAGTTAAGGTTTTAAAAAAAGTTGTGGAACTCTTGCCTTACGCTGGGCAGGCTTGGTTTCAGTTAGCACAAATTGCTGCAGAAGATTCGAAGCTGATTGATGAAAAAATGCATAAATTTTACTTTCAAAAAGCAAAGGGAAATATGACTAGTGAATATTATTCAAATGCTGTTAAAATTCACGAGGCACTTTTTTTCTCTGAAGATCCTTCACGTTGTAAAGCTGAAGAGCTTGTGAAGATTATGAGTATTAAGAACTCAACGCAGTTTTCCCGTTTATGTGGTGCTGTTTCGAAGTTTTATTATAAGAAGGGTGATAATTTTGATGAAAAAAAAGCCTGGCAATATTTCATGTTACCGTGGGTTTTTGAAAAACATAAAAATAAAAAGCTTACTTTTGAGCAATACATAAAATTAGTTGCGAAAGAAGAACCTAGTTCATCAAAAGAGTGGTATGACTATTCGATGTCGTGTGGGAACTACTATCAAAAGAAATATTATCCTGTGGAAGGCGTTATTACGGGTTTTAAGAAATGTGTAGAACTCTTTACTAAGGATGTTGAATTAAATATCAGGCATAAGGCTCCATATTACTTAGGGAGATATCTCAGACAAAATAAAAGATATGGCGAAGCGGTGAAGTATTATAAAATGTCTGTAGATACTGAGGTTGATGCTTGGAATGCTCAGGAAACAGCTTTGGCATTAATGTTGGATGCAGAGGAACGTAAAGTACCTTTGCCTAATGCTGAGATATGCAACTATAATAGACTAGCAGCCGACAATATGATTAAAGAGAAATATCATATTAGTGAAACAGGAGGATGGTATAGAGCTATTATAATTGCTGCTGCTGAATCCCAGCATAAATATGGAAGTCCACAAAGGGCTATTCAATATCTCGATGAGCTGTTAGGAGTTGCTTGTATATCAGAATATCAACAGGCTGAAGTTCACTTACAGTATGGATATGCTTGCTTAAAGCTTGATAAGAAAAAAGAGGCGAAGGAGCATTTTCAAAAAGTTCTTAAACTAACTAAAAAGAAGTGGCTTAAGAAGAATGCGAATAAGGAACTTAAGAAGTTGAACTCTATTTAATGAGGCTTATCGGCGGTACTTGATCTTCTTGCGGAAGCGGCTGGCGAATTCACAGCGTTGACACATCTCTTCGACCAGTTTGGCTTCGTCAAATCCACAACGCATTCTGTCGGCGCGTTCGTGGGTTATGATTTCTCTTAATGAGTGATTTTTGAAGTTGCCGAGTTCGATTGTGGCATTGTTGTCCAAGCAGCATGGGACGACGGTGCCGTCACTATGGATTCCCAATTGGGTGGTTGAACCCATGCAGTAGCCTTTCTTGCGGACAAATGGCGCGTCTAGCGACGGCCAAAGGAAGCGGGTGGAGTAGTTCATGAAAAGGTTGTTTTTTACGCGAACGCTTCGACCATGATGTCTTGCTCCGATTGAGAATTCAGGAATCTCTTCGTTGAAATGATCGTAAATCTTTTCTAAAAGTGTGCGGTTGTGATTTACCACGGAACCGAAGTCGCCAAGGTTCCAAAGTCGCAGGTTGACGTGCATATCAGGTCGTTTCTCCAAAGCCGTTTCGACAAAGCTGAAAACGGTTTGCAGGTATTCGCTGTCGTCGGCATCTTCGCCATGACAGCCGGCAAAACTTTGAAGCGAAATGTTAACTTCACGAATTGTCGGATTTAGCACGGATTCGATTTTCTTGTTTAAAAACAGTCCGTTGGTGACGAGATGAACTGCCAGGTTTCGTTTTTCACACTCTTTTACAAACTGATCAAATTGCGGATGCAGTAGCGGTTCGCCCATAACATGCAGATAAATTCGTTCGGAAATTTCTGCCACTTCGTCGACAATCTTTTGAAAAAGTTCGAGTTTCATAAAACCGCGCGGTTCATCAGTTAACGGACAAAAGTCGCAGGTTAGGTTGCAGGCGCCGGAGATCTCGCAGTAAATTTTTTTGAAAAGTTTTGTCATAACAGGCGTAATTATTGGTATACTGAATGTGAAAGGTGAAAAAAAATGCTAATCGGTTCGCAAATTGGCTAATCGGTTGTATTGATGGCAACACTAACAGGTTTTATTGACTTTACAGGAGTTTAAAATGAAAATATCCGATAAATTGACGGCGCTTCGTCAGGAGATGGCGAAGAAAAATATTGATGCATATATAATTGGCAGTTCTGACCCGCACGGCAGCGAATATCCGGTGGGCTATTGGCAGGCGAGGGCGTGGATTTCGTCTTTT
>DDLT01000316.1 GCA_002340265.1 Lentisphaeria bacterium UBA2565 | reverse complement strand
TGAAGTGCGGAGGTTTTCTAGGACAAAATTTCAATTTAATTAAAGTAGGTTTATCCCGCTTTTCTCTGCTTTTTGTTTAATCCTTCAGCATATTTCTCGTTTGGAGTCTTCCTGTCGAGCGACATGTGAAAGCGTTCGTTGTTGTAAAATTTAAAATATTCGGCTAGTGCCACTCTTAGCTCTTTGACATCTTTATACTCTTTTAAGTAAACTTCTTCGTACTTGACGGTTTATAGTGCGGGAAAAAATCCACACTTAATTTATTGTCCGAATTTTCCCCCGCACTATACCCTGACGAAGCTTTAAGGCAATTTTACGGTGATTCGTTTTAGCTGATTTTATAAAATTTTCAATCTGTTTTTGAGCCTGATCATATAGGCCCTCTCCAATCATCAGTTCCAGCACGTCTTCCGCAAGGTTTTCATCATCCAGTTCTTGAACCATTTTAAGCCAAATAGCCAAACCTTTCTCAACTTCATTTTCACGAATATATATTTTACCAAGAAGTTTACTGATTTTAATTCGAAGTTTTTCAGATGGGGATTTACTTGAAGCCAATTCCAGGTCTTTGACCGCGCCTTTAAAATCAAGTTCAGAGAATTTCAAAAAGCCGCGCTTATAAATCAAAAATGCCGAACTTTTATCATCTACAAGCTGATCATAAAGTTCAAGAGCTTTGCCCGTTTCGCTCTCCTCTTCAAAAAGAGCCGCTTTTAACTGAAGATAAACGCTATCCTTAGTCTCATTGTATTTATCATCAAAAAGTTTTTCGAGATCAGCTGCAGTCGCTTCCAGCATATAAAGATCGTAAAAACGGTCAAATAGAAACTCGGACTCTGGCTTCTTCTCAAGAATAGAAAAGAACTTTTCAGCCTTTGTAGACATAGCCTGAAGGTTAGAAAAAGAGCCAAGAACTGCGGAAATAATTAAGGCACGACGTAACGATTTTTTCATAAGACTTCCCCCTGAAGAATAGATATAAAAAAAAAGGATTAGTCATAAACAGCTCGTCCTTGACCAATCCAAAACCGGTAAAACACTACAAAGAATACAGAGGTAAAGTCCATCTTCAAGACGAATAATCCGAATAATCAATCTTTTAAATCAATTTTTACATATAGAGAATTTATAAAAGGTAGAATGTCTGGGTACAACCTAATCGTATTTATAGGTTGAACTTATCGTATAGGCCTTTGGCTGTGAGGCGGGTTTTGACAATATCATGAACACGGCGTTTGATTATTCTCGAATCGTTTAACGAGAAACCCATGATTTTATTGTATTCGTTCCAAAATACAAAACGAAGGTTTTTGGGGAACTTTATCAACATATTAATCTGCATTAGGTTATGAATCACTTTATTGATAGGCAGTTTATCAACGGATAGATTTCGTTCGTTATCGAGGAAGTAAAAATCCCAAACACCATTAATCTTTTTAGCCAGCACATTGCCACTTCTCAGATCACCGTGATAACAACCCGATTTGTGCCAGTTGCCGATGAGTTTTGCGTAGGAAATGACAAATTCCCGTAACTCATCAGGTTTCTCTTTCAAAAGTGAAGTTGCCCAAGCTGCGACAGAAGGTGCGTCTTCGATTGCTTCTGTAATGATTCCACTTTCATAATGGAAACCAAATTTGAACGATTCCATCAAGAAGAGCGGTTTACTAACTTGGAAGCCTTTTTCTTCTGCCTTTTCGCCCATAATAACAGCCCGCCTTGCACGGGTTTGACGGACAAGATTCTTCAAAAAGTCCACACTTTTACGAACATGTAGTTTTTTCAAAAATACGTTTTCATCAATGGATGGAATATTACCACGAACCACAGTGGCCTGCGTTGACTGCTGAATCATCTGATAGTTTTCAAAATTTCCTTTCCAGAAAGAGACTAACCAATCCAAATCACCATGATATTTAGGATCATGCCAAACTTTTAAAACTTCTGAACCGCTAATCTTTATCTTTTTGCAAACAAAATCTTTAAACATAAATATGAAACTTTTGAGAGGGGATAATATAAAATCGAGCTCTAAAGTAAAGGAAAACTATTAACTTTCCAGCCTGTTTTATTCATTCCCGCTTTTATATGGGACTTTTGCCGAAGGCACCACTTTTGACGTGTCTTTAAGATGTAGGTCCTGATCGTCAAAATAGATGTATGCGCCGAACGCTTCCAACACTCGATCTTTACTGACTCCACCTAGAAAGAATGCATTATTCACATCAACGCCCCAATCTCGTAATGTTTTGATTACGCGTGCATGAGCCGGAGCACTTCGGGCTGTCACAATCGCAATACGAACTGGGCGATCATCGACTGGACACTTTTTCTGGACATAGGACAACATCTTCAATAGCTTGGCAAAAGGACCTTCCGGCAGGTTTTTCTCTCGATTTTCCTGCTCATGTTTCTGAAAAGCCTCCAAACCCTGTTCCTGATATATCTTTTCGGACTCTTCCGAAAACAATACCGCATCGCCATCAAAAGCGATTCGAATCACATCATCAACTTCCTTAAAGTTTTCCGGCGGTTGATATAAAACCGCAGCGGCTTTCCCGGAGTCGACCGCACGCTGTACATCATCTTCCGATTTTGAAAGAAAGAGATCGACTTCAAATGCATCCAGATAAGGTGTCAAGCTTTCGCCACCGCTGAACGCCGCGCGCGAAATGTTCAGTCCGTAATTTTCCACCGAGTTCATAATACGCAAGCCGGTATCCGGCGTATTTCGTGACATAATCACCACCTCCACCAGACAGTCATCCTGCAAATCATTCAGTTTCAAAAGCGCCTTAACCAACGGGAACGCGGTTCCTGGCTGTAAATCGACATCTTCATTCTTCAGCTGAAATGCTTTATAAGCCTCAACGCCCTGTTCTTCAAAAATTTGGTTTTCCTTTTCAAGGTCAAACAGTGAACGCGACGAAATTCCAATCACCAGTTTATCTTTTAAATCATAAGCCATACAAGCCTCCATTGATACTTTTCAACTGAATCTAGTGGCATAGGAAACGTTTTAAAATGGCGAAAAGGAAAAAAGTTGATTAGTTAAGGATTGAATAAAAAACTGTATTAAACGGCTACACCCTTAACATATTTCTAACTACTTACTCTCCCAAAACTCACAGTTAACTCATTGTTAGAAATCTAATTTATAAGCATTTTCTCCTCAGCAATTCCCAATAATAATGGAGATAAAAATGCAGCAAATCTGCACTACAGAACAAAAGACTGGTTATATTCAAGAATTACGAAATGCCCTATCAATTGATAAAGACTGTATTTCAGCATACCAACTTCCCTTCTCTCACAACGATACGACTGCTGGTGCTGAGAATGAGTTGCAGACAGTTGTCATCGGACAAAAAGAGGATGTCGATCTTCCTCAACAGATTCTGAATTCTAATTATTACAAGAACCTTCGTCGACGTGTAAATGTCGGTGATGCATCACCAAAACTTCTTGATGAGATAAACCGCCATCTTGACAACTGCAGCGGTGTCTGGGACAATAGCTGGCTAAGACTTCCGTTTGACTCATTAAAACCACTGACAAGAAATGAGTTTGAACACGATCTAAAAGCAGACAAAACTGTAGAAGACTCACCTAGACGTGCAGACTCTGATAAATTTTTCATAGAATTACAGGAAAAACAGTTTATCAGAGTACCGGTAAGCTACGTGCTTAAACTATCATTAATCCAGGCATTGAGTGATGAATCTCTGCCACAGAGTATGCGTACTCTTTTCAAGAAGTATACCAAAGCGTTTGTCTGTGATAATACATCACCTGAAGTGTTGACATTTAGCCCGGTAACTGGTAATTGCGGAGAGACATTGGCAAACGAAACTGCGATTCGCCTCTACCTGTGCCAGCTTCTTCTTCTTTATGCATCTAAGACATTCAAGCTCGAAGAACATGGTCAGAAACCGTTAATCTACATGGCGCCTCACGTGCCGGTTCGACAACAGCAGTTGAACCGTTTGATTCCAGACTCTTTCTACCGAGATCTGTTCATAAATCCCTGTTTATCCGGTTGGAGCAAAGGAGAAGAGAAATATCAATATATGCGTCTTTGTCACAAAGTGTTGTCAAGAAGTCACCTGAACGCCGTGGCAAAACTTAAAGACGCGAACATTCTGACAAACAATCTGGTAATCCTTCCGAACACATCCAATGCCAGCCTTGCGACAAACGGAACACACATTAGTATCGGAAGTAAAAAACTGACCACAGCCATGAAAAGCGGGAAAATTTCAGAAGCGACAGAGAAGTACAGTGGTGATTTAGTTTCTAAGATAATGGAACACTTTCTTCCGCTTTTCGCTGTCAACTACACCGCCGCTCCTTATCGTTTACACTTTCGAGACTTCCATCCTGAAAAGGCGCTGGGTTTTCTATCACACGAGTTAGATTATACACATTTGAGAATGCTTTGGCGACGCTGGAAAAAGAAAGCGAAACTTAACGCGTTTGGTTACAGGTTAACACCGTTTGGACCAGTATGGTTGGATAACCTTGTCAGTAAAGTGCTTGGACTTTCCGGTGATTATATTCCAGACTTTCGTTTAATCGACTATTTCATGACCGTACTTTCAACCGACGAATCCCCTGCTCTAAACGGAGAACTCGGCAATAACAAAGCGCTAAAAAAAGATTTGACGGCTATGGGTATTTTCGACGAAAAAATGTCGATTTATACACTTTTTAGAGCTCGATCATGTAAAACGCATGGCTTCTGTGGGTTTGAAGGTCGTTTCTATAGCCTCTTTCCAGATCTTAATAATGAACTGAGTTCTGCAATAAACCTGCAAAACCTGCTGACATCACTTTGTTATAAATACATACTTTCGGGTGAAATAACCCATGACTGCATTCCGGATACACCTGCGGTTGAAAGTGAAAGGCGTCAAATCTTCTTTGACACTGCGGTAGGAATTCCAACCTTTTATATCAAAACAAAAACCAAGAATAAACTTCTGCATAAGATTCTGACACATTGTAAAAAAACAAGAAAAAGCAGTCGCTATTCCGGTTATACCAGAATCAAGATAAAAGAGTACAAACGAGGCCTTATTCGCATGATCAAAGCCGACGCTGCAGATTTAATCAAGAACTTAAAAGCTAAACCTCTTGTCGAAGATTTAAAAACCAGAGTGACAAACAAACATAAAAGCGCAAGTCGAAAATTAACCGATCAAATTACGAAGTCATGTGGCAAAAAGAGTGCTCTGAAAGTGAATGCTGAAAAGTTTAACTTGGCGGCTGAAACCTATTATCGTGAACAGCTTCGAAAAAATCATCTAAGTGAAGGAGTTGAAGCTATTTCAAAGCTGTTAATTCAACTTGATTATAATAATGATGCGCCGGAATTGAGTCAGGCTCTTAAATCTGTTCGAAAAGTAAATTTGAAAAATGTATTGAATCCGGAAGCTATGACAGAAAAAGAACTGTTACAAGCAGTTCAAACCAGCCTCTGTGCTATTAACTACCATGAGATAAAAAATTGCCTATGAAAACCTATCAACACCAGTTTATCGACCGCGAAACAAAACAGGTAGTCACCGAAACGTTAAAATCCGATAAACTTATCAGTAAAGTCTATTCGTCGGTTCGCGAGCGTACACCTGCACTTTTCAATGCGGTGACCTCAGCCAGAATGACCGATTTCCTAGCGTATGTAAATTATGACGTACCATTGTCGACAAAATTTACAAATCCCCTAACCTACGCCGAAACGTTAAATATCAACACCGATGAGTTGATCGACCCGATGGAGACATTGAACACCGCAAGAAAAATGTTTGAACGAAAAATCCGCTTTTGGGAAACACGCCCGATGACGAAGGATCAATTTACTGTCGTCTCGCCGGCTGACTCAAAAATGCTTTTCGGATCGTTTAAAACCACACATCAACTTTTCATAAAAGACAAATTCTTCTCATTTGATGAAATTATCGGAGTTAACAGCAAATGGCTCAAAACATTCATAAATGGAGACTTTGCCGTCTGCCGTCTGACACCGGATAAATACCATTTCAATCACACACCGGTTGCCGGTGTGGTAAAAGATTTCTATGAGATTGACGGCATTTATCATTCCTGTAATCCGACTGCAACAGTCGAAGTATTGACGCCGAACTCTAAAAACAAACGTTATGTGACAATTATCGATACCGACGTACCAAATGGCACAAACATAGGCATTGTCGCCATGATTGAAGTGGTTGCCATGATGATTGGTGCGGTTCAGCAATGTTATTCAAAAGAAAAGTATCAAAAACCACAGGAAATGAAAGTAGGAATGTTTTTGGAAAAAGGGTGTGTAAAGAGCCTGTTTAATCCGGGAAGTTCCACCGACATTCTTCTCTTCGAAAAAGACAAAATAGAATTTTGCGAAGATTTACGGGAAAACATCGTCAGACAGGACGCCTCCAGCCGTTTCTCACAAGTATGCGGCAAAACAATAGTGGAAACCGACCTAAAAGTAAGATCAACAATAGCAAGAAAAAAGGATATAAAATGACACAATTCATAATCATTTTGACACTTTTCACCACCGTATTAATCTGGTGGGGCGCAAAAAACCTAACCAAAGAAAAATGGCAGTTCTTTGTCATTGTACCGTGGAAGAAACACGACAATGGCAACTGGGATGGATTAAACCTGACCTATTACGGCGTATTTAATGCCATCGCCTACACATTAGCGGTATCGATTCTGATCATTCTAATGATCTCCGCGGGAGTAAAACTAATGAGTTCAATAATTCTAGCAATCGCCCTACTGGCAATCTGTATGCCGGCATCGAGAATTGTAGCTTGGGTAGTCGAAGGAAATCCGCACCGCTTCACAGTCGGCGGCGCCGCTTTTACTGGAATAATCTGTTTGCCCTGGGTCATGGAACTATTAAACACATTTATTCTAACAGAATCACCAATCCCAGTGATCCCTGCTAGCGCGGCATGTGCCTGTGCGTATGCTTATGGTGAAGGCGTGGGACGTTTAGCCTGTCTAAGTTTCGGATGCTGTTATGGAACGCCACTTAATCAGCTAAACCCAAAGCTTCAGGGAATTCTAAAACCAATTGCCACTACATTTTCAGGTGTTCATAAAAAAGCCTGCTATACCGACAACTTAGAGCACGTGCCACTGGTTCCGGTACAACTCTTAACCTCCATCTTCTTCACAACAAGTGCAATTATCAGCATCATACTATTTTGTAACGGTTGGTTTAAAACCGCCTTTATCCTAACAATTATCGCCACACAAGGCTGGCGTTTTACCTCTGAATTTCTTCGAAGTGATGATCGAGGTGAAGGCAAACTGTCCGCCTACCAAATCATGGCGCTGACAGCAATTGTTTACTCACTCTTCATCAGCTGGAACTTCAACACAAACTTCCCGACTGTTGACATCATAAACGGATTGAGTCAATTCTGGACTCCTGGAATGTTACTTGGGATGCAGGCACTGGCGCTTTTGGTTCTGCTTTATACAGGAAGCAGCACCGTGACAGGTTCCACCGTCAAGTTCCGAGTAAACAAAGACAGAGTATAAAAACATTGCTTTGTTGCTCTATTGCTCGAATGCTTAATTCAAAATAATGTTTAAAGCAATACAGCAATAAAGCATCAGAGAAATATTTATGCCTAATGCCTTAATTAATCTTCGTAGACGAATCTCCTGCACACTTTGGAAGATTCGTCGTCAAAAGTTCTCGAAACATGAAACCGCTCACGGGCTCGCGCTCGGCGTATTGATCAGTTTCCTACTTCCATTCGGACAGATTATTCTCGTCTTGCTCATTAAGAACATCTGGCACTTTAACTACCGCGTCACACTCATTTCACTTTGGGTCACAAATCCCTGGACGATCCCTTTTCTCTACCCCGCCTTTGTCTCAACAGGATCAATATTTTCAGGCAATCCGCCAATTGACATATCAAAAGTCAACAAATTCAGTGAACTAATCAATCAATATGGTTCAGAGTTAGCAATCGACTTCTTCATAGGCGCCACAACATGGGCAATCATCGGATACCTCTTTACCTACTTCTTCACGTTAAAGTTGTTATACAAAAAAAGCTCCGACATTTCTGCCGGAGCTTAAAATCAATAAAATTGCAGTTAACCTACAACTTTCTCACTTACGAAACTGCAACTAAGCTGTCACAGTAACAGCCGCTGGCCTTGTGGCTAACTCTTTGTCAATTAGGTAAAGATTGCTGCCTTCGTTACCAATCAGCTTCAGTTTGCTGATGATATCCATGACGTTAGCTTCTTCTTCAACCTGTTCAGAGATAAACCACTGCATCAATGCTTCGGTTGAGAAGTCATTATTTGCACGAGCCGCTGCGGTCAATTCGTGAATACAACCAGTTACAAACTGTTCGTGTTTGTTCGTCTGCGTGTAGAAGTCAAGAAGAGTTTCACCGTTGACAACAGGTTTATCAATCTGTTCAAGAACCACTTCTTCACCCTGCATAGTCAGGTAGTTAATCAACTTCTCGGCATGTGTCAACTCTTCTATCGACTGAAGACGGAACCAATGCGCTGCGCCTTCAAAGTTGACGATTTTACATTTCATAGACAACGCCATGTAAAGGTAAGATGAAGCGATTTCACGATTCACCTGAGCTTCAAGCATGTCTTTTATTTCTTTCTTAACCATGGTGCATTTTCCTTTGAAAAATCAATACAATTATTTCACTGTGCCATCAACGACGACAGTGTCAACTGTATAGTCAGAATTCAGAATTACCAAGTCGGCAATGAATCCTTCTTCAATTTTTCCAAGGTTATCAAAGCCAAGATTACGTGCCTGATTGTATGAAGTAGTCTGAACAATATCTTTAAGCGGAAGACCAGTCACTTCCTGAATATTTTTAAGCGCCATATTCATACGAAGCGTACTTCCAGCTAGGTTGTCACCATCTTTCAGGCGAGCTGCACCGTCAGCAAGATAAATTGGAAGACCACCAAGATCATAATCACCGTCTTCAAGACCTGTTACTGCAAGCGCGTCGGTAATTACCGCGATACCGTCGATATTCTTTTTAGAAAAGACAAAGCGCAGCATATCTTCGCGAAGGTGAATCTTGTCGGCAATTACTTCAACCGTCAAATCGTCTTCCATAAGTCCGGCTCCAACCATACCAATTTCACGGTGATGAAGCGGAGACATCTGATTACAAAAATGAGTCAAATTCTTAAGACCTGCATCAACTGCAGACTTAATTTCGGTATAAGTGGCCTTTGAGTGACCGGCAGAAGGCACTACATCAATCTCTTTCAACTGAGACGTAAATGTGATACCGCCATCCATCTCAGGAGCGTAACTGATGATAGACACATTGCTGATGTCGTTAAGGCGTTTCACCTCTTCGATATCCGGCAGACGGATAAAGTCAGGGTTCTGAGCTCCGGCAGCGGCCTGATTCACAAACGGACCTTCCAGGTGAACACCTGCCACTTTTGAGTATTTTTCTTCTTTCTTGTATTCAGCAACCGCTTTCATTGCACCGCTAAGCTGTTCTTCTGAAAGAGTCAGAGTCGTCGGACACATTGTAGTACATCCTTCTTCCAGTTTCATCTTTGCAATGACTTCTATTCCTTCAGCAGAACCGTCACATACATCGTGACCACCCGCACCGTGAAAGTGAAGATCAATAAACCCAGGCACAACCATTTTCCCTCCCGCGTCAACAACCTGTACGGCTTCAGGAAGATTTGAACAGTTTTCAAACACTTCCACAATCTTATCGTTTTTGATCGCGACAGCGCCAGACTCGATTTCAACTGCCGGAGAAATTACTCGACAATTCTTAATTAGAAGATCCATTTTTTTTGCTCCCATAAAATTTTGTAAAATGAAAAGTCACCAGATAACACAAGTTATGTGGTGACTTGATAAAATCTTGAGTTTCAAAATCCATTCAAAACTCTATTTTTCAAACAAAAAACGACAGAATTATTCGATATTCTGAACTTGTTCTCGAATCTTCTCAAGTTCTGTCTTAAAACTGACAACTCGTTTGGCAATTTCCGCATCATTTGCCTTCGAACCAGTGGTATTAATTTCGCGGAAAAGTTCCTGAATTAAAAAATCCAGTGCACGTCCGACAGGTTTGGATTCATTGACCAACTTGTCAAACTGCTGAAAATGACTGTAAAGACGTGTCACTTCTTCTGAAATGTCACAGCGATCCGAAAAGTACGCTACTTCACGAGCTAGCGACTCTTCATCCAAATCCATATCCTGCAGCAGGGTCTGAACACGTTCTTTCAGTTTCTCCTGATATTCCACAATCACAAGTGGAGCACGCTCTTTAATCTCATCAACAAGAACTTCCAAACCTTTTCGACGTTCAATCAAATCAGCTTTAAGAATCAACCCCTCTTCCGAACGCATCTTCACAAAGTTATCAAGTGCAGACTTCATCGCCGTCATGCAACTGTCCTTGAAAAGATCAGCATCAAGATCAATCTCTTTTTCCGTCACCACTTCAGGTAGAGCCACAAGGTCTGAAATCGAGATACTGTCAGAAATGCCCAGATTCGTTGCCAGCGACTTAAATTCGTTCACATAATGCGCCGCAATATCCTTACTGATGGTGATCGACTGACTTTTCAGCGATTCGTCATAATCCACAATAAACTTCACATTAACTGCACCGCGGCTGACATTTTTCGCAATATGTTTACGAAAGTCAGGTTCAAAACCTTTCAACTCAGTAGGAATATTAAATCGAAGGTCAAGTTGCTTTCGATTCACACTACTGATTTCAACAGAACAGTTCACGCCGTTAGACGAAGCCTGCCCCTTACCAAATCCTGTCATACTTTTCATAAAAATTCCTTTAACGCGCTATCCGCACAAATAGTTATACAACGCAGCATAGTGCTCTACATTAAAATTCACTTAATTGATAGGTAATGTCCCAAGTTCTG
>DDLT01000331.1 GCA_002340265.1 Lentisphaeria bacterium UBA2565 | reverse complement strand
TCAACGACTCTAAAATGCTTTAAAAGAAAACTATTCATTTATACGGAGCCGACGACCGTCGGCGGCTTCGCAACACCTCTGATTTTGTTCCCGACGACTATCGGCGGCTTTGCTCAGGTTGAGCAAACCTCTCGCAACGCGGCGGCAGCTTTGCTTAGATTGAGCACACCTCTCGCAACGCGGCGGCGACTTTGCTCAGCTTGAGCAAACCTCTCGCAAGGCGTCGGCAACTTTGCTCAGCTTGAGCAAACCTCCCGACAGTCAGAGTTGTGCAAAAACATCATTCCATTTGCCTGACGCCCGATGCCTCGTTACAAAAAACGCCCGATTCACGAATGAACCGGGCGTTTTGATAAAAATTCAGAACGAACTATTTGATGAAATCAAGTTCCTGAACCTGCAGCCACGAGTTTTGATTCTTTGTACAACGAATGCGGATTGCTTTTGTTCCTGATGGAAGTTTTGCTTCTGCTGCACCTTTTTCGAACTCAGCAACGACTTTCCAGTCTTTACCGTTCTTTGATGCTTCAAGTACACCGTTTTCCAGAGCGTCGCCATACTCACTGGCTTTTCCGGTTTTTACGATCACTTTTTCACCGCTTTTTGGTTTGTCGAAAGAGACAATGATGTGATCATCTTTACGAGGGCCTGAGTTTGCCCAGAAGAATGTCTGCGGATCGCCATCAATCACAGCCATTGGCTGATTGTCACCATGTGGTTTAAGTGAAGAAGATACCTTGTAGCCTTTCAGCGGTTTTGGCACGAAGAAAGTTGACTGATCGAAAGCGTTGATTCCAGCGTTTTTGTAGCGAACAGCCATCACTTCAAGACGTTTTGAGAACTCTTCGAAATCCTGCTTATTCTCTTTTTCAGTCCATGCCACCTCAGCAAGTGCCGCAATACGCGGGAACGCACAGTATTCCACTTTATCCCAAGTGTGCATATATTCGGACCAAAGCTGAGCCTGACATCCTAGAATGTGTTTCGCTTTTTCAGTACCTTGAAACTGTTCTGGAATTGGGTCGAACGAATACACGCTGTCAAGTGGGCGGTAACCGCCGATACATTCAAATTCCAGACCTTTCGCAAGCTCTTTTGAACGCTTGTTCTGGTAGTGGTCGAAGTAAGTGTGTGAACCCGGCGCCATCACTACGTCGTGACCTTCTTCTACCGATTTAATCGCGTGGTTCCAACCGCGCCAAAGCATTACAGTCGCATTTGGAGAAAGTCCACCTTCACGAATCTCATCCCAACCAATCAGTTTACGACCTTTCGCTTCAAGCATTTTCTCAATGCGTTTAATCATGTATGACTGAAGATCGTGTTCGTCGTGCAGACCTTCACGCTTGATTACAGACTGAGCAAATTTAGACTTTTTCCACTGACCTTTTGGTGCTTCGTCACCACCAATGTGAATGTATTTTGAATCGAAAAGCGCGCAAACTTCGGTCAACACATCGTCAATCCATTTAAAAGTGGACTCTTTTGGTGCCAGAGTGTATGGGTGAATTCCCCAGTACGTTTTCACTTCCGGGTTGTAGTTTGGAATATCGTCGTTACCAAGTTCAGGATAAGATGCGATTGCCGCCGCCATGTGACCCGGCATGTCAATTTCTGGAACTACAGTGATGTGACGCGCTTTTGCATAAGCCACAATCTCTTTGATCTCTTTTTGAGTGTAGAAACCACCGTAACGTTTTCCGTCCTGCTTCCAGCGGTCACCGTATGGAGGAGACGCTTTACGCCATGCACCAACTTCGGTCAATTTAGGATATTTTTTGATTTCAATACGCCAGCCCTGATCTTCAGTAAGATGCCAGTGGAAGGTATTCATTTTGTGAACTGCCAGCTGATCAATGAAAGTTTTGATATTTTCAGTCGGGAAAAAGTGACGCCCTACATCAAGGTGCATTCCACGCCAACCGAAACGCGGCTGATCTTTGATCTGACATCCTGGTAGAACCGGCTGACCTTTCAGAGGAATAAGTTGTAGAAGTGACTGCGTTCCATAGAAAGTTCCGGCAACATCGCCACCTTTAATCTGAACTTTGCTAGGAGTAACTGCTAAGGTGTAGCTTTCTTCATCGCCAGTTACCACGTCAACATGAATCTCTGACTGAAGTCTGATACGGGCTTTTTCTGGAACAAGGCGTAGTTTAAGACCAGTCGCTTTATTAATAGATTTCGCCAGCAATTTAGCTTCGGCTTCCACTTTTTCATCAAAACGAATTCCGGTTTGTGAAGTAAGTTTGAAATCAGCCCCCTTCAATTCACGAACCTGATTAGGCTTTGGGATAATGTTAATTTCTGCAAAGCCGCAAGTGGCTGATACAGTCAAAGCCGCTCCCACGGCTAACTTCAGTTTAGACAATGACGACGTTTTCGACATAAACTACTCCTCTTATTTTCTTTAAAAGATTTTTCTTAACCTCTCCCGAACCTCTCAGGTACCATGCAGTATACGTAACCAATTAACACAATTTGACTAATTTTTTCACAAAAACATAAAAAAAGCGCCGGAATCTCTTCCGACGCTTTTGATAACAAATTATATCAAATAGTTGATTTTAAAACAGACCGATCACTTCACCGTTTTCATCAATATCAATATTCGTGTAGGATG
>DDLT01000312.1 GCA_002340265.1 Lentisphaeria bacterium UBA2565 | reverse complement strand
TTGCGATAGCGTTGCGCAGCCCTCTGGGAAGCTTCTAAGTTCTGGACTGGTTTGAACCACAGGTGATGGACTAATCTGGAGTACAGGTATGCCATGATGCTGATAGGGACTATGCCTGCTAGAATCATCCAAGCCAGGCTGTGCACTTTGATCACCATGTTACCCGTCATGTTATCGTTACTTTTGCACACACCTAGGTCGGAATGATAATATCTGGCCTCCAAATAAGTAGGAACTCTCATAAAAATAGCGAAGCTCCATCCGAGAACGATGAAAACTTTCAGACGTCTCCTTGTAAATCTTCCGCGTTGACGAAGCGGACGAACAATGGCAAAGTAGCGTTCAACAGCAATGTACACGAGGCACAAAATAGATTCAGCAGCACCAACCCAGGCTAGGTCGCCGTCTATAAGAAACATGCAAAGATACCGACCTATCTCTCCTTCTGGGTAGGTTATAAATGGCGTCACAACGTACCTGATGCCTATGCACAAGGCGGATATCATGTCGGCGACAGCTAAGTTCACCAGTAGATAATTGAGCGTAGTCTGCATAAGCTTGTTTGTAAGGACCGTTAAAATAACCAGCGTGTTACCGACCAGGGATGTAAGTACAAGGATTGATAACACCACAGTGAAGGTCATCTCAGTGACAGAAGCAAAAACTTAATATGTTTAGCCTAGCTTAGCTGTTCCAACTGTAGTCAATCAGCGCAAAAGCTGCTATGATTAGTACAAAATACAAATATTGATTTATTCTAAAGTAAAAAATTTCTGATGTTTCCTACTTACTATTCCTGAGCTGGAAATTAATGTGTTGGTGGTGTAATCTTAACTTTCAATCATAGTTGCCTTTGAGCAGGAGATTCACTGTTAAAATGTTCGCAGCAGAATGTTATTGTAATCATATGAGATTCATTATTTTAAAAGTTTGTAACCTATTTTGGAAATCTTCTTTTATGTTTTTGTGCTAATGAAGCGTCTTTTTATAAAAAGGGAAACGAAAATGCCCTACATATCTTGACAGGTGCATTGCTTTACATTAATTATAACACGAAGAGATGGACCTGTTTTGAAGGCATTGTCTATGGGCAGCTGGTTTTCTAAAAATTGCGTTTTTGCTTTAGCAGGCGTTTCGATTATCAAAAAAGAACGATAAATGTCCAAGCAATTTAGATCACCACTTTTTCGTCGTCATAAACGCTTCGCAAACCTTTTAAGTATAAACTGTGTTTTCTTTCTCTCTAATTTCCGTTATGAGAAAGCATTTTTTTATTACTTCAGAGGCATATGGAGTTATGATTATTGACTTATCATTTTTACATGACAAAGAGGCTTTGATAAAATTTCGTCCGGTTACTCTATACGCCACATTTTGTGTACCGAATATAGCGAGTAACACATAGCTTTTATTTTAGTCTGAAACTCGGGAAACACGGAAAGCAAGCGTAACAGTTATAGTCAGAGAGCTCATAGTCTTGCTCTTCTGATATCTAAAACGATTACCCTGAAGCTTGAGACGAATATACAGATGTGATTATCAAGAATATTGCCAACAGACAATTGCTGTAAATTCAGTTTTAATGTACTATTGTCACCTCCTACTTCGCTTTGGATTGATAACTTAATTAATTCCAAGTTTAATACATATGCTTTTTTGATGCTCTCTGTATCTGTGATAAAAAACAACAGACAAGTACGTATAAGAAGGTACCCAACTAAAATCCCAGTTACAATGGTACGCGTCCTTGAAGCCACTGACTTTGCCAATATCAGTCCTAGTGTTAGAATTGATTCACCCTACTTGAGTTGAGACACTTAAAATCACTTTCTGACTGTGGAGACATCAGTCAAGGTTCGACGAGCCAGCATATATCGATAAGCCAACAAATTACATTTTCGCTCATACTAAATGTAATTAAGAAAAGGTTCCAATAATAAGACCTAATAACTGAACCGGATCCTGGTAGGTAATTGTCAATAAAGTTTTTTTAATTGAAATGTTATGTAGATGTTCCAATTTTTAAAATTTCAAATCAAGAGCGTGATAATGTACTTCAAATCTAATTGCAATGGTACATGTAGACGACACTGTGAAGCTCTGCCAGATGTTGAAAGTGTTGGTTCCACTTTAAAATTTAAAAATATGACATAAGGGAAAACAGAGAAATTGAATTGAGAGAAGTACACTGCACTAACTAGGCGCAACGTTTTGACTGAAACCTTTTCTTTTCTTAAACTGTCTTAAACCATGACAGAAAGAATATCATCCTTTTGCAGACGTGATTTTAATCATTCCTACTAAAAGATATGTTATTTTTGTACCAATTGAAAGTTCAAGTTCTTAGTTTTGATGTGTGCCTTGATCTCTCAGTCTCCAGCCATAACACTCATTCGCGTTGACAGCAGCAAGTAAAATGGTTACATCGGAACTAAGGCCGGACAGTTACCCTGCAGCACTGGCGTCTGGTGGTGCAAGCTTAAAGATTCGAGGTTCTTCAAACTCTGAAGACCAAAATTAATTTCTGTGGAGTCCGTAGCCTTGGCCTTCCGTTTTGTGTACTCACAAGTATTTTAGTACACTGGAAACAAATTTATTTTACAACCTCTAACAAAATCTCCAGAGAGGTTTTTTTCAGACACCTTAGGCTTTTTTTAACCGTTGATAATAAATGGAATTTCAAGGTTTTTCGATTGTCTTACGTAGTTGATGGCGGCACCTGCCGCTAACGAGGTTTCTTGAACCTGTGTTTAACGCGGTGAAATTTTCACCGTTCTTGCTCTTCTTAGAATTGTTAATGGAGGGCTGAAGAACGTTTGTACACATTCCATCTTTTGAGAGTGATGTTATTTGCTTCTTGACCTACTTTAGCGTCTAAACCCCCGATGCTTACTTGCGTACCCTACGTTTCCTCAATTTTCACATTTTCC
>DDLT01000340.1 GCA_002340265.1 Lentisphaeria bacterium UBA2565 | reverse complement strand
CAGAATTACACCTTCCGCACCCAAGAATGCCCCACAAGCCGCAAGAAGTTTCGCATCGCCATAGCCCATCACCTCACGAGGGAGAATCCAGCGTTTCGACTTCATACCATCCGGTAAAACATCTACTTTTTCTCCATTTAGGAAAGAACCGTCACAACTGATTTCAACAAGATTTGAATCCTCCAGTTCAACCACAATCTTATCACTTTTACGAATCAGCAGAGAGTCCAAACTGTACTCTTGGTCTCCAAAGACAAGACTGTTTTCTTTCATCTTAAAATCAACAGACTCTTTTCGTGAAACCCTTTCCTTACCAAACAAGATTTTCCCAATTTCGATAAAAAGAGCAAGAAAAATATAACCGAAGGCAATACCAAAAGCCGAAAGCGCAATACTCTCAATCCATGCTTGTCCGCCGAGAACAGTGGTTACACCAAGTGCATTTTTGATAAGAGGGAGAAAAAACTCATTTTGAAGAGAGAAGAGTACACCGGGTGCATCAACACCCTGCATTACAGGGAAAAATCCGGAAAGAACGAAACCTGTAACCACACCAAAAAATGTCAGTTTATTTGGAATAAGTCGAGTCTCTACATCAGTGAAACTGCAAGTCACAAGAATCGGTGCAAGCGTCAACCACCCCGGAAGTACCGCCAATGGAAGCTTTTGATGTAAAACATATCCCCAAAGCAGAAGATAGAGCAATCCCACCATAAGTTCGACAATGACATATCGGGGAGAAATCGGCGTTTTGCAAGAACGGCATTTACCACGCAGCATACACCAAGAAAGAATCGGAACATTCAGATAAAACGGAATCGCATCATTACAGACTGGGCAATGAGAAGGAGGATGCACAATTGACTCTCCACGGGGAATTCGCCAAATACAGACATTCAAAAAACTTCCGATACAACAACCGAGCCAAAAGATAAAGAAAGTCGTCACCGCCAACATAGTCGGATCGTTAAGAATCATCTCCATCATATCAATTCCCCCATGTAACAATTTAGTACAAAATCACACGTAATGTAGAGACGTACGGCGTACGTCTAACCAAAGCCACGGTGTGCGTCTAATCAAGACCAAAGTGTGCGTCTATTTCAGAGCACTTCGCATTACTGTTTCAGGTGCAACAACTCCGGTCCAATACTCAAAAGCCTTCATTCCCTGATAAAGAAGCATATCTTCACCACCGGCAATTCGCATTCCGTGCTGTTCAGCCTTTTGCAAAAAAGGTGTCACTACGTTATAAATCATGTCCATACAAACGCAATCTTTACGAAAACCGTCAAAACTGAAAGCAAGCTCCCTGCCCTCTTTCAACTCCACACTTGTCCCCTGAATCACAATATCGACATCAGACATATCATTCGGATAATCCGAAAGCGGATAAACCTCAACTTTGACATCAGGTGACACTTTTCGAACGCGATCGGCAACCGCTTCTGCTTTCGAAACCGTACGATTTATCAACGTCACAGATCTAGCACCTGCACTTGCAAACTGGACAGCTGAAGCCTGAACCGCTCCACCCGCTCCAACAAAAAGCACATGTTTTCCTGCCACATCAATATCAAATTCCACTTCCAAAGCACGCTGCAAACCATAACCATCCGTAGAATAACCATAAAGCACACCACCGCGATTCACCACAGTATTAACACTTTGTGCCGCATCTGCTACCGGATCAATATAATCAAGACAGTCAATTACCGCCTGCTTATGCGGAACAGTCACATTCCAGCCGGACAGTTTACCTTTAAAAACAGAAACCTGCTCACGCAGACTTTCCGAATCAACGGCAAATCTATCATAGCAGGCATCAAGTTGCAGCTTTTCAAAAGCCGCATTATGCATAGCCGGAGACATAGAGTGTTCAACCGGCCATCCAATAATTCCGTATTGTCTAGACATATTACTCGGCAGTTACATCTTCCACTGTCAGCATTCCGGCAGCGATTTCCATTAGAGCAATATTGATGTAGTGACGGTCGTCTTTAGGTGGAACTTCCACCAAAGGTCTATAACGCTGCGCCAACTCAGTAGCACGTTTTGCCGCCACATTCACAAGAACTTTAGGATTTTGAATCTTTTGTTTAGCTTGGTCCAGGTAAATATTATTCACTATGTCACTCCTTGCGAATATAAAAAAATTTCGACGAAATCTGAGATTTTTTCTAAACAGGTGTTAATTTCAAACTATCAAGGCACAATCACCCGAAAAATCTCAACAGTCGGGTAAAATACCTACTTTTTTTAATAAGGCAACCCAAAATGAATCTAAAGACAAGATTACTTCACATCGGCAACGTCGCTGTAGGCGGAAATGCTCCTATTTCGGTTCAAACCATGACAAATACCCCTACGGTCAACACCTTCGCCACACTCAAACAAATTAAAGAGTGTGCTGAACTTGGCTGTGATATCATTCGTGTGGGAGTTCCCGATTTTGCTTCAGCCGTAGCTATTAAAGAAATTGTAGAAAAAAGCCCAATTCCAATTGTTGCCGACATTCATTTTGATTACCGCCTTGCCATAATAGCTATCGAGAATGGAGTTCATGCTATTCGAATTAACCCGGGAAACATTGCTAAATCAGACCAAACGGAACGCATCCGGCTGATTGTAGAAGCCGCCTCAAAAGCAAAAATTCCTATACGTGTAGGCGTTAATGCAGGGAGTCTAGATGAAGATATTCTAGAGAAATACCAGCATCCCGTTCCCGAAGCGCTAGTAGAAAGCGCACTTCGCCAATGTCAGGCACTTGAACAGTTCAACTTTCACGACATAAAAGTGTCCATAAAATCCTCATCTGTGCATGATACAGTCGAGGCTTGCAAACTTTTTGAATCAAAAAATACAAAAGGCTACCCACTACATCTCGGCGTTACCGAAACCGGAATTCCAGAAGACGGAATTATCAAATCGGCAATTGGAATCGGTGCCCTTCTGCTACAAGGAATCGGTAATACCATCCGTGTAAGTCTATCTGCACCGCCGCAGGAAGAAGTAAAAGTCGGACTTAAAATTCTTGAAGATTGCGGATTTCGCAAAGCCGCGGTTGAAGTAATCAGCTGTCCGACCTGTGCACGTACCTGTGCCGACATCTCCGGATCGGTCTCAGATCTGAAACAACGCTTGCAGCAACTTCATCTAAAAAAACCGATAAAAATCGCAGTAATGGGCTGCATGGTAAACGGTCCGGGAGAAGCAAAAGAGGCAGATTTGGGCTTAGCTTGGAATAAAACCCGTGCCATAATTTTCAAAAAAGGAAAACCAATCAAAGCAGTCGAAGCAAAGACCGCTGTTGACGAATTGATGGATTTTATTACCAATATGGAGTAGTGAACACGCCTTTTCATTTGAATAACCAAATTAACCCTCTAAATTGACACCGAATTTTACAGCTTTTTAATTTGGGAAATGCATATTATTAAACAAAGGGACTTATTATGTACATTGTAACTGGTGGAGCAGGTCTAATCGGAAGTGCAGTCGTATGGGCATTAAATCAACGTGGAATTGAAGACATCATTATCGTCGACCACCTGGGAACCAGCGAAAAATGGAAAAACCTTCGCGCCCTTAAATTTGCAGAATACTACGAAAAAGACAGCTTTCTAAAAGTTCTTTACGAGGATTTCTTCACAGATATCAAAGCCGTAATCCACATGGGAGCATGTTCTTCTACCACTGAAACCGATGCGACTTACCTGCTGAAAAACAATGTAGAATATACAGAACACCTTGCACTTTGGGCAATGGAGAATGGAGCTCGCTTCATCTATGCATCAAGCTGTGCAACTTATGGTGACGGTTCTCTTGGTTTTGTGGATGACGAAGAAAACCTTGAACAACTTCGCCCGCTAAACATGTACGGATACTCAAAACAGTATTTTGACCTTTGGGCAAAGCGTCGCGGTATGTTTGATAAAATTTGCGGCTTGAAATTCTCCAACATCTTCGGACCAAACGAATACCACAAAGAAAACATGCGTTCTGTGGTTAAGAAATCTTTCGAACAGATTATGGAGACTGGAAAAGTTCAGTTATTCAAATCTTACAAAGATGAATATGCAGACGGAGAACAGAAGCGTGACTTCCTGTACGTAAAAGATGCAGTAAAAATCATCATGTACCTTCTGGACAATCCGAATATTAATGGTCTATATAACGTAGGTTCTGGAAAAGCCGAGTCCTGGAACAGTCTCGTAAACGCAGTATTCAAAGCTGTAAACCGCAAGCCGAACATCGAATATGTCGACATGCCTGAGCACTTGAAAGAAAAATATCAGTACTTCACTCAGACAGATATGGCGAAACTTCAGGCAACAGGTTATCACGAAGCACCAATGTCACTGGACAAGGCCGTAAAAGATTACGTCATCAACTATCTTCTTCCGGGAGATCACCTAGGCGACGAATAATCAAACTGACGATAGCTTAAATAACAAAGGCCGAGTCGATTCACGACTCGGCCTTTTTTATTATGAACGATTTTTTAATAAAGTCGGTAACGATGTCGTAGTTTGTCGATTGTCGGTTTGTGCGCTTGGAATGGGACTTCCGGTAAAACTGACTGCGGTAGCTGGTTGTGCATAAAGACTGGTTTAACGCGAAGCATTAGATTGTATGTATGAATCATCAGCGTTTCCAGATTCAATACATCTTCGATGTTGTAGGCAATCAACGTCTCCAACGCTTTTTCATTCTGGAAGTATTTATAATCTTTCCAAAGATAGACCGCAAACATACCGTCCACCCCGTCGATATCTCCACGATCAATCCCCATTCGCTTTTCAATCTCCTTTAAACCGCCCGTATATCCTAGATTCTTTAGCGGATAGCGTAGATCGATATGTGCCTGGTTCAGTTTTATTCCAAAGAAGTTGTTGATGAATGGAATATCAAAAGTCTTGCCGTTGAACGTTACAATCAGTTCATACTTTGCAATATCATTAACAAAATCGTCGAGATTCTGACCATTTACATAATGATAAACCGTTTTCCCGTCGTACATCGCAATTGTCGTAATCTCAGCACCTTCACGCGCCAAACCCGTCGTTTCGATATCTAGGTAAACGATTTTATCACGAAAGTGCGGAAAAAGTCGCCAATGGCGATTATTAGGGAGACCTTTTGCAAAAAACTCCACATCACCCTCTTTCAGCTTCTGACGACTGACTGGGATTCCTTCACGAATTTTCTTTGCACGCGTCGGCGTCAGACCATGAGAATCGGTGTTTTCAAAATCATCCCAACTGAGAATCCCCGAATCCCAAAGTGACTTTTCAACCTCAGCGGTAATACCTTTTATATGACTAAATGAATTTAATAACATTTTTAAACTCTTTTTATTTCTTATTTGAACTGTTCTGCGGAGTTTCAAATTAAAACCGCATCAGACTTTTTCAATAACAAAAAAGCGCCGGGAAGTGAATCCCGACGCTTGAGTCATTTAGTTAAGAACTGGCAGTTATTCGAATACAATATAAGCAGCCTGTTCTGTACCATGATCCTGTTCCGCATCCACTTTTGAGTCTTCAATCCATGCAAGACCAAGTGTTGTAGTTGTCACAGGTGTCAATCCGTAAAGGACTGGTGCACCTTGGTCTGCTCCGTCATAAGCGGCAACAGATACAACCGCTCCGGAAACTGAAGATAATTGACCAGTTAATGTGTAGTCATAAGAAGGAGCTTCTGTGATTCCCTCAATCTTATCAGCACCAACTGCAGTCTCGAATGTCACATCGTTGACAGTTGAAACACCGGATTCGATAATGATATAACCAAGTGTTTCGTCATTACGCGTCTTGTCTGGATCTTCACCAACCGCTTTACCAATATAGATGCCCTGAGCATCAGGAGCATTCTTACGACTTCCATCACATGCCCAGAACACTGACCAATCCGCATCGTTAAAGCTCATCACCTGACCAAATACTACTGGAGAGGTATAAGAGTTCACCGCAGTAACCTGTGCTTTATTGTATACGCCTTTGTAAGCTGTTGTTGTACTGATGTGTTTATAAGCCTCCATATCCACACCACAACTTGCAGCAGTATAAGAGCCTTCTTCGGCCACCATCACATCCACATCAACTGCTGTGAACGTTCCTGTTCCATCATCAATACGCTGAACAATCAGGTCAAAACTTGTATTACCGACGTTGGTAATACGAGTGACAGTAGATACATTTGTCGCATCCTCATAGCGAGGAGTCGCCACAATTACCATGGAGTGATAGTAGTTAGGCAAGTTCACACGAACCCAGTTATCAGTTCCCACAGAACTTACCACAGTGTGATAAAGCTTAGGAGTAGCGTCTTTAACAGTTGTGAATGTTTGAGTTGTTCCCCAAACTGTTCCCGCACTGTTGATCGCTTTTACTGTGTAGAAGTACGGCATATTGTCAATCAAACTGGAGAGAACTGAACTGAATGAACCTGTTGAATTAGTTCCAAGAACCACACTATTATCCCAATTTGCAGTCTGACCTTCATCAGTCAAACCGTAGAAAAGAGTCACAGTCGGATCTTCGTCACCAGTTTCAGTGATTGTATAATTCGCAGTTGCAGAATTCACATCAACGGTCGTTGCCACTGAAGTAGAAATCACCGCCAAATCAACAACTGAATTTACAGTTACAGAAACTGTCGCTGTACCAGTCAGCTCTCCATCAGTGATTGTGTAAGTGAAGCTGTCGACACCATTGAAGTCGGCTACTGGCGTATAAGTGACAGTTGTTCCGTCAGTAGTAACTGCACCATTTGTACCCTGAGTTACAGATGCTACTGAGATTGAGGAGTCAACATCAGAGTCATTAGCTAAAACAGTTACAACAACTGAGCTATCTTCATCAACAACTGCAGAATCGTTTGTCGCAACTAGAGCATCATTTACAGCATTTACAGTTACAGAAACTGTCGCAGTGTCAGTCAGTTCACCATCAGTGACTGTATAAGTGAATGAATCCACACCGTTGAAGTTCGCAATCGGCGTATAAGTCACAGTTGTTCCGTTTGTAGTAACTGCTCCATTTGTACCTTGAGTTACAGATGCCACTG
>DDLT01000238.1 GCA_002340265.1 Lentisphaeria bacterium UBA2565 | reverse complement strand
GTTTACCGCTGGTGTGACGGATCGTATTTGGAAGATCAGGATATGTGGCGCATGAGCGGTATTCACCGTGATGTGACGTTGGTTTCGCGTCCGAAAACCTATCTCCGCGATTTCTATGTTGTGACTGATCTCGATGAGACATATACCGATGCGACGTTGAAATTAGACCTGAAGGTGAAGAATTCTCAGAACGCTAAAGCGGAAAAAACATCTATCAAGGTGACGCTTTTTGATCAGGATAAATCGTCAAGACTTTGGCAGAAAAATGTCGAGTTTGGTGAGTTTTCTGCCAATGAAGAGAAAGCGGTGAAAGTTGAAAAACTGTTCAAGAATCCACTGAAATGGACGGCTGAAACACCAAATCTTTATGTGATGCTTTTTGAACAGTTTGATGCCAATGGCAAACTTGTTGAATCTATCGCTCGTAAAATTGGTTTCCGAGAAGTGGAAATCATCGGCGGCATTTACAAAATCAACGGTGTCCATGTTAAAATGAAGGGTGTGAATCGTCACGATATGCATCCGACATTAGGTCAGGCGATTACTGAAGAGGTTTATCGTGAAGAGCTTGAACTGATGAAACAGTATAATATCAATGCGGTTCGTACCGCTCACTATCCGAACCCGACTGTGCTTTACGATATTGCCGACGAAATTGGTCTTTATGTAATGGATGAGGCCAATATGGAGTTCAATGTGGCAAATGAGCGTAGCCGAAATCGTGCAAATCCTAAGTGGACTGCGGCTTTTGTTGACCGTATGGCTAAGATGGTGGAGCGTGATAAAAACAATCCGTCTGTAGTTTTTTACTCTCTGGGTAATGAGGCGTGTGCAGGTAACAACTTTAAGCACATGAAAGCTTATGCTGATAAAAACGATCCGACGCGTCCACTGCACTACGACAAAATGAATCACATTATGGATGTGGAGAGCAAAATGTATCCGCATGTCAATGTGTTCCGTAGTAAAGCTAAAGCGAAGAAGTTGAATAAACCTTTCATGGCACTGGAATATGGTCATGCCATGGGTAATGCGATGGGAAATCTCGATCTTTATTGGGAAGCTATCGAATCGTCTCCTTATGTGCTTGGTGGTTATATCTGGGATTGGCGCGATCAGGGGCTTGTGAAGAAGAATGATAAAGGTGAAGAGTTTTACGCTTACGGTGGAGACTTTGGTGAAAAGAATCATAGTGGTGACTTCTGTCTGAACGGAATTATGCTTTCTGATCTGACACCGACTTCTAAATCTTTTGAGGTTAAGAAGGTTTACGATTATCTCAATGTGACGGCTGAGAATGCAGCAAAAGGTCAGTTTAATATTCAGAATGCCTACTACTTTAAAGATCTGTCTGATTATGTATCCGGCTGGGAAATCACCGAAGATGGTAAAGTTATCAAGAGCGGTACTTTGAATATTGCTTCACTACCTGCTGGCAAAAGTCAAAAAGTAACGATTCCAGTGCAGGAGTTGATTTCACCAAAGCCTGGCGCTGATTATCAGATTAAATTCACTTTTAAACAGAAAGAGTCGACTGGCTGGGCTCCGAAAGGTTATCTACAGGCGTGGGATCAGTTTCACATTCCAATGGACAACGTAGCTCCTAAGCAGAAAATTAGCGGAAAGACGCTAAAAGTAACTGACGACTCGTCAAAAATCGCAGTTGTTGGGTCTGCCGACAATAGTTTTGAAATCGTCTTTGATAAGAAAAATGGGACAGTCTCTTCGTGGAAAGTGGGTGGAAAATCACTGATTGATGGTAGCGGTTTTGGACCTGTTCTAAATACTTACCGTGCTAAGGTTAGTAATACCCATAAAGATAATAGAAGTTGGAAAGGTGCAGGACTTGATGATTTGAAAGCAGAAGTGAAATCTGTGAAGGTCAGCAGCAAAAATACAAATTCTGTGACTGTTGAAACAGTGGTGAACTATCAGGCAAAAGGTAAATCTGGATTTGAACAGAAATCGCTTTGGACGGTTTGGAAAAACGGTCAGATTACTTTTGATAGTGATATCAAACCTTATGGGAAACTACCCCGCGATCTTCCTCGCGTTGGTATGTTGATGAAGTTGCCGAAACAGTTTGACAATTTCACCTATTACGGACGTGGACCGCATGAAAATTACAACGACAAGAAAGAGTCGGCAGCAATTGGTCTTTATAGTACCAAAGTGGCTGACACTTACGTCGATTACGCTTCACCGCAGGGGCATGGTAACCACGAAGATGTAAACTGGACGGCTTTAGCTGATAACAACGGCTTTGGATTTTTGGTGAAGAAACGTGGTCAGTTGACCGTAAAGGCAACAAATTATTCGGCAAAAACTATTGAAGATTCAAAACACCCTTATGATTTGAAACCGGTAAAAGAGACGCTGCTTTATCTAAATGCTAGAGTGACAGGAATTGGTAATGGTAGCTGTGGACCAGGTGTTCTGGATCAATATCGTATTAAACCGGAACCGATGCAGTTTGGCTTTGAACTACGTCCATTTACTGAAAAATCTGAAATTCTTGGTCTAGCTCGTCAGAGTTCTAATCTTCCGTCACGTCCGGTAATCAGTCGTGATGATGAAGGTATGGTAACGATCACAAGTTCGGAGAAATCGAAACATCTAATCGAATTTCGTACTAAAAAGTCAAAGAAATTCCAGAAATACGCTAAACCTTTTGAATTTGGTAAAGGTGGACAGGTTGAAGCGCGAATCCGTCTCGCTGATAAAACTGTAAGTGCAGTTAGTTCTGATAACTTTAAGCTTTTACGTAAATCCTGGAAAATTCACTATGTCGACAGTTTACACGCCGGCGCTGAAAATCGTCCGGAAAATGCCATCGACGGTAATCCTAAAACCATCTGGCATACCAATTGGGATACCAATGTGAATGATGCGCTTCCTCACGAAATTCAGGTGGATATGCGTGAACCGCTGAAAATCAAAGGTGTCACTTATACGCCACGTCAAGACAACTCCAACGGACGCATTAAGGATTATGAAGTGTATGTAAGTAAAGATGGTAAAAGCTGGGGGAAACCGATGAAAACTGGTCAATTCCCTGATTCATCTGCTACACAGGAGATTCTTTTCGGTAAGACTGTAGAGGTACGTTATATCCGCATTGTTGCTACAAGTGAAGTAAAGGGTAACTTCTTCACCACAATTGCTGAATTTTCAGTAATTTCCGAATAATCCGGTTTTGTAAAATAAACTTTTAAGGGCAGGGGACTTTAGATCTTCTGCCTTTTTAATTGGTAAGGGTAAGTAGAAATCTTAGATGGGACTGGGAACTCTACCGCCTTTTATAAAAACAATAATATTCAAGGGGAGAAGTCAAAATGAAGCGTGTTTCAAAAATTATTATCTGTGTACTATTTTTATTCACTGTGAGTGATGCATTTGCAAAGAAAAAAAATAATAATAAAAATAGCAGAGCTAACAGATATAATAAAAAAATTTCACGGATAAAAAAGAATATAAGAGAAGCGAGAGAAGATATTGCTTCAAATCAAAAAAAGCTTGATAAAGCAAACTCTGGAGAGAAAACCAGCGCATCTTTTTCTGGTACAGCTTCATTAGAAAAGCGTAAAAAAAGCCTACAAAAACTTTTGGCTCAATATGAAGAGCGACTGAAAAATGCTGAAGAAGACAAGAAAAGAGCTCAGAAACGAAAAAATAGGTAAACCTAAGATTATATTCGAGAGCCCTAATTTATTAGCTAAAACTTAGTTCAGAGGTTTTTCCCAACACGGGAAAACCTTTTTCTTGTAGTTAAGTAAGTTTTAAAGCGTCTTCAATGGCCATATAGGTTGATTATAATTTAGAAAAATGGTACAGCTCTATTGCAAACTAAAATAAACCTTTTCATTTTAGAATCATGCAAAATGGAGGGCTTATGAATGATACATATTTAACTAGAGAAACATTGATCAAGAAGCTACGCTATTCTGAAAGTGAAGCTGATTGGGAAGAGTTTGTCTACTTTTACCGAAGATTTATATACAGCATTATTAAGAGAATGGGACTGCAGGAGTCTGATTGTGATGATATGCTGCAAAAAGTGTTGCTTAAGATTTGGAAAAAGATTCCTGAATTTGAGCCAAACCAAAGAAAAGGTGCCTTCCGAAGTTGGATAAGCTCAACCACTCGTAATACAGTTTATAATTTTTCTAAAAAGCAGCAGGCTATGTGGGATAAAGAGTTAGCTGTGGGCATGCTTTCTGAAGGCAACTTTCAAAGCCCACCATACGAGCAATTTATTGAAGAGGAGTGGAAAAGAAATATAACCACTCTTGCATTCAAAAATGTAGCCAAAAACGTTTCAGAACAGAGTATGGAGATCTTTAACTGTTCGGTAAAGGGTGAAAGTGTGGCAGATATCGCTCAGCGTTTGAATCTCCCTGATTATAAAGTGTACCGCTATCGTAAACGTGTTCAGCATCTGTTGACTGCAGAGATAAAGAATCTTAAAGAATATTTAGAGTAATACGCTTTTAGTCCGCAAAACTGCACTCAACTTCCATCAATTTTAGAGTGTTGGCGATAGAACTGTTTTTTTTGTTTGAAGGTAGGACTACCTCTTTTAAATTTGGAGACTTCTTTAAACCACGTAGAGATGACAGTTGGCAGCCAGTAAAATCGACAAATTTCACTGTTTTATTGCCCGTGGCGGGGTAGTGATTTAATTGGGAGTTTTTTTAAATCCACCTGTGAATTGGAAAGAAGTCTATGCCCCATAGCGCTTTTATTGCTGTCCCAGATAGATCGAGAGTTACAATTCCCTCAGTTGAGGTCGTAATGCAATCGTTTGGAAGCTTTTTCCCCTTATAACCACAGAATATCAGAACTTGTTTTACAAGATCACTTTTTTCGCTGTCTGATTTTAGTTGAGAGAACGCAGATGCGGCGAAAAGGCGTGAGACATGATTGTTATATTTCCCGAAATGGTCGATTTGAAAGCATTTAACTACTGTCTCTGCAGTAATGTAACCATCTTTCTCGATGCCTTTTCTGGCGCATTCTACAAGTTTTTTGACTGTGAGTGTATTTTCATTTATTGCAGGTTTTGGCAATTGTTTGGCAAAAGCGAGAGCTTTGTCAAAGTCCAGTTGCGAGAAGTAGAGGTGACTCTTTATCAACTTGGCATTGCCATTTACCGGATTAAACTTAATAATTTCATCAAGTTGCCGATGAAGCCATTCAAAATCAAGTAAAGGCATTTCTGAATACCATTTGCTTAAAAGTGCGGGAGTAGCTTTTACCAGTAGCTCTTCACGGACATTTTTTTCCTGATTGTATAGATCCAGTGCCTGTTGAAGTTTGTCTGATCTTTGCTTTAGTGTCACAGTCATGCTGATGACAAATATAAACAAGAGTGATAGCAACGTTGTAGCTGTTTTGTGTCGTTTTATCAGTAAAAAGAGGGCTTTCAGAAAACTTGCATTCTCGGCAGATGTAGCAAAGCCTGTCTGGTAGGCATTGATGTCTTCGATAATTTCCTGCACAGTCTCATAACGTTCATTTTTCTTAACAGCCATTGCTTTTAATACGACTGCATTAAGACTGTCAGCGACTTTTGCATTGTACTTTTGAGGGGACGGAAGTTTTCCTCTTAGTGTGGCTTTCAGTATATCTACCTTTGAAAATTCACAATAGGGGCTGTTGTAGGTGAGAATTGTGTAGAGAATAGCTCCGAGTGCATAGATGTCGGTTTGTCTGTCACGAGACCCAATGTTAGTGGCGACCTGTTCCGGTGCCATATAACCTGGTGTGCCTTTTATTACACCATTTAGGGTAAAGTCATTTATAAGATCAATATCAAATGATTTAAATTCGGAAGTTATATTGTCGGATTCATTCAGAGCTTTAGCCAGTCCCCAGTCGCATACATAAACCTCGCCATATTCTCCAATCATGACGTTTTCGGGCTTCAGGTCAAGGTGAATTATACCACGAGAGTGGGCATAGGATATCGCCTCACAAACTTTGACAAAAAAAGCAAGAAGCATGGCCTGATCAAATTTTTCTGTGTAAGAGTTATTATTTTCTTTCAGTTCACTGATTATTTTATGCAGGCTCTGATCATGAAGGAATTTCATAGTGAAAAACGGTCTTTCGTTTTCATCTAAGCCAATGTCATAGATTGGCATGATCGATGGGTGTTCCAGGGCTGCCGTTATACGTGCTTCGTTTAAAAATCTCTCCATACGCTCTACAGAGGCCCCCTCTTTCAGTTTGGCAAGGGCTACATCTCTGGATGTATGAGGATCACGAACTCTGAAAATCTCTTTTGAACCTCCCCGGGCATGAAAGTTTTTTTCATGATTTGAGTCAAAGTTACTTCTCAACTCTTCTATCAAATATTCGGGTAGACGACGTTCTTTTTCATTGTCTGAATCAAGCTGGTCATAGTAATCAAAAAGCTCTTTTTCCAGTTCGCTGTCTAAATTTTCGATGTCATCCACTATAAAACTCTCCAATGTAAAAATTCTTTTGTAACTTATCTCAATTTTTTTGCAGCCAAAGTGCTAAAAACGAAAATTCATTTTGTTATGAGGTAAATAAAAATGTTAATAGTTAAAAATTTACCTATAAATAAGGAGAAAAGTAGATGCTGTTTAGTAGACTTACTAAATCAATATTGAGCTGTGGATTGGCGTTCTTGGGATTAAACGCAATGGCACAGGACACTGTCTCTGAAAATTTTGAGACAGGCTTTGATACAACTAACCGGATTGATGTGACTACATCGGGTAGTTCAGTTGGTGGGGATTCAGGTTATACGCTTAAAGCTCTTGCCGATGGTTATGTGTCAATTATTGATGCGGATAATCAGAGTCAACGTTACTATGCGGCAGCGCATGATAATATGAAAACCTTGGATGGTGCTTATGGAAGCAGTGTAATTCAAATCAAAGCACCTGAAGCTGATTATGATTCAGTTGATGGTACAACAATTCCAACATCTCTTATTTCAAGTAATATTGGTGCGGTTATTGATTTTGGTACAGATGCCGATGTGGATTTGACAGGAGTCAGTTTTGATTATCAAAAACTGGTTTCTAAGTACTATAAGGCCGCAATTATGTATTCCGCTGACAATGGAACAAACTGGAAACAGTTGAGTTTAGGTTCCGATGTGGAAGTGCTAAATAGTGCATCAGTTAGTGACCAGAAGCAAAAATTCAGTTATTCCGGCACTGCAACGGCTGGAGTAGATCAAATTAGAATTTTGGCGTGGTGTTATAATATTGATGAGCAAACTGCCGGAACGGACTTGGCCTATGCAATTGATAATTTAAGTGTAACTCTTGCGCCACAGCCTGGCTTACCTGTCCCTCAGTTTACTCATCTCGTTATGTCAGCAGATAATTCACCTGAAAGTTGGAACTACACCAAAAGCGAACCGGCCTCAGGTTGGGTAAATACCGATTTCAACGATGTGACCTGGGGAATTGGACGATCTCCGTTCGGAACCAATGCAACCACCTCTCTACCTTCGTCAGCGGCGACCTATTACCTTCGTAAAAACTTTACTGTTGATACAATTCCCAACGGCAAATTATTCCTGAAAATTAAACATGATGATGGGATAAATGTCTATCTTAATGGCACTGAAATTTATGTGGACACTGGCTGGAAAAGTGAATATGTCGCAATTGAATTGTCTGATACAGATAAACAACTTTTAGTTACAGGTGAGAATACCCTCGCCGTAAAATGGGTGAATAATTCAGGCTCTCTTTTCTTTGATACTGGGCTTTATACAGAGGATTCCTCTACTCCATTTTTGCCTAATGGATTAGATAGCAATAATGTGGTTTTTTATGATGATTTTGAAAATTACTCCACTAATTATCCTATTAAAAAGGGGACTAGTTGGGATGGAGAATGGGTTTCAAATCCTTCCAAGTCAATTAGTGCCAAGATTGACAATTTGAATCCTGCCTTTAGTGGAGAAAAATATCTTAGAACAGTTCGAAATAATGAGGTTTATTTAACGAAGAAAATTACTCTGGAGGCGGGGCAGACTTATACATTACTTGTCGCTACAAAAATTGTAAATGATAGTTATGCACATCGAATCGATATTGATTTTCCTACTGCAGAGGATGTCAGTCTTACGGGGCTGAAAAATACGGAGTGGAAACGTCGTAAACTTGAATTCACGGTTCCTGCCGATAATGAAGAGTTAAGTATTAAATTCACCAAATTTAAGCCGGCGTTGTGGATTGACGATCTGATTATTTATAAGGGAACCCTTAGTGACTACACTGTTTCTCAGCTTACAGCTGTAAA
>DDLT01000111.1 GCA_002340265.1 Lentisphaeria bacterium UBA2565 | reverse complement strand
ACAGCTTAAGTTAGTGCCATTGGTGCTACGAACTGGATTCACAATCTGCTTGTTGCCACCTCATAGCGGTGGCGGTACTTGAAACAACCACTAACTGGAACATAGCCTTTTTATTGCCACTTCCTGCCTTCAATACTACAACCACATTTCATCACTATATCCGTTCCCCTTTGACAACAGCCCCATAATCACAAAAAACTACCTTTGCAATACAAAAACACAAAATCACTACTAAATAAAAATAAAATAGTTTTTCACTTGACTTTTAAACAAAGAAACAGTCTACTCTTTTCAGTTGAACACAACAAACAAACCTAGTTATCACGTTTGAGACACAACAACACCTTTCTCAAAAATGAAACACTAAAAACATCAAGGAAGGTTCATTATGAATAACTACTCAAGACTATTTACCCTGTTGATTTGCCTATGTATTTCATTGACAACTTTTTGCGAAAAATACTCAGGGGGAAACGGAACTATCAACTCACCATTTGAAATTAACAGCTTGAACGATTTGAGAACGCTGTCGCAAACACCAAAAGACTGGAACAATAAACACTTTGTTATTACTGCCGACATTGATGCGTCTGCTACTAAAAAGTGGAATATTGGCAATCATGACAACGATTGCGAAACTCCTGTCGTTGCAATGGGCTTTTCACCTATTGGAAATCAAGAACAGCAAAGATTTACAGGAAGTCTAAACGGAAACGGGCACACAATTAAAAATCTTTATATCAACCGTCCTAAAGAAACATTAACCGGCCTTTTCGGTTATCTGGGAAGCCCTAAACAAAAGCATACCGAAGTTAAAAACCTGAAACTGGAAAACTGTAATATATCCGGAATCGTAACTGGTTCAGTTGCCGGCTTTGCCATTCAGACAGCCATTGAAAACTGCAGTGTAACAGGAAAAGTTTACGGTAATATTGAAGCTGGAGGACTTATTGGTTTTTGTGAAAATGCAAAACTCAAGAACTCAACTGCCAATATGATTGTGAAATGCCTTGAAGGCGATGCTGCCGGGTGTGTCGCTTTTGCGCTATCGACAGAACTGAAGAACTGCAAAGCAACGGGGTTCACCTCCACACAAACTCGTTTTTACAAAAGCTATAGTGCGGCAAAATTGGTTGCATGTAAAGATAAGAATACGACGACTGAAAAATGCGACAGTAAAGTCAGAATCATCCATTATAATCCTGAAGCCCTGCTTTCAACAACTGAGTAAGATATGATAAATATTAGAAAATAAAGTAGAGAGAATCGAACGTATTCTCTCTACTTTTTGTTTAAATAGCGGTATAGCCACCGTCGATGATTAAATCAGAGCCAGTCATGTACGTTGATGCGTCACTTGCCAGAAAAAGATAAATTCCCATCAACTCTTCCGGAGTTCCCAAACGTCCCATCGGTATCTTCTCACTCCAAATCTTATGATACTCAGTATAAGGTTCCACAAGTTCGGTCATGATATAGCCAGGACTGACACTGTTCACTCGAACTTTATGATCAACAAGTTCAATCGCCATACCTTTTGTCAACTGAACAACTGCGGCCTTAGACGCACAGTAATGTGCAATCTGCTGCGGAATATTAATCACATGCCCCGACATGGAAGCTGTTGTGATAATTGAACCGCCGGCCCCCTGTTTTATCATCTGATTCGCTGCCGCCTGAGCCGCTAGGAATACGCCGTTGACATTGATATCCATAACCTGTTTAAACTCATCCAGCGGCATTTCCAAGATTGGAGTTACTGTGGCAATACCTGCATTACATACGGTAATATCAATTGAACCAAACACATCAACCGCTTCGGCAATCATACGATCCACATCTTCCTGAACTGTCACATCTGCCGAAATTGCAATAACCTCTGCCCCGGTTTGTGCTGAAATATCAGTCGCAGCCTTTTGAGCATTTTCAAGATTTCGCCCGACAATTGCCACTTTTGCACCAGCCTGAGCATATCCAAGTGCCACACGTTTGCCGATTCCGCTAGAAGCTCCAGTGATTAAAGCAGATTTCCCGTTCAGTTTAAAACTATCTAAAATGTTCATAATGTTTCCCTTATGTGATATTTTGTGAACTAACGGTTATAAAGTGTCCTTTTTTATAACAAAATCAAATCTAACTATCAAACACAATTAAAACAAAATTTTTTATTTTTATAAAAATTTTCATTACCTCATTTTTTCAGTTTTTTTCTTAGGTTCTATATAAGAAACAGAGTTATAGATCGTATTACTAAACAATATTCATTCAACAATCACAATAAATGGGACTATTAAGATATAAAATAGTGTAAAATGTGCTAATTAGCTAAAATTATGCCCTTTTTGATTAAAAAATAGTAATTAATGTCTGCTTAGCTGTGAATATGATAAAAAAATATTGATTTTCGTATCAAAACAATTATTCTTACAGCTCGTTTATTTGTAGATAATTACGACAGAATTTTCTGTTTTTCATATATTTATTATTAACCATACATAGAGGTGGAGTCATGGCAGAAGAACTGCAGGGGCTTTTAGAGAAGATCAACAAGGAAGGCTTGGAAAAAGCTGAATTGGAGAAAAAGTCCATCATTGAAGCTGCAGAAGCGAAAGCGGCTGAAATCGTAAAAGCAGCAGAAGAAAAGGCTGCAAAAATCACAGAAGATGCATCAGTTGAAGCTGGAAAGCTACAGCAGAAAGGAGAAGCTGCTCTGCGCCAAGCATCACGTGATGTCATTATCTCACTAAAGAAAAGTCTTGAAGAGGCAGTGAAAAATTCGCTTGCACCAGTTGTTAAAGCTGATCTTGATAGCAAGTCACTTGCACCTATTATCGAAGCGATGGTAAAAGGTTTTGCAGACAACAAGTTCGATATCGGTAATGGTATCGAGACTCTTCTATCTGACGCCGACCAGAAAGCACTTGATGCATCTGCATTTGCGGCTCTGAAAAAATCACTTTCAACTGAAATCACGCTTACTCCTGTAAAAGGAATTACTGGCGGTGTAAAAGTTGGGATTGTTGGTGACGACGCAAAATTCGACATCACAGATGAAACTGTTACTGAACTTATCTGCGCTTACCTTAGCCCACAGCTTGTCAGCGTAATCAACGAAGGTTAATCGCCAGACGGGGTTAAACCATGAACTACTACTATCTTATCGCATCATTGCCAATGCTGACTGTCAACGGAGAAGCTCCTTTCACCGTTGACCAGTTTATGGGGCAGTGCCGTGATTTTTTGTCTGATGCGCTTTACGATGCTCTGGATAAGGTCGAACAGATTCCAGGTTCATCAAGCTGTTGCGACACAGAGAAAAAGTGGAACGCTTTTGAAACTTCACTGCGAAACCGTGCAGCACACTGGGTTGCACATAAAACCAAAGCGGATGTAACGCCGTTTATTCGTGAAGAGTCGGAAGTGTTTACAACTCTGGAGAAACAGGTTGAAGACGCATTTGATACAGACAATCCAATGGAGGTCGAAAAGGCTCTTGATAAACTTCGTTGGTACGAACTAGACACTTTGGCATCGGGTCATGACTTTGACTTTGATGCACTTTTTATATACAAAATCCGCTTATTCATTTTGGAAAAGTGGAGTGGACTGTCTAAAGAGCTGGGACAGGAACAAGTTGAAAAAACTGTGGCGGCGATTTTAGAAAAATCCGCCGAAACCGCATAGGAGAAAAATATGAATACAGTCATTACAGGTACAGTGACAGGTGTCAACGGTAACATGGTTACTGTTGAATTTGACACTACCGTAACTCAGAATGAGGTGGCTTACGTAATCATGGATGACTCGAAAAAGGGTGAGATCCGCCTAAAATCCGAGGTTATTCGTGTACGTGGTAAAGAGGCCGACCTTCAGGTTTTCGAGCCGACAAATGGTATTAAACGTGGCTTTAAAGTAGAATTTACAGGTCAGCTTCTTTCAGTTGAGCTTGGTCCTGGTATTCTGACTAAAGTTTACGATGGTCTGCAGAATCCACTAAACGAACTTGCTGAAATCGGCGAATTCTTCCTTGAGCGTGGTGTTTACCTTCCTGCTCTTGACCGTACAGACAAGTGGGATTACACACCGGTTGCAAAAGCTGGCGATACACTTGTTGCAGGTGATACTATCGGTACAGTTCCTGAGAAAATTTTCACTCACAAAATCATGCTTCCATTCAACTTCCGTGGTGAGTGGGAAGTGGTTTCTGTAGCAGCTGCAGGTTCTTACACTGTTGACGAAGTAGTTGCCACTGTAAAACAGGGCACTGAAGAACGCAAAGTGACTATGGTTCAAGAATGGCCGGTAAAAATGCCGATCAAATGTTATGAAGAGCGTCTTCTTCCAACAGAGCCGCTTGTGACTCAGACGCGTTCAATCGACGCATTCTTCCCGGTTGCTAAGGGTGGAACATTCTGTACTCCTGGTCCATTTGGTGCCGGTAAAACAGTTCTACAGCACGCGCTTTCTCAGAAATCTGAGGTTGATATCGTAATCGTTGCGGCTTGTGGTGAGCGTGCCGGAGAGGTTGTGGAAATCCTTCGTGAGTTCCCTCACCTTGATGACCCACGTACTGGCGGTAAAATGATTGACCGTACTGTTATTATCTGTAACACATCTTCAATGCCGGTTGCGGCTCGTGAAGCATCTGTTTATACAGCTGTAACACTTGCTGAATACTACCGTCAAATGGGGCTTGGCGTTCTACTTCTTGCCGACTCTACTTCTCGTTGGGCGCAGGCGCTTCGTGAAATGTCAGGGCGTCTGGAAGAGATTCCTGGTGAAGAGTCATTCCCGGCTTACATGGAGTCTCTAATTGCATCTTTCTACGAGCGTGCGGGACTTGTTCGTCTAAAAGACGGATCTGAAGGTTCTGTAACAATTGGTGGTTCGGTTTCACCTGCAGGTGGTAACTTCGAGGAACCTGTAACACAGGCGACACTAAAAGTTGTGGGGTGTTTCCTTGGTCTTTCTCGTGAACGTTCAAATGCACGTCGCTTCCCTGCGATTGATCCACTTGACAGTTGGAGTAAATACACAAGTTTCATCGATAATGGTCAGATTGACTTCGCCCGTAAAACGCTGCGTACCGGAAGTGAAGTAAATCAGATGATGAAAGTTCTTGGTGAAGAAGGTGTTTCTATCGACGACTTCGTGATGTTCATGAAAGGCGAACTTCTTGACTTTACTTTCCTACAGCAGAACACATTTGACTCTGTTGACGGCGGAACGCCGGAAGAGCGTCAGAAATACTGTTTCGCAAAACTTGTTGAAATTCTTGAAACTAAATTCAATCTAGACGACAAAGATGAAGCGCGTTCTTACTTCAACGGTCTTCGTCAGACATTTATCGACTGGAACTACACAGTTTGGCAGAGCGATGAGTTCAAAGCTAAAGAGGCTGAACTGACAGAAATGCTTAACTCCAAAAAGGCGGAGTAATCATGAAAAAAGTATATAATCGTATCATCCAGATTGCCGGTAACGTAATCACTGTTGAAGCTGATAACGTGGCAAACGGAGAGCTTGCTGAAGTTGCCAGCGCACACGGCACTTCAATGGCTCAGGTAATTCGTATCAACGGCCGTAAAGTTTCTCTACAGGTTTTTGCAGGTGCTCGTGGTGTTTCCACTGGTGACGAAGTGCGCTTCCTTGGTAAAGAGATGCAGGTTTCTACCTCAGAAAACCTACTTGGTCGTATTTTCGACGGTTCAGGGATGCCGCGTGACAACGGTCCTGAAATCGAAAAAAACATGGTTGAAATTGGCGGACCTTCTGTGAATCCAGCAAAACGTATCATTCCGAAAAACATGATTCGTACTGGTATTCCAATGATCGACCTTTTCAACTCACTTGTTGAATCTCAAAAACTTCCTATCTTCTCAGTGGCGGGTGAGCCATACAACGAACTTCTTGCACGTATTGCGATGCAGGCGGAAGTTGATGTAATCATCCTCGGCGGAATGGGAATGAAATATGATGACTACCTGAAAATGCGTAACACGCTTGATCAGCATGGCGCACTTTCACGTTCGGTTCTTTTCATGCACACTGCGTCAGATCCAACCGTTGAGTGTATGATGGTTCCAGATATGTCTCTGGCTGTTGCCGAAGCTTACGCGACTGAAGGTAAAAAAGTTCTTGTTCTGCTGACAGACATGACAAACTACTCTGACGCACTGAAAGAGATTTCGATTACAATGGAACAGATTCCTGCGAACCGTGGTTATCCGGGAGACCTTTACTCTCAGCTTGCTGCACGTTACGAAAAAGCGGTTGACTTCGACGGCGCTGGCTCTATCACAGTTCTTGCGGTAACAACCATGCCAGGTGACGATGTGACTCACCCAGTTCCGGATAATACTGGATATATCACAGAGGGTCAGTTCTACCTGAAAAACGGACGTATCGAGCCATTCGGTTCTCTTTCTCGTCTAAAACAGCAGGTTAACAGCGACACTCGTGCTGACCACCGTGCGATTATGGACACAATGATTCGTCTTTACTCTGAGTTTAACTCTTCTCAGGAAAAGCAGTCAATGGGTTTCCGTATGTCAAACTGGGATGAAAAACTACTTAAATACGGTGAGCGCTTCGAAAGCGAAATGATGGATCTATCCAAAAACGTTTCACTTGAAGACTCACTTGATATGGGCTGGAGCATTCTTGCAGAATGTTTCGAGCCAAACGAAACAGGTTTGAAATCTGAATTGGTTCAGGAATTCTGGCCAAAAAACTAAGCGGAATGGGATTGTCTTATGGCAAACATAAAACTAACTAAAACAGAGCTTAAGGTTCAGCGCGACTCGCTTAAACGATACTCACGCTTCCTTCCAACGCTTCAGCTGAAAAAACAGCAGTTGCAGATGGAAGTTCAGCGCGTTCGTGACGAGATTCGTGAACTTCGTGCCAAGCTCTCAAAGTTACAGCGTTCCGCAGAAAAATGGACTGAACTTTTCTCAAGCGAAGAGTTCAATCTTGATAAAGTTGTTGAGTTGATTGTTCTGGACAAACTAAGTGTCGAAACCCGCAATGTCGCCGGTGTCGATGTGCCGTTTTTCGCAGAGCTTTCATTCAAACCTTGTTCTTTTGACTTCTTTACAGCTCCTTCCTGGTTTGACGGTGCTTTGGATTATATCCGCCAACTACTGGAAATGAGTAAAAGAGAAGAGGTCATGCGTGAACGTATGGAACTTCTTGAACAGGAACTTCGCGTGACAAATCAGCGTGTAAATCTGTTTGAGAAAGTGAAGATACCGGAATGTAAAGAAAACATTCGTATGATTCGAATCTATCTGGGCGATCAGGAAACTGCCGCGGTTGGTAGGTCTAAAATTGCTAAAAGCAAAATGCAGGCTGTGGCTGGATAAGGAGAAACCCTATGATTGAAAAAATGAAAGAGATAACTGTCGTATGTCTGACTTCTGCAAAAGAGCAGGCATTGGACGCACTTCGTGATCTTGGCGTAATGCACGTCAAACCGAGTGACAAACCTGTTCAATCTGAAGAGTTGACAGATGTACGCCAGAAAAAAGAAAAACTCCAGGAAATTATCAACTATCTGATTCCGCACAAACCGGAAGAAGAGGCCAAGTTCCCTGAATATGACGAAAAGCCGACCATAGAGATTCTTAAAGAAGCATGGCAAGCGATTCACGATATTAAATGGTACGAGGAAAACGTGGCGAACCATGACCGCATGTATGCGGCATTGAAGCCATGGGGTAATTTCGACGGTTCATTAATTACGCAACTGCGTGAGAAAGGTCTGGATGTGCGTCTTTGTGTCTGCAAAGAGGCCGACATGCCAGAACTTCCTGAAGGTGTAACTTGTCAGATCATCAATCAGGTTGACGGCGAAAACTACTTCATCGTAATTTCGACCGAAAAGCTTGAGATGACACTGCCAGAAGTTCAACATCTTCACTTGGAAACATCGCTTTCCGAACTGGAAGAACGCAACAAAGTAAGCCAGAAGACAATCGCAACCCTTCGCGGTAAACTGCAGATTTATGCAAATTATCTCGATCGTTACGACGAAACCATGAATACGCTTCTTGAGAAAGAAGAGTTCCTGATGAATCGTGATGGAATGGGCGATGCAGAAAAGCTTGCTTATATTACCGGATTCATTGCCGCTGACGATTTGGAAAACGTTAAAGCGTCTGCCAACAAAAACGGCATGGCAATGATTGCAAAAGATGTGGATCCTGAGAATCCGGAAGTACCGACAAAACTTCGCATTCCGAAATTTGCGCAGATGACAATACCATTTTTTAGGTTTATCGGGATTATGCCGGGCTACAATGAGACAGATGCAAGTATTCCGATTCTGTTTTTCTTATCACTGTTTTTCGCAATGATTATTGGTGACGCAGGGTATGGAGTATTATTCTCTATTTGTGCTATAATTGCGAAAATAAAACTGCCTAAACAAAACCAGTTAGCCATCAACCTAATTCTAACTTTCAGTTTAACGACTGTTGGATGGGGCTTGTTGACTGGAACATTCTTCGGTATTCCACAGGAGAAGCTTCCATCATTCCTCAAAGGTATAAATTGGTTCACTGGTGAAAATGGAGAAGCAAATATAAAGCAGTTGTGTTTTATAATTGCAGCAATTCATTTAACCATTGCCCGCGTCTGGAAAGCCGTTCTTCTAATGCGTTTTCCGTTCAAAGCTCTGGGGCACTTAGGCTGGGCTATTTTCATCTGGGGCAACTACTTCTTAGCATGCACTTTGCTACTGGGTAACGAATTCCCTGAGATGGCTAAGAATATGTACATAGCTGGAGCTGTTTTGATTCTGCTTTTTAACATTAACTGGAAAGACTCAGGGAATGTTATAAACGCACCATTTGACTTCATTAACAGTTTCGTTGACGTACTTTCCTACATTCGTCTTTTCGCCGTAGGTTTTGCATCACTTAAGATTGCACAAACTTTTAACGGGATGGGAATGGGGCTTTTCACCGAAGGTGGTCTGAGTGTAATTGGCGGTATAATCGTGATTGGACTAGGACATTTATTAAATATTATTCTCGGATTCATGGCCGTTCTAGTTCATGGAATTCGTCTAAACACTTTGGAATTCTCAAACCATGTGGATATTACATGGGGAGGAATTTTCTTTAAACCATTTAAAAAGATAAATAAACAGTAAGGAGTTTATCATGGATACTATTACAACAATGGCACTAGCAAAAGCAGGAGCATTCGCAGCTGTAGGTTTCGCAGCAATCGGTTCAGCTCTTGGAACAGGAGCAGGTGGAGCATCTGCTGTAGGCGCATGGAAAAAATGTTATGCACAGAATAAACCGGCTCCGTTTTTATTAGCGGCGTTTGTTGGTGCACCTCTAACTCAGATTTTCTACGGAATGATCGTTATGGGTGGAATTAACGATCAGCTTACTGCTAATCCAGCACTAGCTGCATACTGGCCACTATTCCTATTAACTGGTCTTATTGCAGGTGTTGCAATGGGTACTTCAGCGTGGTTGCAGGGAAAAGCAGCAGCAGGAGCATGTGATGCGTTTGCAGAAACTGGTCAAGGTTTTGTAAACTACATCATTGCCCTTGGTATTGTAGAAACAGTTGCGATCTTTGCAATGCTGTTTGGAGGCCAAATTGCCGAAGTAGCAAAAGCTGCAGCAGAAGTTGCCGGTTAATACCAAGTTTATTTAAGCGATTTAAAAGCCGTTCTGCGAAATCAGAACGGCTTTTTTATTACTCGCAGCGACAAACAATTTATAAGCTAATAAAACTCTCCTTTTTTAAAAAAGCTTCTTTAATAAATCATTTACCTCACTACTCTTATGAAGCGTCCACAAATCGTAAATATGACAATTTAACAGGATGCAGTAATCTAATACAATTAGAAGTTTTATTTAAACGATTATAAGGGGAATAATCGATGTTCAAATCAGCCAAAATAATGTTTGCTGCATTGGCAGCGTTCTGCACGCTCAACACATTTGCTGTAGATCTGTTTTTATACGACGCAAAAGACAAAGGGAAAATCCTCGGGTTCAACAAAAATCATCCTGATTACAACTCCAATGGAATGGGAGAGCTGACAATTCCGGAAGTCAGCGAATACAATCTGGTCACACCAATTACCTATATCGCTGCATCAGCGTTCAAGGATGAAAATATTACATCTTTAATACTTCCTGAAAAACTAAAGATTATCGGGAAAGCGGCTTTTGAAAACAACCCAATTCAAACGTTGATTATGCCGGATTCCATCACGACTATTCAGGACAAGGCATTTATGAACTGTCAGCTTGAAAAAGTGCGCCTTTCTCGGGCATTGAAAGCAATCGCCAAAAGTACTTTTGAAAACAATAAGCTCAAATTCATCTATCTTCCCAAATCTGTAACCTCCGTAAATGACCGAGCTTTTGTGAATAATCTTCTCGAAAAGGCTCAATTTACTCAAAATATTGTCTACATTGGAAAATCCGCATTTGAAAACAACGCATTGACTTCGGTAGTTCTTCCTCAGAACCTTGTGAATATGATGGAAAAAGCATTTTACAAAAACAAAATTACATCAATTACTTTTGGAGAACTGCTTCAGTTTATCGGAAATTATGCGTTCAGTGAAAATGAAATTAAATCAGTAACTCTACCTGACTCATTGAATGTGATTGGAGAAGGCGGTTTTGCTCATAATCAAATTTCAGAGATAAAACTTCCAAACGGCTTCAACAACATCAGTCCGCGAACATTTTACGGCAACAAACTCAAATATATGCATTTGAACCTAGTTGAATTTGTCGGAAGCGAAGCATTCGCAAAAAACAATATATGTCTCATAAAACTAACAAGTGAACTCCCGGAAGATAACGAAGAGGAGATCGAGATCAAGCCGATGGTAATTGACTCAAAAGCGTTCTCTGAAAACCCGAATTTGGGAGCACTGATAAATGAAGTTGTCGACTGTACAACAAAAGTTGACAGTTTTCTCGACGCAACGTACTACAGAATCCCGTCGGAACTGGAAGATGATATTGTCGACATAAACATCAATGGGACATTACCGACAGGAAGTTTTACCAACGCCTATATAGAAATTTCATTTGATACAAATGGCGGTGGCGACGCCCCAGGTACAATAAAAGTAGCCAAAGGTTTTCCAACAGAAATTCTTGATACATTACAAGCCGAAAAGCCCGGCTACGATTTCGTAGAATGGGAAACAACTTCCGAGAACTCATTCATGTATGAAGAAGATGAAAAAAACTACATTTCGTCACCTGAAGACACAACTTTGAAGGCAAAATGGATTCTCTCAATTCATAAAGCCGATGTTAAAAACTCTGAGTTTTTCGCCTTCACCAAATCGCTAAATCTTTCGAATGTAACGTCCAAAAAAATCTCAAAATATAAAGCAAACTTCACACAGAACTGGGAAATCCTAAATATAAAACCAGAATATTATCAGATTATCATCGACACCGTAAATGAAGGGAGTGACATTGCAATCTGCCGACTGAATCACGGCTGGAATATGATAAGTGTCCCATCGGGACGTCACAGGCTTTCGAACTTCATCCCACGCCACAATGAAGTTCAAGTATCAATTTATGAGCACAAAGGCAATGGAAGCTATTCAAAGATTGACTACAAGCGAGACGTCCTCAACGTAAGCGACGGTTACTGGGTTCACGCTGACTTTTCGCGGGAATCACAAAAATACCTCGACTATAAATTTGTCGGAGATTTTTCTGTCCCTGAGAAGAATTTAAAAATAGGTTGGAACCTATTCGGTCCGACCCAATTTGGCAACCCTGCTCCCGAAGCTACTAACAAAACGCAAATTTCATTTTACTGGGATACACAGGCTAACGACTATGTCCTAAAAAATGAAGGGCACTTCAAAATCGGTTGCGCCTACTGGCTGCTAAAACTTCCGGAAGAAGAACCCGAAGATGAAGAAGAATAAATTATTTATGAATCAACAGAAGGAAACTCTTAGTATGATAAAAACTTTTCTCTGCATTATAGGCCTCACCTTTTCAATAATCGGCTTTGCTAACTTGACGGAGAATAAGTCAATTAGAAGGGTTGCGTACCCAAATAATCCACCAGAGTTTATCGGTCTTGATCCAATTTCAATGCCTGAAATCACAGAGGATGACATAAACAATAAGGGTATTCTAATTACCGATTTATTAAAAGGTAAAACCACTGACAAAGATCCAAATTTCAATCACGGTATTTTAATTACAGAAAGCCCGTTCGGCTGGGAAGTATTCGTCAACGGTAAATGGGAAACTCCGGTAACAAACCTTTACTATTGGATTGAACCTAAGGATTTAGAAACGACACCATCCTCTGAGTCGATCATAAAAGAAGGCTATACGGTCTATGGAGCAGACCAGAGAGTTCGTTTTCGTCCAGACTTAAAAAATGGAGAGCTTTCAACTCTCAAATTCACACTCGTCGACTTACTTGATTTAAAGCAGGTTGATGGGAAATGGAAATACTCAGTGCCTGTAGACGGCATTCTCAAAGAGTGTGGAACTCTTGGGGAAATAAATGAATGCACAAGCAACACCAAAGAAACTCTTTTCATGGAAGGGTTTGAATTTTATACTTCGCCCAAATCCATCAATCTGACAGTAAAAGTAAAAGATGTCAACGATCCGCCTAAAGCCTCTAGCTCAATTAACAGTAGCTATATCATGGATTTTGAAACGAAAGACCTGAAACTAAAAGGCCTTTATGTCTCTGATGTTGATGAGAATGAGATATTTATTGTCACGATGAAGCTCGAAAATCCAGAAGTGGGATTATTAAGTTCCTCAAATGGTGCAGTTTTCAACAATCAAACCGGAACATGGTCAATCACCGGAAGTGCGTCAACGGTAAATTATGCACTGAACAAAATCAACTATACTACAACTACAAAATCAAGAGAACCTCAGGCAATTGAAATAACAATAAATGATGATAGTAATGAAGCTAAAAATGAAATACATGGAACAATAAACATAACCTTCTCACAAATCTCATTTTCTGCTCTCGAAAACAACAAAGAAAGCAAAAGTATATTAAAAACACAATTAGAATCTGTCGGAATTCTAGATATTCAGCCTGAAAACATGGACCATTATCAGAAACTTCTTCTTGATTCTATAACCACGGTACACAATGATAAAGAGTTGATTCAAGAAGTGATTGACGAAGTAAATGCAGGACGAGATATAATCTTTAATCGACTATATAACGGCTGGAACTTAATAAGCGCCCCTTTTGAAGGGTGGTCTCCAGACAAATTAACAAAACAAAATAAATTTCTGACTCTATTCTGTTTCGGCTTTAACAAGCAAGATTATACATATTACAAATCAGCACTGAGCAAGCCGTTTAAAGTTGGAGATGCCTACTGGCTTTATGTACACATTCCCCAAAGCCAAAATATCGACTTTATTGATTATAAAATCAAAGGTAACTTCACCAACAAAAGCCTTGAACTTAAAGAGGGCTGGAATTTGATTGGGCCGACACAACCACGACAAGGACTAAATACGGATTCAGTAATAGTAAATTGGACTTGGAATTCAGCAGGTGGCGGAGGCTATTGGGTCTACGGGAGAGGTTCAATGAGAAAGGAAGGTTTGCCAACGTTTTATAAATTAGGTGGAGGCTATTGGGTTTTCTACCTCTCCAAAGTCGACTAAAGTTTAAAAGGCGTCCCGAGAAATTGAGACGCCTTTTTTAGTTATCAGTCAGCAGCAAGTAAAGAAACATCGCAATGCGTGAAACAATGTTTCGCACAAACAACATCTATTGTACAATAGTGCTCTGTACAAAAACAGTAATTAACTGTCTTACCAACTAACGAACTTATTTAGTTATTTCCAGTTCTGCCCAAACTGGTTTGTGATCTGACAATGGCTTTGAAAGCTCGATTATCCCGCCGTCTGTTGTCTTGATGCCCGAGCTTTTATTGTAGAAGATATGATCAATAACTCCTTCTTGTTTTCTCGGGTTAAATGCATTCCAAGTAAACTCTTGAGATAGGTCAACATTGAGAGAGTGCCATGTCGAAACCATTCCATTTTCTTCAAGGTTTTTCAGCGCGTCATCACCGATACGATTATTAAAATCTCCAAGAACTATAATATTCTTTGACTTATCTTCAGATAAGACACGGGTTGCTAAGTCATGAGCATGCCCTCCAACTTTTCCTGAGGCACAAATATGTAAAGAATAAAACGAAACTTCTTCACCTTTAACTGTAGTCACAACACGCACCGTTGAAGATGGATTCCAGCTACGTTTTGCTTTTTTAAAAACAATTTCTTCCTTCATCTTAAAAGGCGTTTTACTGAGAATCGTTTTATACTTGTCTTTGTGGTTAGCTGATGAGACTTTACCCACATACGCATAATTCATTCCAAGAACCTTTCCGACACGTTCAGTCCAATCTCCATCAGGAGCTTCATTAAAACCGATGATATCCAAGTCATAAGGCTTCAGCATTTTTCCAAATTCCTCAGCCGTTGCACTTTTTCCAAACTCCACGTTATAAGCCGCCACCCGAATTTTCACCGGTTTCGCTCTACTTGGCGTTGTACAGGCTGTAAGAAGTGCAACTGCAATTACACCACTCAATTTTCGGAATATATCTTTCATACTTTTGTCCCTTTTTTAGGCAAGCACTTACCAATCCTTTTGTGTCATCAAGCAACAGTTAAGGACTTGCAAATTTTAGACCTATAACCTGCAACTATTTAGCTAACCACATAGTAATTGGACAGTGATCCGAGCCCATAATATCCTGACGAATATCCGCATCAAGCACACGTTCACGCGCCTCTTCATTCACACAGAAGTAATCGATTCTCCAGCCGATATTTTTCTCACGCGCCTTAAAACGGTAACTCCACCAGCTGTACTGTTCCGGTTCTGGGCAGAACATGCGGAACGTGTCGATATATCCAGCGGCGATAAACTTATCCATATCGTCGCGTTCTTGAATCGAGTAGCCCGGATTCATCTCATTACGCTTCGGGTTCGCCAAATCCATCGGCTTGTGCGCCACATTATAATCACCACAAAGCACTACAGTCTTCGTTTTGCGTAACTCATCACAATGCGCCAGAATCGCCGCATTAAAACCCTGTTTATAATCAATTCGAGCCAATTCTGACTGCGCATTTGGGTAATAACAGTTCACAAAATAGTAGTTATCAAACTCCAGCGTAATCGCCCTGCCCTCTTTATCAAACTCCTCATTATCTAAACCGTTGATTACATTAATCGGTTCAACTTTTGAATAGACAGCCACACCTGAATAGCCTTTACGTTTTGCACTAAACCAGTAAGAGTTATAACCATCGATATTTTTAATCGCATCCGAAAGTTGATCCTCCTGAGCCTTGGTCTCCTGAATACCAATCACATCCGGCAACTCTTTTAGAATAACATCCACAAAACCTTTTTTCTCCAACGCGCGGATTCCATTCACATTCCACGACATCAACTTCAAACCTTTCATAGTCAACTTCTCCTGAACTTTACTATTTTCTTCTTTACGCGGCGTCACCCCATTTTTCGGGCAAATCTCATTTAACGGACACACCGAACACATTGGTGAAATCGGACGACAGATACTTTGCCCGAATGCCACCAATACGCGGTTCACTGGAATCCAAAACTTTGCAGGCAACTTTTTGCGTAACGCCATCTCTGTATCCAGCGGTGTTTTTGTCTTTACATACTTCCAGATATTCATAATGCGATGCACATGCGTGTCCACACAAATCGCCGGCTTATTAAAAGCCACAGCAACCACCAGATTTGCCGTCTTACGACCTACACCCGGAAGTTTTACCAACTCCTCAACAGTATCGGGGATTTCACCATTGAAAAGCGAATCTACCACATCCGGCAAAGCCTGAAGATACTTCGCCTTATTCTTAAAGAAACCGACCGGGTGAATTATTTTTGCGATTTCATCAACTGATAAATCTCGCAAACCGTGAAGATTTTTACAAATGGGAAACAACCGTGTAACTGCAGCTGCAGTCGTTTCATCCTTTGTCCTAGCCGAAAGAATCGTCGCCACAAGCACCTTCCACGGCTCATTCGTCTGCGCCTTAATCAAATCCACCACAGGAACCTGATAATTCTTCACCTCACGCTCCAAAATCGGCATCGCCTTTTCTATATCAATTTGTTTCATTATAACCTCAACCAATCACACAAACCTCCGTTTGTGATCCATTTAAGTAGAATACATGAGAAGAGTGATGATTTATTCACAGATTTCCACTAATAAAGAACTCTATTAAACTTTTGTGTTCTCTGCAGCAATAGTTTTGTTATCTACTCATGCGTCGAATTAATAAATTCAGTTTACTTTCATAACCTGCAAGATGCTCCAACTATTGCAATAACAAAAGCCACTTTTTTAGTCTCTTTTTATCAGCTAAGCTAATTATGGAAACAACAAGAAAAGATGAAAATAGTAATCGACAAGATACTAAATAACACTTTTAACCTAACAAAACTTGAAAGTTCACGAGCGAGTAAGCATTCTAGATGGGAAAAGAGCTTTGTTAATCACTGAAAATTTAAGACTTATAGATTTATCAAAAGGTAAACAAACCAATGAACTTTCACGATTGAATAAATAAAATGGACTAGAAATAAAATGAGAACCCGTAATGACAGCTTTTTTTTGATAATTATTTTTGTATTTACAAACCTCTGTTATGCATCTCATACGTTGACATCAGATGATGTAAGTTTTGAGAATGGAACCATAAAAGAGTACCTAAGTAAGTTCACAGATATTATCATCCCAAATAAAATTAATGGAGAGGCTGTAAAAGCCATTGGACCAAATGCATTTAGAAGAAAAGGAATAGCAACTGTGACCCTGCCAAATAGCCTTACTGTAATTGGACGGTGGGCATTTGATAGTTGTAATTTAGAAACAATCATAATCCCAGAAGGCGTAAAAAAGATTGAGCGCTTCGCATTTTACGACAATAATATTACAGATTTGACTCTACCAACAACAATCACCAAGCTGGAACTGTGGGCTTTTCAGAGAAATAACATCCAAACCATTAACGGGAAGCCATCGGGGGGATTTATATATGCTCACAAAAAAGATGGAAGTATCGACACCACCAACATTGTCTCCTTCGGTCGCAAAGAAGCAAAGAATCTAGTGATTCCACACGGAGTAAAAACAATTGGGTGGAATGTTTTTGCTCGAATGGGAATCACCAGTCTCGTCATTCCTAAGAGTGTAACATACATCGAATGCTCGGCCTTTGGGAATAACTCCATTGAACTACTCAATGGAAAACATTCAAATGGAATTATCTACCAAAGAAACAAAGACGGCAGTGAAGACCATACACAGATTATGTCTTTTGGGGGAAGTAGTAAGGTTATAGATTTTATCCCAGATACTGTGACTTACATTGCCTCTCACTCTTTTATGAATAGTGGTATTGAGAAAGTTACTCTGCCTAAAAATTTAAAATATATAGGATGGCAGGCATTTCGTGGTAATAGGCTTAAAGAAATCGTAATCCCTAAAGGCGTTACCCAAATAAATCCATTTGCCTTTGGAAACAATGATTTAACCAAAGTGACAATCTTAAATGAAAATGCATCAGTAAAAAAAGCTGCCTTTAATGACAACAATATAAAAACAATAAACGGCAAGTCTTTTGATGGTTTTTTCTATAAACAAAAAAAAGATGGAACTAAAGACCTATCAACTGTTGTCTCTTACGGAAAGCAAACTAGTGAAAATTCGACAGTGACACTACCGAAACATGTAACTTCTATCGGCGACCTTGCCTTTGCTTCATGCAGCATAGGAAATTTTATAATACCTAGACATATAACATCAATAGGGAAAAGTGTTTTTGATTACAGACACAAAATAACTAAAACTCTTCCTTCGCCGTTAGAGAATACTGCTTACTGGATAAACTCTAAAGGTGAAAAAGTTACTAAAATTAAAAACCTGAAACTTAGCTATAAAGTTTATTATCCACCAACCTGCTATACCGTTAGCTACAATGCCAATGGGGGCATTGACGGTTCCTTAAATTCAGAAAAAGTTATTAAGGGAAAAACTGTTAAACTTTTAGGGAATCCATCCCGTCTAGGTTTTGAGCTTAATGGATGGAATAGTGAAGCCGATGGAGGGGGTATTGAGTATAGCAACCCATTTAAAGTAACTGCTAATCTCACTCTATATGCTCAATGGGAACCTACGCATCTTGTTACAGACAATAAAACTGTCGCTGTAATAAACTCTCAAAGAGTTAGTATAAAAAATAAAACACATGACACAACTATTTGGAACCATAATACAGTTCAAGATTATGATGATCGTTTTGAACATACAATCTTAACAATCAATTCGGGGTGGAACTTACTCCATGTTCCCGAAACTATGTGCGAGCTTTGGAAGAATAACAACTTTGCTAGTAATGACTTTTGGGTATATTTAGAAGGAAACCCGTTCAAGGGGGCTGCAAAGTACTCAAAACTATCGAGTGGTGAAATTCCGCTAATAGGTGAAGGTTTTTGGATTATGGGAACAAACTCGGAAATTCAAAATTACGAGTTTGATAACCAAGAATACCTAAATACGATTTCACCCGTAATAGAACTTCGCAAAGGCTGGAACATAGTCGGTGTTGAAAAGCCATTACCAATAAAATTAAACGGTAGCGAACTTTGGGAATGGAATGCCCAAAAACAGGATTATAAAAAGTACAAAACAAAAGAGAGCCTCATACCAACAAAAGGGTATTGGCTATTTGTAACAGAATCAGGCATGTATCTTAAAGAAGATAGCGAAGGTAAACAGTATATAATAAGTGATTGCGGCGTCTCACTTTTTTAGTCTCTTTATCAGAATTATAAACTGAAAACTTGAGTCGAATGTCCAAACACGTACATGTACAATGAAATCTATCTAACAAAGAAAAGATGATGGACGCAATTTCTTATACTTTAGCCAGAGAAAATTTAGCAAGAACCATGACGAAAGTCTGCGATGACCACTCACCCGTCATCATTACAAGACGTGACAACAGCTCTGTCGTAATGCTTTCACTTGAAGACTATGAAGCGCTAGCCGAAACAGCCTATCTTTTACGTTCTCCAAAGAATGAAAAACGATTGATAGATTCCATTGAAGAACTTGAAGCTGGAAATGGATCTGAAAAAGGGTTAATTGAATGAAGCTGATTTTCTCAGAAAATGCTTGATAGGACTATCTTTGTTGGCAAATAAGTTTAAACGAATCAACACATTGATCAACGACATTCAGCGCAATAAATACTAAGGGATTGGAAAACCAGACCCCTTAAAGCACAATCTGACAGGTTGGTGCTCACGACGAATTGATGATACAAATCGTATAGTTTACCGAGTTGAGCAGAACCAAGTCCAAATTGCCCAACTCCGCTATCACTACTAATCGTATCACGTAAAACGCAGCACGCAGTACGGTTTTATTTACCTCGATTTCTTATAATGTTAAGAACCCAGACCAACAGTCCCAATGTGATAAATGCACCAGCTGGGAGAAGAAAAAAGACATTTTGCTGGTAGCTTTCAGGGAAAACTCGATAGCTCAGCCAACTGCCGTTGCCGAAAAGTTCACGAATGGATGATACAATCAACAAAACCATTCCGTAACCGAGTCCATTGCCAATTCCGTCAACAAATGAAACCAACGGGCGGTTCTGCATGGCAAATGATTCTGTTCGTCCCAGAACAATACAATTTGTGATGATCAGACCCACGTAAACCGTCAACTGCTGACTAAGTTCAAAAAAGAACGCTTTGATAATAAAATCGGTCAAAATCACCAAAGTCGCAATAATACAAAGCTGAATAATCAAACGAATTTGCTGCGGAATAAACTTTCTTAGAGAAGAGACAATCAGAGACGAAAAAGACGACACAAAAATCATCGCCAGACTCATAATAATCGCCGTCTTCACCTGCATCGTCACCGCAAGAGCTGAACAAATCCCCAGAGTTTCCACGGTAATCGGGTTACGTCCAATCAAAGGATCTTTAAGATGTTTCTTTAAGCTCATTCAGAAACCTCACGTATTCGCTGACGGTAAAAGTCCAGTTCCACTTTCAGCATTGTTTCGACCGCCCTTCCGGTAATTGTCGCTCCACTAACTCCATCCACTTCAAACTCGTTCAAAGCCGACGAACTGTTAACGACAGCAAACTTTTTAGGGTCAACTTTTTTTCCCACAAATCGAGAAAGCGTCTGCTCTTCTGTAAACTGTGCACCAAGTCCGGGCGTTTCGTTGCTTTGGTAAAAAGACAAACCTTTCAAAGTTATAAAATCCGAATCAAGCGTCGCAAATCCACGCATTTCGCCCCAAAGTCCCTTTCCGAAAATATGACATACAAATTGTTCATTTTGCTTTGGAATCAACACAAAATGTTTCGCCTTAAAACTCTTCTCCAGAATTGAAGCCGGTGAAACCTCTTGAATCTCATTTGGAGTAAACACCAACACTTTGTCAAAAATATTCAAATACCGTGCTTCCGGTTCTAAGTCTGAAATTGCTAAAGTTGATAAAATACGTTTACAAAACTCTCGACGTCGGTTTTTCTCAATTCGTTCCTTCAAAAAGGAGTTTGCCGACGAAATCAATAAGCCGCAGGCAAACGAAAGCACTATTGCAGAAAGCATCACCTTTTTCATCGTCGTCTCCTTCTGATATGAAGTTGCATATAAACATAATCAAGAAGCGGAGAGATAAAGTTCATAAAGATAATCGCCAGCATCATACCTTCCGTATATGCCACGTTAAACAGGCGGATCACAACCGTCAGTGCACCGATTAGAAAACCGTAAACCCAATGCATTTTTATAGAAAGTGGAGCGGAAACCGGATCTGTTGCCATAAAAACAAGTCCGAATAAAAAGCCCCCGGAAACAAGTTGAAGCACAATATCCGAGCCGGCTACGCCAAACGTAACTAAAGAAATTAGAAAACCAATCAGACACGATAACATAATTCGCCATGATGCGACTTTTGTTGACAACAAAATTAGTGCTCCGAACACAATCGCCGGCACACACATTTCACCAATACTTCCTGGAATAATTCCCCAGAAAGCGTCAGTCGCAGAATAGATGCTGGCCTCAGCTAGAGGAGTTGCCGACACTGTTGCATCAATCGGTCCACTCACACCAAGAATCGGCTTCGAGATCCAGATATCCCCAGACATATAAGCTGGATAAGCAAAGAATAGAAATGCTCGACCCGACAAAGCCGGATTTATGACATTTTGACCTGTGCCTCCGAAAAGTTCTTTGCCAATGACCACGCCAAATGAAATCCCCAAAGCAACTTGCCAAAGCGGAACAGAAGGCGGAAGTGTCAACGGAAACAGTAAACCTGTGACCAAAAAACCTTCGTTGATTTCATGGCGTCGCACAATTGCGAAGAACACCTCCCAAAGTCCACCGACTATGTACGAAACCGCAATAATTGGTAACACAATAACTGCACCGTGCATAAACTCATTAATGAAAGAAGTCGTAGTAGAATGCTGAGCCATCATTTGGTGACCCGCATTCCAGATCCCGAAAAGTGTACATGGAGCCAAGGCAAAAATCACCATTATCATCATGCGCTTCAAATCGTTTTTATCACGAATATGTGAACCGTTGACAGTCACTTCGTTTGATGAAAGAAAGAAGTTCTCAGTCGATTCGAAAAGTGGATAAAGTCGTTCCATTTTCCCTTCTTTTGAAAAATGAGAACGCAATTTATCAAAGATTGTTCTAACAAACTTCATCAACACCCTCCCCTTTCGCCTGAAGCAATGCGTCGGCAACCATTTTCTGTAACGGCAGTTTTGACGGGCAGAGATATTCAGCCAAAGCCAAATCTTCCGGAACAATTTCCAAAAGGCCTAAACTCACCGCTTCATCAATATCATTCGCCATAATCGATTTCAGTAGAAAATCGACTTTAATATTTAACGGCATCACTTTGTCGTAAATTCCCGGAAAAACGAGCGTACGTAAACCGCCATGACTACGGCAATCTTCCAATCGTTTCAACGGTTTCGCCAACAGTTTAAAAAGCGGGTTAAAAAATTTTGAAAGAGCCGAAACTCCGGGGTAAATCCAGCCGAAAAGTAGATGTTCCTCTTTCTCCTTCAGTTCATTCAGTTCCGCACAACCGAAAGCGATAGAACTATGAACTTTGTGACCGTTTAAAAGATTTCCACCAATCAATCGTTTGCCGTCACACTTCAACTTTTGAAGATTCACTGCAAGCGGAAATTCCGAATATCCGAAAGCGGGTTTGATCAATCGACTTTGAGGGATCGATTTTGTTTGTAGAAGTTCGCCGATCAACGGCAGGTTTACCGCGTCGACAGTCCATACATTTTGTCCGACTAAATTCGGACGAATTTTCGCAATTTGAACAGAAGAACAACCCGCAGGATGAAGATTATTGAAACTAAAAACATTTTGAGAGAACTCCTGCCAAAACGATTTATCTTCATCAAAACAGGAGATAAAAACGTCGGATTCAGCCTCAAGCGTAGCAATTGCCGTTTTCACAAAATCAATCTTCTGTTTTACAATAAAAGTGGAGTTTGCCGACTCTGGAGCAGAATCGACTGCATTAATGAAAATTGCTTTGGGCTTCTTTTGAAAGCTGACTGGGAAGCCGAATGGGCGCTCTTTTATTAAACTGAACAAACCGCTTTTTTTCATCAATTCTGTAAAATCACCATTCAGAACTTCAACATTCTGACTTTCAGATACTGTGAAGTGAATTGCCAGAAGTGTACGACGTTCTCCATACACAATTTCACCAACAAACCCCGAAAAAGGAGAACCAATTGCAAATTCTGGGCTCCTACGATCAAAGCAAACGGTTTCATTTATTTTGACCGAATCTCCAACTTTCAGTGTGGTTTTCCAGCGACGTGACGAATCAAAAAGCAACGGTTCGATACAGCGTTTATCATCAAATTCCAAATTGACAATATCCAGCCTATCCAGCCTTTCAAAAGCGATTCCCTTTTTGATGATAAAATCAGTCATTGCTCTCTCCAATCAACAGTTCGATTGCAGGATAAAACAGATCGTTCAAATAATTTTCTGCCTGTTTCAAAACACCGACTTCAGCAAAAAGAACTAAGGCTTCATTTATCAATTCTTTGATAATTTCACGAACATCCTCAAAAGTCGCACCAGCTGAGAGAATAGTCAGTTTTCCGGACTTTTGATCTGTTCCTAGCGTTTTACCGATTTCATCAGAATTACCGAACGCGTCAGCCAGATCATCCGCCAATTGATACGCAGTTCCGAGCTTGAGTCCGGCCCTGTAAAACGTTTGCGCATTTGAAGTGTCAGTTGTGGAAGCAAACGCAGTGAAACCGAAAAGTTCGCCGGTTTTACCTTCAGCAATTTCGAGAGACTTTTCGATAGTCTTCTCTGTTTCAGCTTCCAAATCCTGCTTTGCTTCTAAGGCACAAACCTTTTGAAGAGAATCTGAGAATTGAGCACAAATTGCAAGATTTTCAGTTTTAACAACTTTTCCGAAGGCAAGGGTCACAAGATAATCGCCGGAAAGAATTGATGCCGGAATACCTTTCTGTTTCCAAAGCGTTTCGGCGTGACGGCGGAAGAAGGCGCCGTCGATCACATCATCATGAAGAAGTGATGCGGAGTGAATAAATTCAACAGCCAATGCTGAATTGATAAAATTCTCAGATTTTGAAAAGTCACAAAGATAGCCGAGAAGAGAACTGCGCAGAAGTCGCCCAGAAAACAGCGGCTCAGAAAACTCTGATAAAAAAGATTCGCTCAAATTGTTTACCAATTCTGAACGAATCAACTTCTGCCAAATTGTAATCTCTTCTCTCACAAAGTCCTCATTTCTTGGAAATAACCAGTTTCTGACCGACATAAATCTTGTTCGGATTCAAATTGTTATTCAACGCCTGAATCTTAGCAACTGTGGTGTTATGCTTTTTAGCAATCGAAGACAGGTTATCCCCTCTTACAACTGTATAATGCACATAAACAGGCGGCACCGGTGCGGTCACATCTAGACTGGAACTACTGGAATTCGCAGAAGAGTTATTACTGGAATTACCGGAATTTCCTGAATTTGTTGCAGTTACTTCAGTGTTGTTATTTGGTTTATCGCCGTTTTCTACGTCATTTGACGAATCGGAACCGTTGATAATAAGAATGATAATGACTAAAATGTGAGCCGCGATTACCATCGCCTTGATAGATACCTTTTTCATCACTCCTCCAGAGTTGCAGCTGTAAATTTCATATACTGTTCAACGGTAATCTCCTCTGCACGCGCAGTCTCTTTGATTCCGTTCTTGTTAAAAAAGTCTAAAATAAATGACATCTGAAACCGCTGAGCCAACTGTTTCTTCACCTGCTTACGACGCTGCGAAAATGCCAGTTTCGTCACCTCTTCTAAACGCTTGCGGAACTCCTGCGATGGCACGTCTCCATCTTTGATTCGTGCATCCAAAAGACCTGAATCGACTCCTGGGTTCGGATGAAAAACCTTGTTTGGGACTTTTCGTGTCACCTCCACATTGTAGAGAGCCTGAATACGCACACTCAGCGCGCCGTATGCTTTCGTTCGAGGTTTTGCTGCCAAACGATCTGCCATCTCTTTTTGTAGAACCACAAAGATCTGTTTAGGCGGATTCTTTACATTTAGCAATACACTGACAAAAACCGAACTGATTGCATAAGGTAAATTCGCCACGCAGCGATACGACTCGTCACCCAGCAGTTCATCATAATCCACCTTGCAGGCATCTGCTTCATGAAGCACGAAACCGGCGGTGTCCTTATATCGATCACGAATAAATCCGGCAAGACGATAGTCAAATTCCACAGCCGTCACATGAACGCCTTTATCCACAAGTTTCTGAGTAATTGCCCCGGTTCCAGGTCCGATTTCAAGAATTCGTTCACCAGACTGCGGCTCGACACAACGGATAATAAAATCGATAATATTCTGATCGATCAAAAAGTTTTGTCCCAGCTTTTTACTAGGAGCCATGTCCAGTTTAGTTAAAAGGTCAACGATTTCCTGTTTTGTCATATTTATCTCAGTTTTTTCTATGTTTAAAATTCTTCCTTGAATTGCTACAATAAAAAGATTATTTCTGATTTCACCCAACCTCGAAAAAGATTATCAAGAAATCATAAAAAAAATGAAACATCAGACCAATTTTGCTAAATATCTTCGCCTTGAACGCAATGCGTCCGACCACACCATCAACAGTTACGGACGCGATATTATTCAGTTCGCCCTTTTTATCCTTGACGACAACGCGCAGAAAGACGAGAACAACAGACTGATTGAGCCGGATTGGTCAGCACTCGATATCAACGACGCACGCGCCTTTCTCTCATTTTGTGCAGAAAAGGAGTTGTCTGACACTACTGTCGCCCGCAAAATTTCATCTCTGAGTTCATTCTACAAGTTTTTAATTCGAGAACAGGTAGTCACAAAAAATCCATTCAAAGGCATTTCTCCGGCAAGGAAAGGTCAGAAGTTACCACGGGTGATTTCTGTTGAAGACGTAGAAAAACTACTCAATGCACCGGTTTCGTACTGGAAAAAGATGGCATTAACCAAACATATCAATGAAGAAGATGCCGACTTTGCCTGCGCTCGTGATTGTGCAATTCTTGAAGTGGTTTACAGCGGCGGTCTTCGAATTAATGAAGCACTTTCGATTGAACTCTATGACGTATTCTTTGATCAAAAAATATTCAGAGTTCGCGGAAAAGGAAAGAAAGAACGTGTCTGTGTCCTCGGTTTTCCGGCAATTGCCGCGTTGCAGAAATACCAATTAAAAGCCAAAGCGCGTGGTTATGACATCGATAAAGGGGCAATTTTCCGAAACAATCGCGGCGGAGTTCTAACTGCTCGGTCGGTTCAGAGAAGTTTCAAAAACTACCTTCGTGAAGCGGGGCTTTCCTTAGAAAACACCCCACATAAACTGCGTCACTCCTTCGCCACTCACCTTTTAGATGCGGGGGCCGACCTGAGAGTTGTTCAGGAGATGCTCGGACACGAAAGTCTCAGTACAACTCAAATCTACACCCACGTTAGTACCGAACGTCTCATCAAAGCCTACAATCAGGCACATCCTCACGCTTAAAGCATTACGAGTGTAAAATATTTTTGATCCCTTCCAGAACAAGCTGTGAAGCCAAAGCGGCAAGGAACAAACCAGAAATTTTAGACATGATTTCAATTCCCTGCCTTCCCAAAACTTTTTCGATAAATGTCGCGCAATAAAGAATCACACCGAGACATGCAATTGCAGCAGTCACACCGCCGAAGCCCATAATCTTCTCAGTATAGTTCACACTATCGGCACCCATCACGAAAAGCGTACCAATTACCGCAGGTCCGACCGTTATCGGAATACTCAAAGGAACAACTGCAATTTCAGTTTCCTGCAAATCTTCCATTCCGGCCTTCTTACTAGCACGAACCAAATCTACAGCCGACAAAAACAGTAGAATTCCAGCTCCAACACGAAACGAATCGACAGTAATTCCTACGCCTTTAAAAATCACATCTCCGAAAAAATAAAGCAGCGTACAGGCAAGCTGAACGGTCAAAATAACCACAAGAGCCTTTTTATTACGCGCTTTCGAACTGTACCCGGCAGTCAGAGATAAAAACATAGAGAGTACGAAGAAAGGAGCAAGTACGAAAAAGAACTTGATCCAGCTGTTAAAGAAGTGTTCCATAAGTAATCCTTGTGAATACAGTTGTCTAGATTTCACGAACAAACCAATTGGCAGTTAAATTTGATTCCGCAAATTAATCAAAAGCACTCTTTTTTCAACTGTGGTTATTCATACTAACGAAAAAATAACAAACTTCAAAAAAGTCAAAATATTGCGATAAAACGCACTTTTAGGCGTTAAAATGCAACAAAGTTGATGAATAGAGTCAAAATGGGTTGAATATCCTCACTTCTTTAGCATTTTTTATAAATGATTTTTTTGGGGCATGACTACACATTTAACAAAGGAAAATTAATATGCTTGACCAACAATACGAAGACGTAACACCTGAGTTGAAGCCAATTACCGATGACAGTGAGAAATTGGGGCTTTCTCTAAAATCAAGAGAAACTCAGATTCAAAGCGGAAAAAAAAGGTGTCCGCACTGTGAGCGTGTAATTCCTGAAGGCGACCGAATCTGTATGGAATGCGGATACGATCTGAAAAAAGGAAAAACTCAGCAAGAGCGTAATAGAAAATCCGGGTCTCCGGTAAAAGCGCTTGTCGCAATCGCCTTTATTGCCGGTGTAGCAGCCGCGGGTTACTACTTTAAAGATCAGATCAAAGAGCTGATTGAAGGTAAGAAAGATACAATTGAAGCCAGCGACAACGGTGACTTCGACGACTCTTTCGATGACGCTACAGCAACGGAAACTTCTACCGAAGAAAAAGTAACACTTGATTCGAACTTCAAGATTGAAGGCGATCCAGAAGAGATGCGCGATAACCTTGAAATGGAGATTGAAGACCTTCGCTCCGACCTTGAAGGTAAGCAGGCTGATCTTAATGATTACAGCGCTGAGTACAAAGAATACGTAGGCGAGTACAGAAAAGCCAAAAAAAGCGAAGACAAGTACATGGCAACGTATAACAAAGCAAAAGCAGCCAAAGCGTCTCGTAGCAAAATTGAATCAATCAAAGAGAAAGTGATTGAATTCAGAGAAATGCGCAAAGAGTATGAAACTGAAGCAAAGCTGGCAAAAAAAGAGCTTACTCCACTTAAAACAGAAGTCGAAGGGCTTAAGAAAAAGCTAAAATCAGCAGAAGCAAAAATGAAACAAGTTGAAGCTTACATCAGCAACAACTAATAGTTTTTGCCACAAATATACCAAAAGCCGTCCCGAGCAATCGAGGCGGTTTTTTTATTGTCTTATCAGCTAATAAAATAGTCTGTGCATTACGCGGTATAAACAAAAAGTCTATGTTCCAGTTAAGGCTTGTTTGAAGGGAAAAAGCCCGCGTAGCGTGGCGGAATTTGGTAGCCACGGGTGAAGAGAGCGGAGCGAACGCAACCCGTGGATTAAGCGAAAATAATGATAGAGTGCCCGCAGGGTACGGCA
>DDLT01000131.1 GCA_002340265.1 Lentisphaeria bacterium UBA2565 | reverse complement strand
TGAATATATACCATTGAAGTATTTTGAAATTAAACCGCGTTTATGGAATGTCTTGTCGTCAATTAACGTTTCAGGGAAATTTGGGTGAGTCCCGCTGACAATCTCCACATCATCATTTATGGAATCATCTTCCGTATCTTCAAATAGTTCATTAGTTTTTTCAACATTCTGTTCTTCCCAATCCGTAATACTGTCACCATCAAGGTCATCAGAGACGGCGACTTCAAGATTTGACAGTTTTACCTGCACAGCTTTGTTATGGTTGTTTGAGCAGACGGCAAGTCCAACCTTAGTGTTTGCATTGAAAGTCACATCCTGAGAACCAACTTTTATCCAATGAAAGGTTCCGTTTGAAAAATCATCAGAGACATAACTTGTCACACGTCCGTTATGGCAAACGATTGTCAACCACATCGGCTTATTACCATACCCCATCTCTTTTACACAAGAACCCGCAGTTTCTTCTCGGGATTGAATACCTGAACCACTACCACCGGAAAACAAAGTAAAACCATATCTACTGTCGGCCTCATAACTGTCACGAACCATCACACCAGCCTTTGACCAGCTACTCCCATTCGTATAACCATGGAGCTTTACCGTCAAACGGCTGTTATTTGTCAAAGGCTTTGCCACAAAGACAAAATTGTCACTTGTTCCCCAGATATCACCGGAACGCACATTGAAGATATGTGAATCGGCCGCTTCATCATAACTCACGGTGTAGTCATCCACAGAACCAATCGCACGAAGTTCAAACCCCTCTTTCACATTGCCATTATGAACGGAAGAGTTCGTACCGTAAGCCAACTCGATCTTATCTGAAAGACCATCACCATCCTCATCGGCATCATAAATATTAGTATCAGCCAAAAACTCCTGACCGTTTGTCAAGCCATCGCCATCTTCATCATTGGAAAAATCTATACCGCGGATGTTGGCATAAAACTCGATTTCATCCAGTGACAAAGCCCGAGAACGAATAGATAGATCATCAAGTAGACCATCAAAAAAGTAACGCTGGGTTGATTCAGTAATCTGAGCTCCAATAATAGTGGCAATTTCTCCATTAAAACTCAAATCCACCCCATCCTTCTCGACATCCAAAACACCATCAACATAAACCTTGACAGTCCCGTTCTCACGGACAATTGCAAAGTTGTGCCACTGGTCATCGTTTAATTTGACCGTTGAATTAATGGAAATAGACTTGTTCCCTGTATGCGGTATAAAAGCGATTTTTCCCTTTCCATCAATATTCAATGTGTAACTTCCAGTTAAACCGTCAAAATCCTCAGAAGAGGTCGCACGTTGAAAGAAAATAGTCATTTTAGAACCGTTTGTACTTTTCACCCAACCGGAAAGCGTAAAATCACCTGCTCCTGATAAAGAAGTTCCGTTGCCACACGTCAGGTATGTTTGAAGGGTTTTATCAAACTCCAAGGCATTTAACTCTCCATCACTAACCCAAAGTGGATCATTAACCAATGTGGCATCATTTCCGTTACCCGATGAATCGACGGCAACAACTCCACTCCCATCATCAAACTTATACAATCCTTTCAGTGCTTCGTCACTGAAACCTATTGTTGCCCATAATACAGCAACAAACAGCACCATAACTTTTTTCATTTACTTTCTCCTAATTATTAATTCTAAAATAAAAAATACTATTCTTAAAAGACGTCGGCACCCTGCACTAAAATACCTATTTACAGAATGCGAGTCACCTATAAAGCGTTTAATCTTCATGTCAACTTTGGAATACTAATTTTACGATATGTGAGGTTAAAAAAGTTTAATTAGTCCAAAACAATCAACAATCAAAATTCATATTTAAGGAGCAAAAAAAAAGAAGTCCAAACCTATTTATACCACATCAAAAATCCATTCTTAACACATTTTACAAAAAAAAGTTTACACCTGACTTTTTTCATACTTAAATCAGTCATTATCAACTCTATTTTTTTCATACAAAATAAACTTTTTTCAGAAAACATGTGTTATAAAAATTTAATTTTAACCACTATACTTTAAGGCTTTTGATTTTATACTTTTGAATTTTCGACAAAATGGGAGTCTGTGACGGATTTTGATTTTGTGTCATTTCGACGAATTTGGGGAATTTTGCTTTTTGGGTGAATTTCGTAAAAATGCTTTAGATTATTTTAAAAGTCGAGATACAGAGCATTCCTCATTTTTCAAAATTAGGCAAACCTAAAAAACTTTTCAAAACCTCAATTGAAAACTTAGGCATACCTAACTATCTTCAAAAGTCTTAATTCAAAGGAGAAAAGATGACAACTCATTGCAAAAAAAATTGTGAACTGGAAGCGGTGTTAAACTACCTTGGAGAAAGGTTGTCGCCGGTTCTATTCGGGACAAAGCCTGCGATGCTATTGGGACTTCACTGCTGGGATAAGTTGCAAAGCTGTCCAATCTATTTTTCTTACCAACAAGAGATTCATGATCTTTTCGGCGTAGAAGCCGTAGTGTTTAGTGAAACTGAACGAATGACTCAGATCTATTTTTACCGTAAAGAACTGGTTCAAGACGCATTAAATGATGAGCTTGCACAAAAGATTCTAAGGGAAGAAGGTTATGAATCAACAGATGTGGACTATGCAATTGAAAGACTGCAGAGTCGTTTTACCACGAAAAGCTGTCCTCATGAACTGGGAATTTTTGTAGGTTACCCATCAAAAGATGTGGCAGGGTATATTGCGGGTGATGAACCAGTAAAAAACATCACCGGACCGTGGCGCGTTTACGGTGAGGCTGAGCAGAGTCTCAAGTTGATGAAAAAACATAATGTAGCGAGAAAAGCGATGAAGCTTCTTTTGCAAAAACATAAATCAATTCACAGGTGCATGACAAAACTTTATAACGTTCAACGAACAGCGTAGAGTTTAGTCAAAAGCTCGGGAGACGGTCCCGGGCTTTTTTTATTTATTCGAAATCAAAGCCGTCCTGATAATCGCGTTCCATTTTGAAGAACTCTGGGATCCAATTTATCGATTTTAGAAAAATTCCATCGAACAATACCTCGATCACATCGAACCTATGAACCAATTTCGGAAAACCACGTTGATATAAATACTCTTTTGCGGCACGTCGCAACCGTTTCTTTTTATGAAAACCAACGGCATCGGAAGGTCTTTCCAAAAAGGAGTTTGAACTGACTTGTCGTGTTTTAACTTCAATAAAACAGATTGTATCACCATCCAGGGCAATAATATCAATTTCTCCGCCGCGAATCTGGTAGTTATTTCCCAGAACGGTCAATCCAAACTCTCTGATGAGACGAACGGCAATTCGTTCACCCTTTGCTCCGAGACGCAGATGCTTAGCTTTTGCTTTTTTCCAATCCATACAAACTCCTGATTATCTGTAAGAATTAAACCATTTATACAAAAATACCAGTAAATGAGTTGATAATCACAGCTTATGGACAATTTTTACAGCCCAAAGACAACCATTTCAGCAAGGAAAATAAAGATGTCGAAAAAGACAATTACAATTGGTGTTACAGGATCAATCGCAGCTTATAAAACAGCGGATCTAACAAGTCGATTAAAAAAGCTTGATTACAATGTGCGTATAATTATGACCGAAAGCGCGACAAAACTAATCACACCGATCACATTTTTCACTCTGTCTCAGGCTCCGGTTATCACCTCACTTTGGGAAATTCCAGACTGGAAACCGGGGCACATCGGACTCGCTGATGAAACCAACCTTTTTGTTGTTGTGCCTGCAACCGCCAATTTTATCGGTAAATATACCAACGGTATTGCTGATGACGCGTTGACAACATTTGCTTTGTCTTATGACGGGAAAGTCGCAATTGCTCCTGCAATGAACCCTCGTATGTGGAATCACCCGGCTGTTCAGAAAAATGTTGAAACGCTTAAAGAACGTGACGTAACAATTATCGAGCCTGCAACGGGCGTTGTCGCATGTGGAGACAAAGGCACAGGAAAGCTCGAAAGTGTGGATAAAATCATCGAAGTTATTCAAACTTTAGTTTAGTGGATTGCTTTATTTCTCTCGTGCTCTGTTGCTTTATTTGAAAGACAAAATAGAAAAAAAGAACGATTATACAGCCTCCGACTTTTCGACTTACGACCTTTTACTTTACGACTTCTTTAAAGTAAAGATTTCTGCATTGAATCAGTTAATCATTTACCTATATTAACGGGCATTTTAATTCAGACTTTTACTATTCAGGGGCATTTAATGAAAAATCTTCTTTTTCTATTCTTTCTAACGTTATCTTTTACAACTCCGCAACTTTACGCCAAACCGGTCAATGTTAAGAACTTCATCGGCGATAATGTCGACCTCGATGCCGACACGGTTGACTTTAACAATGTCACCGGACTTTTTCAGGCAAAAGGAAATGTAGTTCTGAAGTCAGGAAATATTAAACTGACCTGTGACAGTGCCGAAGTAAATCAAAAAACCGGAGATTTCAAAGCCAGAGGTAAAAAGCTTGTTATCAGCGAAAACAAGAATACCTGGGAAGGTACCGAAGTAGAAGGTAACTACATTACCAGAACGTTCCTGACAAAAGACTTCTCTGTAAGCCACAACCTTGTGCATATCAAAGGAGAAAAAGCTGTAAGCTACCCTGCTCTGCCGTATGCAGAAACTCAAGCTGAAAAAGACCTTGCCGGAAAAGTTGTGATTACTAACGCAGTTATCACCAGCTGTGACTATCTGCACTCTGATCATGCCCACTACACAATAGAATCAAGTGAAGCGGTTATTGATTCAGAAGGCTATATCAATGCCAAAAATGTTTTCTTCAAAATAAAAGATATTCCGGTGATGTACCTTCCGGTTTTAAAAACTCAGGACAGTTCCGGTATTGGTCTGGCTGTAAAAGGGGGATATAAAAGTGATTTTGGAGCGTATGTAAAACTTCGTAATAGAATTGAGCTAAGCCAGAATATTGATACAAATTTCCTATTGGATTTCTTTACAAAACGAGGTATCGGATTCGGAAATGAAACCAATATCCAAACAACCAACAGTCGTACAAGACTTTACGGATACGCAATTAAAGATCAAGATGCTCCGGAAACAGACGAAATTGTTGATGGAGTTCCACCGGTTGAAGATTACAACAAACGTTTTCTAGCAAGAGATGACCGCTATCGCTTAACCCTTTCTCACCACTCCGACTGGACTAATGAACTTGGTTTTGATGTTCATCTGGATAAACTTAGTGATATTGACATGTTGGAAGATTTCTATGAAAAAGAGTATGATGACACATTCCAGCCAGTTTCAAATGTCTCTTTAAACTACCTGACAGAAAACCTGCACATTGCTGCATCTGCTCGCCCGAAACTAAATGACTTCTATAATGTCGTTGAAAAGAAAGGTGAACTGCAAATTGATTACCTGCGCGACGAAATCAAAAACAGTAATGTTTACTACGAAGGTTTTGCTAATATTGCCGATTTGGAGATGAAGTGGCGGGAAGCAGATCGTGATCGCCCTATGGGCCTAGAAGATCTTGAAGATTATGATGCACTACGTTTCGACACACTGCACAGTATTTTTGTACCAATGACCTACGACAACTGGTTGAACATTGTACCGCGTGCGGGGGTTCGTGCAACCTACTATTCTGAATCGAGTAAAAATGGTGTAGATTATAAGCTGTTGAATGAAAACTTTGATGTTTCAGAAGGTGATAATGTAACAGGTGAAGAGATCGTCACGAATTATGATGATGACGGTGGTGACCTTTGGCGTTTCACAGGTGAGTTTGGGCTTGAACTCAGCATGAAAAAGTACAAAACATGGCGCAACTACAGTAGCGAATCAATGCGACTGGACGGACTTCGCCATATTGTAGAGCCATACATGAACTGGACAAGTGTAATTGATCCAAGTGAAGATAAAGACCACATCTACTTCTTTGATGACATCGACCGTATCGACGAATTGAACTTTCTACGCGTCGGAACACGTCAACGCTTCCAGACTCGTCGCAACAAGAAAATTTACACGTTTGCCTCTCTTGACACCTACGCCGATTTCCATGCGACAACTCGCGATGAAATTGAACACCTCGGAGATTTGGGAACAATGGGAACCTTCCGCCCTAAAAAAGAGTTAACAATCTGGACCCGTTTCCTAATTGGTATGGAAAATACTGAACTAAACGAATTTGAAATTGGAACCACATTCGGCAACCCAAACTCTTTTGAAACTACAATTTCATACCTTTACCGAAATGACTATACATCGGCACCTGCAAACTCAATGAACAGTTACATGCCTTATTACGGGTCTAATTCATACTTTGAACGTGACTACGAAGAGGCAAACTCTATGAATGTTGAATTTGCATTTCCGATTAATGAAAAGTTTCGTGCAAAAGTCGGCTTCGAATACGACTTCTACGAATGGCATCTTGTCGAACACTACTACGAACTCCAACGTGATCTGCACTGCTGGACAAGTGGTTTGAGAGTCGGCTGGGATGACGGTTCATTCGAGGCAATGATGATTTTTTATCTGAAAGCAATTCCAAGCTACAACTTGGCTCGCCACCTTTACCAAGAGTAAACTAAGGCTGAATAACTATGAACAACAAAAGTCCGAAAAACCTTCGGACTTTTTCATATACTTTTGACGGGTAAAATCTTAACTTTTGCATTAGACATTTCACCCTCAACAGGGCACATAAGAATAAAAAGAAATCTACCACGCGTGGTATATCAACACCACAAATATTGAATTATGAAAACATCTTCCAACCTTCTAGAATTCGACAAATTCCTCGATCTTCTCGCTAAATACACTACCTCTTCCCCAGTAAAGCGAAAAATTAAAAGAATCAAACCGTCGACAAAACTCGAGACAATCAAAAAAGATCATGATATTCTAAAGCTTCTCCTGCAGTTGAACGAATTGAACATCGACCTTCCAGCGGCGGAAATTGACGATATCTACAACATACTCAAAAAGCTAAAAATCGAAGGCTACATCTGCTCGCCGCGTGAACTCCTTCAAATCAAAAAGTTTCTTGATTCTGTCAAAGCTGTTTCCATGGGCTTACAGAAAATTGAGCACGGCACAATTTCCATCACCAGCAAAGCATTTTCTCAGCTACGTGAAAGATTCAACTTTCTAAAAGACCTGAATGACTCTATAAACTTTTCATTGGAGCATCCAGACCTTATCAAAAATACCGCAAGCCGAGAACTTCAGCTTGTACGTCAACAGATTTTAGAGATTGAGACTTCCATCAGAAACAAGATTGAAGGCATCATGCGAGGCCTAGAAAAAGAAGATATTCTTCAAGATACATTTTTTACGGTACGTCGCGGACGTTTTGTACTACCAGTAAAGATTGAACTTAAAAAACGCGTTTCCGGTATTATTCATGACTATTCCGATACCGAAAAGACCGCATTTATCGAACCTTCTCCAATTATTGATGCGGGCAACACCCTCGCCTCTCTTAAAGCGACCGAAAAAGCTGAATGTCGTAAAATTCTTCGTGCGTTGACAGAGAAAGCTGCAGACCGTCTGGAAGAGCTTCAGTCAAACAACAATGCAATTATCGATTACGAATTCCTGCGGGCAATTTCCAAATGGGCAAATGATTACAGTTGTACCATTCCAACATTCTCGAAGAAGCTTAATTTTGTTTCGGCGCGTCATCCATTGATGGAAGCACAGTTCCGAAGTGAAGGTTTAAATAAAAAGCAGATACCGCTAAACTTCAGGTTAAATCCGCAAAATCACAACACAGTTGCAATCACCGGCTCAAATGCCGGAGGTAAAACTGTCGTATTGAAAACTCTGGGACTGCTTTCACTAATCGCCCAAAGTGGACTTCCTGTCCCGGTTGGTAAAGAAAGTACATTTATAGCCTTTCACAACATTCTAGCAGACATCGGCGACGAACAATCGATCACGCATAACTTGAGTACATTCTCAGCGCATTTGACCAAAGTGAAAGAGTTCTTCAAAGTTCTAGATCGTCAGCACCGAAAAAACAATCTTGTACTGATAGATGAAATAGGTTCTGGAACAGATCCACTTGAAGGTGGTTCTCTAGCTTGCGCAATTCTACAAAAAATGTCCGAACTTGCCACAATTACCGTGGCGACGACTCACCTTGGTACAGTAAAGACCTATGTATCAGCAACCGACAGAATGATCAATGCGGCCATGCTTTTCAATACCAAAACATTTCAACCTGAATTTCGAATCCATATCGGTCGTCCAGGTGCCAGTCATGCACTAAACCTTGCAAAACAGATGAATCTTCCATCAGAAGTTCTGAAACATGCAGAAACGATCCTTGATTCAGATCAACTTCGTCTGGAAAGTATGCTGGCAAATCTCGAAGAAGATCAGCGAAAATTCTATCAGGATGCCGAGCAGCTTCGAGTTGACAAAGAGCGTACCTCAAAAGCGAAAAATGAAGTAGAAGAACAGCTGGCTCAGCTTCGCAAAGAACGCAAAAAGATTATGCACGAAGCCTACCAAGAGGCCTCGAAAATGACTCAGCGTACGCATAAGGAGATGCAGAAAGTACTCAAGCAATTGAATACGAAAAATGCAGAAGAAGCGCGCAAACAGATTAGCGAAAAACAGCATAAAATAGATCAGGGGCTGAAAAATACCGAATCAAAACCAGACGCTCCGATTAAGGTTACAGCCTTGAAAGAAGGCATGACGGTTTGGGTAGAAAAGTTGCAAGCTCGTGCAAAAGTAACCTCCGTCAATGTAAACAGCAAGAAAGTGAAACTTGATCTCGATGGCTTGCCGGTTGAAGTTCCAATCAAACAAATTGGTAAAATCATTAATGACAAACAACAGCCACATAATCCAAAGAAAGGACCGTTGGCGACCTCACGTCCACGTGCAGAAAAATCGTCAAGAGAACTGAATCTAGTAGGTCTGCGTGTTCATCAGGCACTGAACAAGTTGGAACGTTTCATCGACCAGTCGATGCTGACCAACGCCGACGAAATCCGTATCATTCACGGGTTCGGAACCGGAACTCTTCGCGAGGCGATTCACGAATACCTAAATCGTCTAAATCTAAGCTATCGTGACGGAGAAAAAGAAGAAGGTGGAGGCGGTGCCACAATCGTCAATCTTTAGAACGATCGTAGAACTGTAGTTAAACGATAGCGGAACGATAGTTGAACAATTGTTCCGCTACTGTTCCACTACTGTTCCGCTACTGTTCCG
>DDLT01000102.1 GCA_002340265.1 Lentisphaeria bacterium UBA2565 | reverse complement strand
GCTGATAATATAGAATTTACTTCTCCAATTATTGATGGACAGGACGTTGGTGATGTGCAGAATTACTCTGTCGTCACACCTATGACTCCTGGGATTCCTCTATATTACAAGGTTGTTGCTGTCAATGGTAACGGTGACTCTGACGATTCGAATCCAATAACCGTACTTCTTACTGTTAATATTAAAGGGGCAGAAAGTGGTGTAGATGTAACTACAACAAATGATGGAAGTCAGGTTATCTCTAATTTGAGTTCTGCTGGTTCTGTTTCCAAGATCACTTTGGAGTGTTGGATTAAATTGCCAGCTGCTGTGCCGGGCTGGACTCAGTTTCCACAAATTAGTTTGGATAATGAGAGTGCTATTGGCTTTGCTAGTAACGGACAGTCAGGAACATTAGTGGTTTTGGGGGCAGGTGATGGAGATACTGTTGGCGATAACAATGCTAACAATTTTTTCACAGTAAATAACATTAGGGATGATAAATGGCACCATTATGCTGTTGTTGTTGATTTGGCAGCTGATGGAGAAGTGATTCCTCCGGGTAATGATGAACCTGGCCGTAAAGCGATACGGGTATATATAGACGGAATAGCTGTAATGGAAACAGCGGGACTTAACCTTATAAATCAGCGTTTAGGTGTGTCAAATATTTCTTCAAAGGTCAATGTAGGAAATCAAGTTTATCCTTCAACAGTAACTCTGGAGGACTTGCATTATGGAGGTTGGCAGAATGGGTATAAATATCAGTTAGATGAACTTCGTGTCTGGAAAGAGGCGCGTACTCAGGATCAGATTCGTGATAACATGAATCGTACAGATGTCTCTGGTGCGAACCTTGTGGCTTACTATAAGTGTGATGGGTCTAAGTCAAAACTGGTTGATGAAACAGGCAACTACTCCAACCCAACATTCTTTGACGATCCGAATGCATCACGTGTGGAAAGCTATGCACATGTTTTGGATGCTTCGACTATCTCCGAATGGAATTTCCCGGAATCTGTTGGTAGTGGCAGTGTGACAAATGATGGGGAAAGTAAGCTAAAGCTTGAAAGTGCCTCATTGACTTCTATTCAATATGCTGTATCCGCGGCTGTTAACCAGAGTGCCAGCACTGTAACGACTAAACTACCTGCCGGAGTTGCCAGCAGACTTGAACGAGAGTGGTTCTTTTTTGATGAAGGTTCGGCAACTGTTGATTTGACGTTCGACCTAACAATCTTTAGTATCTCTGACGATGCCGCTGAAGCAAAACTTCTTTACCGCGCTGACCAATTCTCTGATTTTACTGAAGTTGCGGTGAATGGAGCGGAAGTAACGTCTGGTATTATTAAGTTTTCGAGTGTTACTCTCAATGAAGGTTATTATACTTTTGGTTCAACCAAAGTGCAATCGGGTGTGCCGGACGCACCGATTGCTACGGCTGCGACAAATGTTACTGAAACAGGTTTTAACGCAAACTGGAGTGCCTCCACGGATGCTACGGGTTACAAGCTGACAGTTGCTGATAATATAGAATTTACTTCTCCAATTCTCAACGGAAAGAATGTGGGGAATGTCTTGACATACTCAGTGTCAACCAAATTAACTGAAGGTACACCTCTTTACTATCGTGTAGTAGCCAACAATGATGTGGGAGATTCCGCTGACTCTAATGTGATTACAGTTACTTATAGTACGCTTGGGTCATTTTTCTTCGCAGAAAATTTTGAAACAGTGTCAGTTGGAGACATCGCTAACGACGGAACGGATATTAATGGAATTACTTTTAGAGGCTCTTCTGCAAATAGCACTGGTGCTCCTTCAAATCCGTACCAAACACAGGTCGTTGACGGAAAGGATAGCTACTCAGCACTTGGCAAATGCATTTCTCTCTGGTGTGAAGATGACACCCAAGCTCGTGATGGCGAACCGACTTGGGGTGCTGATGGTAATCCTGATGTTCCTACTTCTAATATTGTGATTGAACTCCCTCAGGATACTACTCTTACTAAAGTTGCACTTGATGTGATTCGACCTTCAGGCGGGCAGTGGTGGACAAAACTACAGTACTCTGATGATGATGAAACGACTTGGAAAGATATTAAAAGCTTTAGTAGTACGGCACTGCCTTTTAGAATTTATAATGAAGATAGCGTTACTAATGTTGAAGCTAACTTTCCACTTGTAGGGGTTGATGCACTGCGAATTAATGTATGGCGAAATGGGACATCGGATCCTGGAGAAATTCTAATTGACAATATCGCCCTTTATGAAACGGCTCCTTCCTATAACTTGGTCTATGATTTTGAAAATGACGACGCTCAGAACTGGCGTGTGCAGTCTGGTTCAACTTTTAATGATCCTGTCACAGTAGGAAATGATTATGCTGGCTTAATTAACGGAACTTATTGTCTCAATACGCTTTACGCAGGTAATGGAGCAGGTGATGATTCATTGGAAGGTACAGTTCGATCACCAGTGATTACCATTGACCCTGATGGTTCTGGTATAATTGAGTATTTACAAGGAGGAGGTAATGTTGTTGGCAGTTTGGGACTGGCTGTGTATGACGCTGAAACTGATCAACTAATTGCAAGAACTTTCGGTGAAAATAAAGGTAAAGATCCAATTTCTGTATCTAAGAGAATTGTTAATGTCAGTGACTACAAAGGTAAAGATATCTATCTAGAACTTTATGATTCCAACACTGGGAGTTGGGGGCATGCGCTTGTTGACAACATTCGTATAGAGGGAGTAGAAGAAGTTGGAATTCCTGGTCCGACTAACTTCACTGCAACTCCAACCTCAGCTACAGATATTGAGTTAAATTGGGACGCGGTCCAGGGAGCGGATGAGTATAATGTTAGTGCATCTTATGATGCCAGCTTTAACACTCCAGTAACAGGATATCCTAAGAAAGTTACAGCTTTAACAGAATCAGTAGGAAACCTTATTCCAGATACAGAACTCTTTTTCAGTGTGACCTATCTTAGCGGAGGCGTCGAAAGTAGCCCTACTTATGCAAATGCTAAAACTTTTTACAATGCAGGAACTACTGACGGAGAGAATTACTACTTGCAGCGTTTTGATGCCACTGAGATTGGACGTTGGGATACTATTAATGTAAAAACAATGAATGCTCCTGTTAATTTTGAAAATCCAAATTCATCTGGAACTACAGAATGGTATATAAACCAAAGCAATGACTTCACCGCTGAGGTGAACTCTGGTAATACGATTCAGATTAAGGTTGATACGGAAGATAATTGGTCGGTAGGAAAAGTCTGGATTGATTGGAATCATAATGGTCGCTTTGAGGATACAACCTATGCTGAATTTTCTTCACCGACGGGTGATAAAAAAGAGCTTGTGGGGTATTTCGCAAATAGGTCATTTGCGAACGGTAATTGGGATCCTGATTGGAGTGATGTTCTTCCATCTCCAGATATCGAGACGTTGACTATTACCATTCCTGATGAGGTGAATTTAGCCTCTTTGCCATTTAAGACTCGTATTCGAATTGCGGTTACAGATGGTGGACAGCATTCTCCTGATGAAGTATTACCTGATAATTTTTCATACACGAATGCACAATTACAAGATTATGGTTTGTATATCTCTGATTCAATCATAACTCCGGAAGCACCTACCCTAAGTTATCAGAATCTATCCGAAACGGGCTTCACCCTAAACTGGACGGGGAATGCTGACTATGTGGTTGGACATTATCTCACTATTGCAACTGATGCCTCTTTCTTAAATCCTATCGATGGGTATAGTCGTAAACCTTTGGGAGCAGTCTTTGAGAAAAATGTTTTGTACACGATGGATGAGGCAATACCTCTTTTCTGTAAAATTAGTGCATATAATCTTGACAATGTTGGAGAAGAACAAGAGTCGCCTGATTCAGATGATTTGATAGTTGTGCGTGATGCACCTGTATCTGTGGAGGCAGGTCAGATGGCAACTTTTGACGGCTCTAGTCAAGGGTACTATGTCCAGACTGCCGACTTTGATAATATAACAGATCTGAGTTTTTCGACATGGATAGTTGCGGGAGGAGGAAACGTAGAAGGGGCTATTTTTGCTTTGCGAAGTGCCGATAAAAATGCTCGATTTGTGAGTTACCTTGGGGATAAAAATCTGGGAACTGTTGTTGATGTCGGTTATGGCAGTACAATTGATGACAATCGTGAGAATATACTTATATGGAACAGATCAGAGGATGTGACTCTGGTAAATGCTGTTGAAGTGGGTAAGGCAACGCATATTGCCTTCTCATTTAGCGTCGAAAATCAGTTTAAAGCCTACATTAACGGAAAGCTTGTTTATACGAAAGATAATTTCGGATTAAGTGGTGATAATCCGGGTTATGCAGGGTTTGGCTATTATCCTGTTATGAATAGTGGTTGGATGAAGGGTTCTTTGGATGAAACTGCGGTTTGGAATAAAATATTGACAGGTGATGAAGTTAAAAGCCTTGTTCATAGCAAAATTACTGGTGTTGAAGATGGTCTAATGTTGGCATATGACTTCAATACAGGCTCCGCTATTGACATTGCAGGAAATGGATACGATGGGACTGCCACCGGAGCTCCAGCTCTTGAAGACTCAAGTGCAATCCTTGTTAATACACCTGAGTGGACGGGTGCATCTGTGTCTTGGAATGGTAATTCTGATACTGTGGATGTCGGTGGTATGGCACTTGCAAATGTTGAAGGCATTGTTTTCGACAAAACTTATGTGGCGTATGGCCCACTTAAATATGACGGAGGAGATGACCCTGCAGACGGACAAGAGCCGGAAATCGTTAGTCAAACTCCACCAGCAGACCTAAAACTCACTGTTCGAAATCTTGACAGAAATACAGATGCTCAGGTACGTTTGAAACGTCTGTTTGAAGTGGATGAAAAGTATGTTGAAGCTACAGCTGATGTAGTTTTTGATAAAAGTCAGCTTTCGGTTATCTTCGGTACAACTGAGACATTCCGACTTGTTAGAACCGCTACAGAGGGTGGTGACTTTGAATTGGTTGCATCTACTAACCCTGAGAATAACGGCACTACAACAGATTCCGATATTCCTCCAACAGAATATGCGATTGGTGTTGAAGAGAATGGTTTTATTACATTCTCAAGTATTGGACTTAAAGATGGATTCTATACTTTAGCCTCTCAGGGAAGTGGTTTGACTCCAGCATTTGATATGACTGTTACTCAGGTTGGTAACATAATCAGTTGGACTGTGGGGACTGAATATAATGTAAGCCACTATGAAGTATATGACTCGGAAGGAAACTTGATTGAAATTGTTAATGTTGGTGAAACTTATGAAGTTGAACTTCCTAATGATTTTGGCGGGACTGTGAAAGTTGTAGACAAATCAGGTGGTTCGAGCACTTTTTCCGGTGATAGCGATGCAATCTATACTCTAACTTCTGGTTGGAATTTGATTTCAATTCCTTTGGTTCATGCGGATATTTCTGAACTCAAAGAAAAGGCCGTTGGTGGTATTTGGGGATGGACTGGTTCGGCTTATGAAATCGTTGATTCAGCGGACGTTACAGATGCGGTTTGGGTATATGTGACTACCGAGTCAAGTGCGACTGTTACCGGTGTGGAATCAGATGCTGAAATTAAATTGAATATGGGTTGGAATATGGTTGGTCCTACTTCTGACTGTAATGTCCCGGCTAATGCAATATCAGTGCATGCGTGGAAAGATATTTACAGTCAACTTGCCAACGAGAAAGATCAGCTTCATGTTCGAGAAGGTTATTGGATTTTCTGTACTGAACCGGATGTCGAATAGCGGTTTTTGAATGAATTAATTACAGGCTGTGGTCGAAAGATCACAGCCTTTTTTATTTTATGAAAAACAATCTGTTAATATTGTTAAAATAGCGTTGCTTTTTGGTCGTTTTTATCGCATTACTAAAAGGGAATTTATTCTAAAAAAATGCGGAAAATTATATATGAAATCTTTTGTTACGGAACTCTTTGACTGGCTTGAGGATAAGACTCGAATTCTTGTGGTTACTCACACGAAGCCGGACGGTGATGCTATCGGCTCACTTTTCGGTATGGCTTATATGTTGAAAGATATGAAGAAAATTGCTCATGTTTATCTCGATAATGAGCTTCCGAAATTGTATCAGAAAATCGATGCGGTGATCGGATTGAAGTCAAAAATTTATGTCGATAAAAGCGTGGATGTGTCGTCTTACCACGGTGTGGTAATTCTTGATGCGGCAAATGCGGATATGGTTTCGTATAAAAATGTGGTTCAGTCGGCAAACAAACACGCTGTTCCGGTTTGTGTGATTGACCATCATGTCGACAACAAGCGATACGGTAATCTGAATATTATCGAAACTCATGCGGCAGCGGCGGCAATTTTGGCTGATGTGGCAAAAGAGGCCGATCTGGATATCTGTAAAGATACG
>DDLT01000305.1 GCA_002340265.1 Lentisphaeria bacterium UBA2565 | reverse complement strand
AATATAGCTATATAATAAAAATTTAACAAGAGGTTTAAAAAAGATTTTATTGACAGTTATCTGATGCCAACTGTCCACAAGCGGCGGCGATATCTTCACCGAGAGAATAGCGTATGGTTACTGTGAGCCCCGCTTTTTCTAAGCAGGATTTGAACTCAAACATTTCGTCCTCACTGACACCCTGAAACCTGTCCTCGGAAGATGTTCTATTGTAAGATATAAGGTTAATTCTGACGTTAAGGTCTTCACAAAATTTTATCAATTCTGTGACATCTTCAGCCGAATTGTTCAAATCTTTAAAGACCAAATACTCCAACATCACCGGACGGCTGGAAATTTCACCAATTTCTGTCAAAACCTCTTTAAGTTTGCAAATATTATAAGCACGGTTTACAGGCATTATCTCATCCCTGTAATCCTTTTGTATAGAATGAAGGCTTAATGCCATGTTGACATCTGGAAACAACGTTGCGAACTTCAGCATTTTGTCAGCAAGTCCGCAGGTAGAAACCATAATATTATTTGATGCTAAGTTGAACGACTCAGAACCATTCAAAAGTTTTACTGATTCGCAAACCACATCGAAGTTATCAAATGGTTCTCCCATTCCCATGAACACGATATTTCGTAAGGATTTCTCCTCAACTTTAAGAATTCGCTGGACATGAATTACCTGATCTGCAATCTCCGACACGGTAAGGTTTCGTTTAAAACCCATTGCTCCAGTCGCACAGAACGCACAGCCGAACTTGCAACCTGCTTGTGAGGAAATACAAAGCGACACACGCCCTGTCGCAATTCGCAAAATCACCGCCTCGATATAGTAGCCGTCATGGGTTTTGAACAGAAGCTTCGTTGCGCCGTCGACTTTCGAATCCATCCGTTTTTCTAACGTCAGAAAATTCGTTTCAAGATTTTCCTGAGCAAGTGCCAAAAGTTCGTCCGGAATTCGACGCGTTCCCTTTTCTAGAGAGAACGCCTGCTTATAAAAAAGAGTCCGAATCTTTCGTACTTGATTCGGGTCCTGTTTCAATCGTTTAAACAAGGCATTGAATTCATTTAAATTGTGAATCGAAACTTTCGTCATTTAGTTTTCCAGTTCTCTCGCCTGTTTCATAAATTCATTCGTTTTGGTACGTAAAATTTCTTCAGCGTGAATGCCCTGCTTCGCCAACTCGGCAGTAAGTGAAAAAAGAAGTTCAGAAATCTCTTCAGTCGACGCATTCCCGGCATTGATTGCATCAATCGTCTTTGCATTCGGCTGATTAATTTGCACTGGAATCTCCGCCTTTCGCACTTTGTTCACCACTTTTTCAGTCAAATGCAGTGTGCCCATGTGTGGGACAATTCCATCAAGAACACTTTTACGCTCATCTTTCTTTTCAGACTTTTTAATCGCTTCCCACTGGTTAATCACCTCGCCAGCATCGTTGCAGACTTTATCTCCGAACACATGCGGATGACGCGTGATTAACTTATTAGTAATCGCTTCAACCACAGTTTTAAGCGAGAAGCGGTTCTCCTCTTTGGCAATCTGGCTGTGAAACACCACCTGAAGCAACAAGTCACCAAGCTCTTCAATCAAAAGCGGATCGTGACATTGGTCAATAGCATCAAGAACTTCCGCCGTCTCTTCCATTAGACAAATCTTCAAAGTTTCATGTGTCTGCTCACGATCCCATGGGCAGCCGTTTTCACCTCGAAGCTGCTCCATAACTTCTTCTAATTTCTGAAAATGATTCATCTTTTTCGATTCCCGCAAGTTTTACATCTATAGAATATTGTATAAGAAACTGAACGTATTATACTAGCGCCCTAATTCACAAAACGAACAGGTTCAATATGTATAAAAATTTAATAAAAAAAATAAAATTAATTCCACTTTTCTGCATGGCTCTAATTTTAAATGCCTGCAAGGATAATGAGTCAACCATTGCCTGTCAAGTCGATGGCAATAAAGCTTTTAAATATGTTCAGCAACAGTGCGCTTTCGGCAACCGCTACAGCGGAACAGAAGAGTTGAAACAGACAACTGAGTGGATTGTTAAAACAGCCGAAAAACTGGGTTACCAACCTAAAGTAGACGCCTGGCAGGAGAAAACCATTCTCGGCGATACCACATTCAGAAATGTGAAAGCAACGTTAAAGGGTGGCAAACCGGGCAAAATCATCGTCGGGACACATTATGACCTAAAATATTTCAAAGAGTTCCCGAAAGGTTTTACCGGAGCAAATGATTCAGCATCAAGTACTGCTGTAGTTTTAGAGATGATGCGAGTTCTAAAGCCGTTCGCCAAAGAACTTTCAACTATCGAATTCTATTTCTTCGACGGTGAAGAGTGTTTTGAAAACTACTCTGATACTGACGGACTTTTCGGTAGTAAACGTGCAGCAAACAAGATTATAAAAGATGGAACAGTCACTGATTACAAAGCGATGGTTTTGCTTGATATGATTGGCGACAAAGATTTAGAATTCACTTGGTCCATCGACACAAACCAGCGAATGGTCGACTATTTGAAAGATGCGGCGAAGAAGCTCGGCGTTCTAAACAAGGTAAAAATGCTGAACAATCTTATTCTCGACGACCATGTTCCATTTCAACGCATTGGAATTCCAGCAATTGATTTGATTGATTTTGAATATGGCGAAGACAATCAACACTGGCATACAGGCGGCGACCACATCGAACACGTCTCTGCCGAATCGATGGCAATTGCCGGAAATGTGGCAAACCTAATGATTTTGGCAATCTCACAAGAAGACTAACCTTTCCCGTATTATATGAAAAAAAAGAAGCCATTTTATTCCTACCGCGATTTTCTGCAAAATCGATACGGTCGCAACATCTATCGCATTCCGGTAAATCTCGACTTCAGCTGCCCGAATCGTGAAAACGGTGCACGCGGCTGCGCATTCTGCGGCGAGCAAGGTGCAATGGCGGTTCATCTAAAGTGCGGCGAAACTCTGGAGCAACAAGTTCAGAGAAGCATCGACTACACACGAAACCGCTACGGCAAAGACGTCGAATTCATGGCGTATTTTCAGGCCTACACGTCAACGAACGCGCCAATCGAACAGATTCGTGACGCATTTGAACGCGTTTTAAAACTTGCGAATTTCAAAGCTGTTTCGGTTTCAACGCGCCCCGATTGTCTGCCAAACGATGTGATGGACTATTTTAACGAATTGACCAATCGCTACGATTTCTGGGTAGAACTTGGAGTTCAGACTTCTAATGATAAAACCCTGAAGCTGATCAATCGCGGTCATGACTTCGCCTGTTCCGAGCGTGCAATCAAATCGTTATCACAAATCGGCGTTAATGTGGTACCACACGTGATTCTAGGCTTACCGGGCGAAACTCGTGAGGATTTTGAACAAACTGCAAAATTGCTGGCAAAACTGCCGATTGCAGGAATCAAAGTTCATAATCTCCATATCATGAAAAACACAGAGTTGGAAGACTGGTATAAGAACCCGACTTCTGAAACACCGGAAATCTCAGTTCTTGACGAACACGAATACGGCGAAGAGCTGATGAATTTCATCCGTTATATTCCGGCAAACATTCCGCTTTTACGAATTGGAAGCGATACGCCGAACAATCTGTTAATTGCACCGATTTGGTGGATGAAGAAAGGTCAATTTCTTAACTATATTCATCATCAAATGGTGCAGCGCGGAATCTTTCAGGGCGATTTAACGGATTCGCAGAACCTTCCGCAGGAAACTTATAAAAAGGTGAAAACGGATGATGGCTCAGTCACCTTTTACAGTTCATTCTTCAAAGAGAAGTTTCACTCAAATGTCGGTGCCATTTCTGAGGCTGAACATAAATTTATCAAACCAACGAATTTAATAGAGCGTTTGAAAACCGAAAAGGTACGACTTCTTGATATCGGCTTCGGACTTGGCTGCAACGCGCTGACCGCTTTTGAATTAGCTGAAGGCAAAGCCATCGAGATTGTGTCATTCGAATTTGATCGACAAGCAGTTTCGCAGGCGATTACAGTTTATCCGCAATGGACTGAAATTTACGAGTCACTGCTAAAAACCGGCGAGTTTGTAGAAGGAAACCGGTCAATTCGTATAATTTGGGGAGATGCGCGCCAAAACATTCGCCAACTTTCGAAAGATGAAAAGTTCGACGTGATTTTCCATGACGCATTTTCGACACAGAAAAACACCGAATTGTGGACTTTATATTTCTTTCGTCAAGAAAGCTCACTTTTGACTGAAAATGGTGTTATTGTGACCTACTCCAACGCGACACCTGTACGCTCAGCTTTAAGAAAGTGCGGTTTAGAAGTCGGAGAAACCGAACCGTTCGGGCGCTCAAAAGGCGGAACTATCGCCACTTTTGACAGAAGTTTAAAGGTAAAGCTATCAGATAATGATTTACGAATTTTAAATGAAACAACTGCGCGAGTACCATTCATCGACCCGTTCGGTAACTGGAGTCGCAAACGAATTTTAAAGCACCGTGAACGTGTAGTGAAAAAACTACAGACACTCGGAATACCAAAACAAATTAAGTTAACACGCGTGTTGATTATATCGGCGACATTATATGCGTTGTCGATAATGAGTTGATTATTTT
>DDLT01000321.1 GCA_002340265.1 Lentisphaeria bacterium UBA2565 | reverse complement strand
GTTATTTCTATTTTCCAGACTCCAAGTTACGTTAGTAAGGCTGTAAGACGTATATAATTCATCTACAAAACATTTGTTGATATGATCCAAGGTATATTTGATCTGTGATAGATTTGGGTTGCTGGCATAAGAGGGAGAGGAAATAATGCCATGTGCACGACTTTTGAAGTGATGTCAAAGATCTGTTCATTTCTGTGCATCAAAAGATTCTTTGTTCAAATTCTGTTGCGCAGCCAATGTCTTTCCCTTTTGAAATTGCTACGTATTTTAACGTACCAGGTCTCTCTATAGCCTGACCATGGAAGTTACATTGTCTTTGCTGCTTTGTTTTCTTTCAGAACAATCCCCATCATCCTTGGATATTGCTGACAACGACGGAGTCACTCCGTTTGCCGCAGTGTTTTCCAAGACGGAAAGTGGAATAATAACCCTTGTGGAGTAAGTTTTGTTCAAAATATGAAGAGGTCAATAAAAAATCGTTGCGCTCTTTTGGATCCATCGTAAGTGTGGAACAGGTGGTCAATCTTTTTCATGATTTTTGAAAATTGAAAAAATAACTTCAACAGTAAACGTCTGATCTTGAAGAACAATACTTTGAACAGGACAGTAGTCCATTTTGGAAGATGTGGGAGAGATACATGTGGTTTACAATAGCTCGGTACACACTTGAAATCAAGATTCAATTTCCAGGTTAAGACAAGAATTTCGTCCAAGTTATATTTTTATGGAGAGTTTTACCCATAAAAGTAGAAGAAACTGTGGATTTAAAGTAATTCAACGCTATGCAGTGCAATCTTTGTCCCATATGTTTGTGTAATGCGCATGCGTAGTAGGTTGACTCGGCAAGGTGAATTTCTTACAGCGTTTTTTATGGGTATATGTATATTTTTTGAAGTGCTTACATTAAGTAACAATTTTTTTCCTGCAATCACAAGGTTTTTCGTAAGCCCGGCAAACTGCCACGTAAAGAAACTGGACGTTTGTTACAGTGTTAGAGACAGTAAAGAAGATAGCGAAAGTAATGATACCACCTCTCCGTTGATTGAGGCAGCGTTGTCAAACAGTGAAAAAGTAGTTACGGACCTGCTGAAACATGGAGCATCAGTCAATTTCCCAAAGGTAATTGACAATACAGCAACAGCTCCATGCCATAATCCAATTCTTATTCCACAGCGATGGAGTCGAAATTAAGTAAGATAGCGTCATGTCGACTTATGTTCATGTACCATTGTCAGACCTAATATTGAGAGTTAGGTTTGTCGATGAGTGTAAGAGCTTGCAAGTGAAAGTTCAGTGAATAATTCAAGCATCGGCCGTGTTTACCAGTCCTAGTCTGGGAATGAAACCCTTGCATGTCACCGACTGTGTGAAAGCTGCTGAGTTGTACTTTCATGTAGTGCTGTTTGTTATGTTGTACAAGTTGTTTCTAACGTTTTTAAGTCTGTGAGTGAAACCCTAGTGTGACCATGTAAATGAAGGGTATTGAGAAGTGTTTTCATTTGGGATAGTTTATTAAACATGAAGCACAGTGATGAATGTGGATAAAACTTCTGTGAATAAAACACTTATGTGGGACCATCCAAGTGAAAACTATTCGGGATTACTTAAATAGGGTGTTTCATGTTGAATGCTCTGAAAAATGAAATTTTGGGCCTTTATATTCAATTTTTCACTGGTCTGTTCCAGGCTCTCGGTCAGTGGGGATGATCGAAAAAGCGGGTGGGCGACGAGCGGGATAGAGATGACTAACGTCATATATTTAATCTAGAAGCCGTGATGTGAATGGTATAATGCAAAGAAACAGCATCACTTGAATTGTATGCTCAGACGATTGAACGAGTGAATTAATCTATCTGTCCCCACAAGCTTTTAATTTAAAGTTTTTATGTTTACTCAGCACAACGGCCGCACTCCGCTTATGGAAGTTGTCCGTAGCAACATGCTAGACATGGTCAAAGTACTGATTTATGCCACTGATGACAGAGCTGTCTGGGAGACTAAGGATACTACAGATGTCGATCTGTCAGTACAGGACAATGACGGAAAATCCATGATTCACCACTGTGTGCAAAACAGAAAGGTAAGAACAAAGAGTAACCAGGTAACTGGATATACAACCGTTGCTACGATACCATACTGCAAAGTGAACTTTTTGCATAACGCGAAACTATCCGATTGTTGATTGTATTCTTGGCTTGCACGTGACATCATGGTCTTCATGTTAGTGGACAAAAGCAAAGGATTTCTAGTTCTTTTCTCTTGTTTGGTTTTTCCATTAAAATCTTTAGGGACTGGTTACGAGCCAAAACGTGTATCTTCCTACTTGTATGTTTGGCCATCACGGAAATCAATAGATCAGTCATTACAGGTTAGTTCTCCAAATAATAAGTGTAGTCTTTTTTTTTCATAGTATGGATCTGCCGAAAATGTCGAGATGCTAAAATTTCTGGCCAGCTTTGAAGCGCCACTGTCTCTCAAAGACTTAGAAGGACACACGCCACTTTACTATGCTAAACAGCAGGGATCTGGCATTATGAAAATTGCGCTGGAAGAACTTCTAGAGAAAGCTGAGGCTAGCAAGGTGAGTAGAAAAGAATGAACTTCGTGGTAGTTTATCAGCTATCTTCAAATGCCGATAATGACTCCTGTTCTCCTCCCCCTCCTGAAAACAAGTCTACCAAATCTTAGTGCAAAAAGGTATCTTGTCTTCTCTCGGTCGTTTACTTCTCTACTATAGACCTTGTATTTCACCTTACAATGTATACCGTTCCCGCTTGGTTAAAGGGCTTCTGGTTCTCTTGATGGCAGAGTTGAGTTGACTTGTACCGTGCGGTCTTCTAATATTGACGTAATATTAACATTAGTCCAATCACACTTGAATTAATTCCTTCCAATAATGGGCCCTTCCAAATGTAAGTTCACCAAGAGACTCTTTCCAGCTTTATATTCCAAGACGATCTGTTTTGTAAGGCCAAGGGGTGGGGATCTCACTGAAACTTCATTGTAGTCGCATTAATACAGTATTTGTGTAAATTGTATCGATCATCTAAGTGCCACAGACGCACTTTTCTCTTTTCAAGTCCTACCAGGCAAGTGATCCATTACATCTGTAGTCGTAAATCTTTGGCTGAACTTGCCACAATTCGACCTCAGGAGTCTCAGGATAAAATAGGCAAGCGAGCGAAGC
>DDLT01000342.1 GCA_002340265.1 Lentisphaeria bacterium UBA2565 | reverse complement strand
AGTACTTGTTCGGATAGGAGGCCCACGGGGGGCACGGGGCGTCGAAAGCTCCGCTTTCTCCGTAGTTTGTTTAATTATGGTAACTAATCGTAAAAATTACCAAAGAAATAGTCAAAACCACGAAAAAGACAAAGTCTTTTGAGTTCCCCCGTGGTTTAGCTTTTGCTCAAAGCAAAAAAAAAGCGCCACGTCGAAACGTGGCGCTTTGAAAAAAGCAAAAGTAATGAATTACTCAGCAGACTCAGCAACTTCTTCAGTTTCTGCGTCAGGCTTAACAACCCAAACTTTGATTTCAGTAGTAACTTCTGGTAGAAGTGTAACTCCTACAGTGAAGCGACCTAGAGTACGGATAGAGTCTTCTAGCATGATTGTAGAAGCTTCTAGCTCGATACCAGTCTGAGATTTTACTTCTTCAGCAATCATACGTGCAGTAACAGAACCGAAAAGTTTTTCGTCTTCGTTAGCTTCTGCAGTAATAGTGATAGACGCGTCAGCGATTTTAGCAGCAAGAGCTTCTGCAATCTTAACGTTCTCTTCGTATTCTTTCTGAAGTTTGATTTTGATAGCTTCAACCTGGCGCAGAGCGCTTTTAGTTACTGGCTGAGCGTATCCACGAGGTAGTAGAAAGTTACGTGCATAACCGTCTGCAACCTTAACAATTTCACCTACTTTTCCTAGGTCTTCAACATTCTTTACAAGAATTAGTTCAGTAGCCATTTTATGGACCTTCCTATCTTCTAAGGTTTACAGAGTTAGCGCGAGGTTTCTCGCACGTTTGATTGCGTTTGCTAGCATTTTCTGGTGGTCTGCACATGTACCTGTGATACGTGGAGCCAGAATTTTACCCTGCTCAGTCTGGAAGCGTTTTAGAACTTCAGGCTGTTTGAAATCGATGTAGTTTACGCTTTCTTCACAGAAGACACAGATCTTTACGCGTACTGCTTTTTTTCTACGGCGTTTTGCTCTCTGCATGTTATATACTCCTAATTAACGGGACTTACCCCGCAGTTATTAAACATTTTTTCTAGAACGGAATGTCATCTTCCGGTTCATCAATTGGCTGAAATGTAGGTGCCGCCGGCATGGTAGAAGCCGGAGCCGCTGGAGCAGATTGTGTCGCACCGCCGAAAGATGGTGGTGGAGGCATCTGCGCACCCGCATTACTGTTAAAAGACGGAGCCTGTGGCTGCTGGAATTGCTGAGCTTGCTGTGGTGCCGCCTGCTGCTGATAACCGCCGCCTTGTGGCGCCTGTGGTTGACCATACTGCTGCTGTCCACCGAAGTTTCCGCCGCCCTGACCTGCGTTACCGCGGGTTAGGAATTGAAAACGGTCACAACGAACTCGCATTCTACTACGGTTCTGGCCGGTTGTTTTATCCTGCCAAGTATCCATACGTAGTCGTCCCTCAACAAAAAGAGGATCACCTTTTCGAACATACTGTTTCAAGGTTTCCGCCTGTTTGCCCCAAACTTCTAGTTCGACGAAACAAGTTTCTTCCTTATCCACACCTGCTGCAGTTCTATAGCGCTCATTGATCGCCATGCTGAAATTCGCCACTGCCGCTCCGCCTGATGTATAACGTACTTCAGGGTCTCTAGTAAGGTTACCGATTAGAAAAACTTTGTTAAGGTTAGCCATGATTTACTCCGTTCTATAGTAGATTTACGATTAGCGTCTAGAGCTAAGAGTAACCGGTTTTTCTGGACGTTCGAAATTGAAAACTTCCATTCTTAGGATTGACTCGTCTAGACGGTAGTTGCTTTTAAGCTCTGCGACTTTAGACGCATCTAGCTCAAAAACAAGGTCCCAATACAAACCTGAGTTCTTTTTCTTAATTGGGTAAGAGAAAGTTTTACGACCCATATCTTCGCTTTCAACAATTGTACCACCTAGTGATACGATGTACTCGCTAATAGTTGCGATGCTAGCTTCTGCGCTAGTCTCTAGTTTGCTCTCATCGAAGATGAAAACGCATTCGTACTTTTTCAATTGAATACTCCTATTCTTCTTTTAGTTCACCTGTTTTTTCTTCGGCTGAACCCTCTTGCGAGGTTATACAAGTTCCGTTAAATCGGCTCATTCCTTTTTCCAGACCAAATCTCACCACTGTCTTTACAGCGTCCGATGCGACCTTTATCGTTTTATCCATGATCAGTCGCTCTTCTTCTGTGAAGCGACTCAGAACAAAGTCCGCGGCATCACGCTTGTTTTCACTGCCGATGCCGATTCGCAGTCGTTTAATTTTATCTGTACCAAAGTGATTGATAATCGATTCCATCCCGCGTTGACCACCGCTTGATCCCCCGGCTCTTAACCGCATTTGACCAACCGGTAAATCCAGGCAGTCATAAACTACCAGAATTTCATCCGCGGAGATTTTCTCCTGTCGACACAACCCTTTTACTGCTTCACCACTCAAATTCATAAAAGTCAGCGGTTTCTGCAAGAAAAGTGTTTTCGATGCGTAGCGGGTTTTATTCACCTCGCTTCGGCATCTCATCGTCAGCTCCTTCTTCTTAATTTCACTGGTAAACAGATCAATCAATTCAAAGCCGACATTGTGCCTCGTCCCGACATACTCGATTCCGGGATTTCCCAGGCCGACAATCAGTCTAACCGTTGGGATTTGCATACTTATTCAGCACTCTCCTCTTCTGTTGACTCAGCAGCTTCACTTTTTGCACCGTGAACCTGGAAAACAGAAGTGTCGCCATTAGTGATGGCTACGATACCTTCAGGCAGTACTAGATCAGACACAAGCATAACCGCGTCTAGATCCATTCCGCTAACGTCAACTTTAATCTCTTCTACAAGTTTACCTGGAAGACATTTGATCTCAAGATCGTGAAGACCCTGCTCTAGCTGTCCGCCTTTAGATGCACCGGCTGGTGTACCTACAGGTTCAACTGGAACAATAGCAGTCACTTCGTGAGTCATATCAACTTCCATGAAGTCAACGTGGAGAGTCTGGCCACTCAGGTTGTTGTACTGAACATCTTTAACAATAACTGCAGTCTCAGTACCATCCAGATCCATAGTGATTACACCGTGGTGGTGTAGAAGTGGACGAACTTCGATAGCATCAACTACAATACTTTTTACTTCAGTTTTGTCGTTGTACAGTACAGCTGGAACGTTACCAGCCTTGCGAATGCGTCTAGCATTCCCTGACCCCTGTAGTTCACGTACAGAAGCCTTTAGAGTGATTTTCTCAGTCATTTATTTACCTTTTTGTTAAATATTTGCGGTAATAAGATTAATCATCAAGGTTCAACTTGAACAGCGTTGAAACAGATCGTCTGGAATGAATTCGGTCGATCGCCTTCGCCAATAGTTCAGAAATAGTAAGAATCTTGATACGTCCGTCCATCTTGTCCTCCACTGGAATACTGTCAGTAGAAATAAGTGTTTTAATCACACTGTTAGACAAGCGTTCGCGACCTTTTTCATTCAGACAGCAGTGAGAAACTGCCGCGTAAATATCGTTCGCACCGTGTGCTTTCAACTGATCCGCCGCACCGATAAGCGTACCGGCAGTAGCTGTCATATCATCCACGATAATACAGTCACGTCCATCCACATCACCCACAAGGTGAGAAGATGCAACCTCAGTAGCGCTGATACGGCGTTTAGCCACAACCGCGAAACCGCAGCCGATCATATCAGAATAAGACTGAGCCATTTTAACGCTTCCTGTATCAGGAGCCACAACAACTAGATTTTCAGGATCAACCTCACCTCTCAGATATTTCACAATAACTGGAGACGCATAAAGGTGATCCACAGGAATATCGAAAAATCCTTGAATCTGCTGCGCGTGAAGGTCAAAAGTAAGAACACGATCCGCACCTGCTGCAGTCAACAGATCCGCAACTAATTTTGCTGTAATTGGAACACGTGGCTGATCTTTACGATCCTGACGCGCATAGCCGTAATAAGGAATAACAGCAGTTACACGACCGGCAGACGCGCGCTTAGCCGCATCAAGCATGATCAAAAGTTCCATTAGATTTTCATTCGGATTGTAGCAGGTAGGTTGTACGATGAACACATCATCCCCACGAATATTCTCGTGATACTTGACGAAGATCTCTCCGTCAGGAAAGCGGATAACGTCCACCTTGCCAAGTTCCAAGCCAAGATTAGTGGCTATCTTCTTAGCGAGTTCCGGATTAGCATTTCCGGAAAAAACATGAAGTGCTTTATTTACCATTGGGTTTCCCTGGTTGCGCTTTTGGGAGCTAGTTAATACTAAGCTGGTTACATATATAAAAAATCGGCATTCCGATCTGTTTAAACCAAAGCCGGATACATCTTCTTTGTATCCAAGCGCTCATCTCACTTTGGGTGAGTGATTGGCAATTTAACAAGTTTTTCTTATTCTGCAATCACTTTTCCGCTCTTTTTTTATCTTATTGACTCTTAAGCAATTACTGGAAAAATTCACAAACCAATATAAATTCAAAACCAACGGCGAGAACTAAGGTGGAAACGACTACAATAACTAATCTATTTCCTAACCACCTAAACAACAAAACATAAGTGCAACAAAGAAATTAAAGAGTAAGCCAACAAACTTGAAACCTGTAACTTTTCAACCTGAGACCTTCAGCTTTTACTAACCAACAAACCAACTAACTACCTAACCAACTTAAAAGCCATGAAAGACAAATACCTTGTAATCGACAAAAACATCCTCCCAGAAGTTTACCTAAAAGTAGTAAAAGCCAAAGACCTTCTAAAAGCAGGACAGGCCAAAGGTATAAGCGACGCCGTAAAACAAGTTGGAATAAGTCGTAGCGCCTACTACAAATACCACCAATATGTATTTGAATTCACCTCCGACGAGCGAACCCGAAAAGTCACCATCTCTTTCATCGTCGCCAACGAGCAAGGCGTACTTTCAGCGGTCTTAAACAAAATCGCTACCCACAACGCCAACGTGTTGACAATTCACCAAGGCGTTCCAATCAACGAACTGGCAAGCGTCAACATCACCTTCGACATCACCAACATCGACTCCACCTTGGACGAAGTCATCGCCGACATCAAACAATGCAGCGGCGTCTCCAAAGTAGAAATTCTAGCAATGGGCTTCTAGGGAATTTCGGAATGCGGAATGATGATTGTGGATTGTAGATTTCGGAATGCGGATTTCGGAATGGTGATTGTGGATTGCAGATTTCGGAATGCGGAATGTGGATTGTGGATTGTTATTGCGCCACTGCGCCACTGCTCTATTGCTTTAGCTGAAAGATAAAACAGTTCCAAGCAATCGCGCAATAAAGCAACAAAGAATTTTAATAACTTCCTCTGCGTTCTCAGCGCCTCTGCGTGAGATTTAAGAATGGGAACGCCGAGCTCCTGCTCGGCAAGAGCAAACTTCCTCTGCGTGAGGTTCAACAATGGGAACGCTGAGCTCCTGCTCGGCAAGAGCATACTTCCTCTGCGTTCTCTGCGTGAGATTTAAGAATGGGAACGCCGAGCTCCTGCTCGGCAAGAGCATCCACCTCATAGCGATGGATCTACCAAACGCCTCGAAGGGGCTTCATTCTCAATAGCCCGGGGTGACCAACGGGAACCTCGGGTTATTAAAGCACAAAGACACGTCCTCGAAGAGGGCAAACTCCCCTGCAATCTCAGCACCTCTTCGTAAGATTTCTTTACTAGTAACGCCTTAAAGCTACTTCATCTCAACAAAAAGGGTTCCGTTATCAAGCTGGTATTTAATCCCCTTTTCTGTAAACACCTTTGCAAACAGCTCCCACAGCTCCTGTGCCGTCATTTCCCTATCAACATTTATAGTCACCCCTCCCTTCAGTTTATCACTACCGACAACTTTAATTTGAAGAAGACCTTCCAGCAAAGGAACAACATCACCAATAGGAGTATCTTCAAACTCCAACATAGTCCTCACTTTCTTGTCATCATCAAACTGTTTTTTCGGCTTTAAATCCACAATTCGATAGCCTGTAAAATCCGCGATGTAATAACGGGTCACATTACCTTCTGAGTCTGTCTTTTTTTGAATTCCACTATACCCACCATCAATTTGCCATTTATCAAAAAGTAATTCAAGTACCCAACTAGTGGACATAGAGTGTTTTTCTATAATGGGATATGCGGGGAGGGTCTTTGAGTTGAATTGCAACTTACCTGCTTCATAGTTAGCAAGTAACTCAAGCCAACTGTATGTCAGTTTGTCATCCCAACCTCGAAAATCACCACATTCATACTCAACAGGGAAATAATTTTCTGAACAACTAAGTTCTAACCTGCTTCCTACATGATATTGAATACCAAGCTTTCTGGCATTCAACTCATAAAGATCCTTCCACATCTCTGTAAGTCTTTGCTTATAAACAAAATTCCACTCATCTTTTTCTATCTTTTCATAAACACGTTGCTTCTCTAAAAGCCTCTCTAATTCTTCTCCTTCAAGTTTTAGCGGCTTCCTATTATCAACAATCGTCGTTTTCCTATCACCATAAATAACTTTTATGCGAACAATATTTTTGTAGACTGAGAAAACATCTCCGCCATTCTCTAAATAATATCTGTTTTTCCTTCTTATGTGCTCGAATTCCTCAACATCATCCATCAAGCTAACAGCAAGCCGCTCTGCCTTCGATGGAATTGGAGCCTCAATTTTAAAGCTCCCAAATTCAAAAGTAATTTCATCACCAATTTGTGGAGTTGGGACAGCTTTATAACTCCTCTCTTTTGGTGGAACATAAACTTCAGTCTCACTTTCAGAATTAGCGTTTGACTTGCCAACCGTAGTTTGGCATCCGCAAGCCAAGAGTAAAAATAGACTAACAACAAATAATGACAGCAACTTCATACGAACCCCCTTTAATCAATTAATAACACAAGATGTTTTGAAGGTAATTTAGCAGGAGGGATTTACAAGATATGACTAAACAAAAGAAGGGAAGTTTATATCTCTCCCGTGTTCTCTGCGTTCTCTGCGTGAGATTCCTCAGAATGGGAACGCCGAGATCCTGCTCGGCAAGAGTAAACTCCCTCTGCGACTCTGCGTGAGATTCGTTAGTAATATTATTTTGCCAAGAGGTTGGAGAGATTTTCACTTAGAAGATCATAGAGTTCGGCGAATTCGGGAAGATTTTCCTGAAGGGATTGATACTGCGTTTCTACGGCTTGAAAGTCGCCACGAGCAACTGGGCCAGTCAACGCATTTTTCGGTTCCAGATTCAAACTATTTTCCAACGTCAAACGAATAATTGGTTCGATGATTTGTTTGGCAGTTTCACGATTTACACCTGACTTTTCGTAACACTTAAGCGAGGCTTCAATCAAAAGCGGTAGGAAGTTGGATGCGAAAACCGCACCGGCATGATAAACCTGCTTCATTCCCGAACTGATTCCAAAACAGTTCCCACCAAGCTTTTCAAAAGCGGGCTGCAATAAGTTCAGTGCCTGCTTATCACCTTCGACTCCGCAATAAGTTCCCGTAAAGTCTTTTATAGCAACACAAGGATCAGCAAAACTTTTGATTGGATGAATTGATGCAGTGTGCCAATCGCCGAAGTTTAACACATCAGACGATAGTGCACCGCTACAATGAAAGACAGTTTTTCCCGTCAAATCAACCACTTGTGACAATTTTTGAGCAGTTTGGAGGATTTGTGAATCGGAGGTCGCAATTAGAAATAGGTCACTTTTCGGCAACTCTTCAAAGAAGCTGACCGCCCTACCCTGACCGATGAACTGCACCGCCTTTTGCGAGGATTCGATAGATTGATTGCAGACCGCATCAATTTGAAACAGTTTATGATCTGCAAACAGTCGGCCAAGAGTCTGACCAACTCGTCCGGCACCAATTATCGAAAGTGTAAACATTCTAGATTTCCAAAGTTTTGCGACGACGTTTCGGCTTCTTCAACAACACCACTTCGTCGTTCTTCTTAAGAATTCCCTGCGAAAAAAGCACAGCCTGTTTAGCAGTGGCGGCGATATTCTGAATCAGGTGATTACGGCCTTCTGCGGTGCATTCGTCAGCAACAGGTTCCACAACCACTTCCACACTCAGGTCATTATTAACATAAAGCAACCCCCAACCTTCGGCAATTTCAGAAGGTTTGAGCATTCCATTCGGCACCGCAAGGTACATAAAATCGGCTAATCGTGCCCGGTGAAGACGTTCAAAGTAGGTGCCGTGATAAACCGCATAGCTTACCTCGTCAATCTCTTTCACTAGTTTGTGATAGTTCTCATTATGAGTTTTATCAAAATTCCATTCGGCATATTCATCAAAAAGGTTGCCGTCAGTTTTCAGGTGCGGCTCGGCGATTTTAATCTGCTCTTTAAGGGCGTTGAGTTCCTCTTTCAAACTCGCCATTTTCTCAAAAAGATCAAGGGATCGGGTAGTTTCCGGCCAGCATTCATCAGTCGAAGTACGGCATTCTATGATCATGGTTTTTGCCGGATGAAGCAGTTTGTAAACACCGCCGGTTGCGGAGTTCCGACGCGCCACACTCCAAGATGCGGCGATGTCAGAATAGTATTTTTTCAGTCGAGTCGGGACATTCAGCGCCAGTGAATCCGGAGAATCCATTTCCTCCAGCCATTTCATCACGGCGATTTTGACAAGATTTTCAGTTAAAGGCGATTCGAACGTGTCTTCCACAACCTCGAATTCTTCTACATCAAAGTTAAAGAAGAGTTGATTATCGTCCATTTTTCCCCTTTTCGCGATAATGTTTAATACTTTCAACTACACCGAGTACACATTTCTCCTCGGCAATATATCCATCGGACTCTTTCACGGCTCTTTTCAATCGTTCACAGGCATTGCCGACGCAGGCATTCAGTTTCGCAGAAGAGCCGTTCAGCATTGACACATCATTAGGACCATCGCCGACCGCAAAAATTGAATCAAGATCATAGTTAAATTGGAATGCGACTTCGTTCAGCGCAATGCCTTTACAGCAGAATGTGATACCGATATAGAGTTCGTTTTGTCGTGAAAAAAGAATCAGCTCGGGATAGTTTTCGATCTTTTCTGCAAGAAACGCATCCGCCGCTTGACACTCCTCTTCGGTTTTAAACACATACCAGACATGCGTTCTGCCGAGAGATTTATCCGTCACATTAGGCCATCTTGAGGTAAGTTCCTTTTTCCATTCCACAATCAGATGACGCAGACGTTTTTTGATACCATGCTTCTGCCGCCACATACTAAAGTTCCAACTAATCATCGGGAAGAAGCCGAATTTACGGCGCACATAGATATAACCTTCGCTGACGATCAGAAAGTCGGGACGCAATCCACGAATTGAGAACATTTTCAGAGCAGTAATCATATCGCGAAAACGACGACCTGTCACAATTGCCCACTTCGTGCCCTGCTCTCGCTTAAGATCATAAAGTTCATCTTTAAACGCCGACACAAGCACCATGGAGTTGTCACGGCCTACTAAAGTGTCGTCGTAATCCGTTGCTATAAGCTTAATTGACTGCATCAAAATCTTCCCGTTGAAAAAAAAACACTGCCATATATATTCAGCCTGCTTAAAAAACGGGCTGAAACAAACGAATAATTCAGATAATTTTTCAGTTCAAAAGACTAAAAAAGACTCTGTCCGTAAGACAGTAAAAAAAGTGGATTAAATATGGCTTTAAAATTTTATAACACTCTTTCAAGATCGCTGGAAGAGTTTAAACCGCTCAAACAGAATAAGGCGAAACTTTATACTTGCGGACCGACTGTTTACAACTACGCACATATCGGAAATTTTCGTGCTTATATGTTCGAGGATCTGCTACGCAGAACGCTAAAATATTGCGGTTATGATGTAATACAAGTAATGAACCTGACAGATGTGGATGATAAAACCATCCGCGACTCTCAGGTGAACAATATGGCGCTGAACGATTTTACTGAAAAGTACAAAGAGGCGTTCTTTGAAGACCTGAAGATTCTTAATATCGAATCAGCCGAAGTCTATCCGGCAGCAACTGATCACATCAAAGAGATGATTGATCTGGTTCAACAGCTTGTTGACAAAGGTTTTGCTTATCAGGCGGAAGATAACTGTGTCTATTTCTCCATCGAAAAGTTCCCGGAATACGGAAAGCTTGCTCGCATCAACCTAGAAGGTCAACGTAGCGGTGTGCGTATTTCCAATGATGAATATGCCAAAGATAACGTGGCGGACTTTGCACTTTGGAAAGCATGGACAGCTGGCGATGGCGATGTAAAATGGGATAGCCCATGGGGTGAAGGTCGCCCGGGCTGGCACATCGAATGTTCAGCAATGGCGATGAAATATCTCGGCAAAACGTTCGACATTCACACCGGCGGTGTCGACAACATGTTCCCGCATCACGAAGACGAGATTGCTCAGTCTGAGTGTGCAAACGGCAAAAAGTACGTCAACTACTGGCTTCACTGTGCTCACCTGATTGTCAACGGCGAAAAAATGTCTAAATCGACAGGCAACTTCTTCACACTTCGTCAATTGATTGAAAAAGGTTTCTCGGGTCGTGAAATTCGCTGGGTTCTTCTCGGCACACACTACCGCCAACAGCTTAACTTCACTTTCGACGGTATTCACGCGGCAAAATCCGCACTTGGACGTGTCGATGAACTTATTGGTAAGTTGAAATCTATCGAGACTTCAGGTGATATCACAGAAACAGCTCAAAAGTTGACTGATGAAATGAAAGCGGGCTTTAAAGCTGGAATTGAAAATGATTTAACGCTCTCCACATCACAGGGAAAACTTTTCGACTTTGTGCGTGAAGTCAACAAAAACCTTGCAGACTTGACCAAAGCAGATGCGGAGCTAATTCTTGATGCGCTACGCGATATTGATGCGGTTCTTGGTTGTCTTGAAGTAGACGAAGAAGAGGTCATTCCAGCGGAAGTTATTGAACTTGCCGAAAAACGTCTTCAAGCCCGCGCCGACAAAGACTGGGCGCTTTCCGATCAAATTCGTGATCAAATCACCGAAATGGGTTACGTCGTAAAAGACACCCCACAAGGACCACAAATCACAAAGATCAAGTAAAAATCGTACGACTCGATTGTACGTTCAAAATATCAACGCCGTTCATTTTCGAATGAACGGCGTTTTTTGTTTTAACAAAATTTCTTTTCCTTCCCTTAAGCAGTTGTATCCAAATTCCAAAATGTGTATATTTCCGGTTGAGATTGAGTTTTACTCAGAATTGGAATATAAGCTAAGGAGCTGAAATATGAACAAGATAATTGCGACACTAATGCTGGCGTTTTCCTTTTTACTGGGACACATTGGCCAAGCACAAAATAGCTTCAACTTCACTCAGGATGAAGTGAATCAACTATTAGCCATTCGAGCTGAACTTTTCGGAGGAAGCCGACTGCAGGCTGCGCTGGAAGGTTCATCGATCAACGGAAGTCTTCCACCAATTTTCTCTTACAATTTAGCCGATCGCGCACTTCTAGTGTGGGAACTAGATGAGAGTATGACAGGTGCTTTTGCTGACGCTATCGGGCTACCGGTCTGGATGCAACTTGCGAAAGTAAAACCTATTACTGAAAACCTAGTCCAAAATAGATTTGTCAGTAGGTTTGAGAGATTCCTTATGCGAATGGGTATTTCAAACAGTTCGCCGGAAAAGAAATACTACATTGTAGTTGACCTTGCCAACACCGAACGCTATGTGACAGGTACTAAAGTAGAGTGGAAAACATTTGTCACAGTCGGAGATGATCCGACACCACGACTTGTACGGTTTGATTCACAAAGCTCAACTCCGGGCACCGATTTTCTCGAACTATTCACGCCTCCTTTCGGACTTGTTCAGTTAAATAGAGATAATGACGTTGTTTCGGGATTGGTCACCAATGGTCAATATTCACTCGACCTCTCTATCCCATTAAGGAAAAGTCGTTATCGCAACAGGTTGCTGACTAGGCGCTTTGTCCGATTCAGCGAGGAGTTTTTGACCGCTTCTGAACGGGTTTACACTCCGATGGGTGCAAGTGCAAGATACTACTATGATGGAAGTTCCGTCAGTACCTCAATGATAGCGGTTGATACCAAATCTGCAGTCGTAAACAACAGTTTTCCATGGGCTCAGTATACAACTAAACTTTCAGCAGTCGTTGTACCGGAAAAAAGTCAGAAATATCTGGTACAGCCGATTACTCTGCCGGTTACATCTAGCGATGAAAGTGAGTTATTTTTAAACCTTACAGGACAGGTTTTATCTCAAGAAGTTCCGCCGGAACAGGTGTTTGCACAGCTCGGTGCAGCTGCTGAATCACCAAGCTACCCTGCTCTATTTTACGGATTACTTGATGTATATCAGGCGCTAAACATTTTCACCGGAGTTGAACTTCCTAAGTTGACATTCTCATTGAAAAAAGAACCGATGGCTGTATTCATCAACTTCGAGATTCCGGCAAGAAAAGTCAGAGCTTTTGCAGAAGAATACTTACCTGAAGGTTTTAGATTGGCAAAAATGAAGTTTTATCCAGAACAGAGACGTTCAGTTTACGCTGTCACTTTGAATGTGTATGATGCAGTTGGGCAGAACGTTAATGGTTTCAGGGCTGAATGGTCTACCTATGTGATTAATCCTAATGAAAAAAATCCACAACCAAGGTTCAGTATTATTGAGGCGCAGACAAGTCAATTCGGGCTCGATCCGCTTGGCAGTTTGGAAGCAATCCGAGACGGACGTTATGATCCAAACGACCTGTTCTCATTAATAGAAGGTCCTGCCGAGCTATTTGAGTTTTCATTGACTCCTGAGGATGGAATGAATATTCGGATTATCGATGTAGCTGAAGAAATTGATGTAAATATTCAGGTTGCTTATCCGGAGGAAGAGGAGATTCTTCACACACGTCCAATGAAAAAATGGATGGAGGCCAATGACTACGTATACTGGGGAGAAGCTGCTGATATTTTGAAATATGACAGTAATGTGATGTTTGCAGATTTAATTGTTTTCGATGTGACAAGTGAAGATCTAGTGATGGACAATGTATTTTCTGAATATGTAAATCTGAAACCGCTTCCAATCATTTTGTGGAACGGAGTTCAGGACATTTCACTGGAACCGTGGGGTAACCTGCAAGATCTTGTCGAATAAAAGCTCAATATTCCCAACCTAACGCAGCTCAAATCGAGCTGCGTTTTTTTATGGTGTTGTGTTGCGTGACTATAACAAGACATTGTCAACCTATCCAAGAAACAGAATAAATTGGCTCCTTAAAGTAAATACTCACTATTACACTCCTACCACAAATCAAACTAACATAACAGATACTTGACCTGATATTTACCTACTGGTAAACCTTTAACTAAGATTCAGTTGTATTAAACTAAAAGTCAACTACTTTGAGTTTATCAAATGAATTTCAATCCATACATGGATCTATTAATCACATTAACGTAAATGTTCATAGAACCCTGAAACGGACATAATCGATAAGTAGGATAAATGTCCAATAATAAGTTGTTAGATGAAAATGAAAATTATATCACTCTTTATACTGTGTCTAATGTGCAGTTGCACTAACACAACGGAAATTATTTTTTCCAAGAAAGGGACCAATATCGGTACAATTTTTTGGAATTCTCAAACCTCTCAAGTGCTAGTCATTGGATCGGTTGACAAGCCGTATAACGGGAGTCCCAAAATCCAAATAAAAGCAGATAACAAAATAATCATTGATAGTTCTAAACTATCAGCCGAAAAAATTTCAAAATTAGTTTCTTCTAAAGATACCCAAAGAGCAGATAATTGGGATGGTTTTGCTCATCACCCAGAAATTCGTTTTTTCCGATCCAGTAATACTTGGGGAAAGGATTCTTTTTGTATTGACCTTCTCTCACCACAATCTAGAGATAGTACTCAAACGTACGATATGAAAAGACGTCAAGGAATTAATATTATAATACAAAACGGGAAAATACGAGCAATTAGAATTGCAGATCATAGACCAACTCCTAAAGAAGATATGATTCAAATTAAAGTTGACAATTCACCATGGATTAATAGTCGATTAAGTAGAGATAGTTGTATCGATCTATTTGGTAATCCTACGGAAGAAAATCGTTTTTTAATCCAATGATTATTGTAAAAATACCAATAATAGAAGATATAAACATCTAACAAATCAGAAATGTAGTTTATCACAACAGCGAACTCGCTACATTCGCATCAAAACTCAATCATTACCTCAAAAAGAGAAAATATGAAAAAAAGCAACGCACAAATCTTTATATTTTTTGTCATTTTAGCCTATTGGTTAATATCTACACTTACAGGCATCTATTTTCTGGGAGCTCCAATTAGCGTTTCAATTAAAATTATAGTGTTACCTATAAACTTAGTTATTAAGTCATTCGCGAATAATGAAGCGATTGGTTTAGCTATATTTTTGTTGTTTATACTCACAACCCTTTTCACAACAACCTTAGTAGCGTACAAAAAAAACAGATACAAACTAACCGTATCTGCTGTTATTTCGTACTTTATCATTTGCTCTTATTTAGCAGTTTTTTGTTCATTACCATAAAAGTTAAAAAAGACATAAACCTCAAAAACTCTGTAAGTAACAAATAGAAGGTCAATCAATATGTTTAGACTCACAATATTAACTTTAATTACGATAACAACTTCGCTTTTAACAGCCTGTAAAACTGAAATAACTCCTCAAGACATAGGTCCTGTTGAAAGTAAAACTCTACTTTCAGCAAGTTTGTCACTCTTAAATACTTATTTAAGAGAAACACATGCAGAACTCAGAGATCAAGATAAAAAGAAAAGACACATTGATTATATCAACAACATAAATAAAGATTTCCCTAATGTCTTTGTTGTAGACTACTCGAAAGAGGTTGAGTATCAAGAGGGAAAGTTTGATGATAAAAAGAATTACCTTACAATTAAGAGAATAGCGAAAAGGACTATTGATGATGGAGGAGAATTTCCTCCATTTGTTACCTACCAAATCAAACAAGCCGAGAGTAAAAAATTACATGGGGCCGAACTAGAATTTCTGGCAAAAATATTGACCATGGGTACAGAGAGTTCTAATGAGAATAATGAACAAAATCATCCAGAAATAAAAAAATAACAAATCGAGTATTTGACTTATCAAGTTCAGAAAACCGCTTCCAATCATTTTGTGGAACGGAGTTCAGGATATTTCGCTGGAACCGTGGGGTAACCTGCAAGATCTTGTCGAATAAAAGCTCAATATTCCCTACCTAACGCAGCTCAAATCGAGCTGCGTTTTTTTTAAAACGACTTACGCCCTTGACGCAGCAGCTCCATTGGCTTGGTAAAGCCTACTTTTATTGCAGGAACCAAGGCTGTAATAGTGGCAACGCCCATCAAAGCTGTGATGCCGATACAAAGCGGAAACCAAGGTAGCTTCAGAGTAGTTTCCATTCCTCCGAAAAAGCTCACGTATGTGGCAAGACTTGCGCCAAGGTGACCAGCTAATATACCAAAGCAGAGGCTTAAAGCAGAGGCTGTAATACCGATAAGAATGCCTTCGGCTACAATCACCTTTATTAATGTCCACTTGGTAAAGCCCATTGAACGCATTACACCAAGTTCCCAACGTCTAGTTTCGATTGATGAAATGATTACGTTGAAAACTCCTAGTGCACCAATCAGCATTGCGACTAGCGGAAGAACACTGACTGCCCACAACCATTTTGCGGCCATAGTTCGTATATTATCTCTTATGTCGTCCATTGTTACAGAATGGATATAGGCAGGGGGTTCACTGGCATTGGCTGATTTCACAAATTCACCAGTCGCAGCTTTCGGTTTAGCTCCAAAAACGGGGTGACCAATGGTACGAGAGTAGTGTTTTCTGATTAACTGTGCCTGTTCAGTGTGCGATTTTGCATCACTACTACAAAGCCATAGCTGTGTAGGCTTATGAATGTTAAAATCAGCTGCGACTTTTTTGTAAGGAGCAAAAATTAAGGCAGCAGCGCGATGTGCGCGAACACGCAGGCCTCCTGATTTTGTAAGCCAGTGCCATCCTTTCATTTTTACTGATGCGGCAATTTTATAAACAGCTTTGTGTTTGGGGTTTTCGGGTGGTACAAGCTCGAAACTGTCGCCAATGTTTAAACCTGTTTCGCGTAAAAAATGGTCTGGAACAATGCAGCCGTCACCACTCTGCAAGGCAGAAAGTACCGTATCTTTGCTTCCGTTAATATATTCGAAGTCGAGAAGCGGAGTATGCCCCAAGAGTGCCTGTTGCAAGTTCACACCAATGATAACAATATTGTCCTGACGGGTTACGGTCGCACGATTGGCACTGCCAGTAATGTCATTACGCAGGCGTGGTTGTTCGAGAACAATCGGAAACATTTCATCGTGCGATTGATATAGGGGTTTGATCTGCTTGCTGGACATTCCGGCAGGGTCGAATGCAGTCATCATTCCGGGAGCCCATTTGCCAGGCACAAAGTTTTCAAGGAGAGTGTGTCCCCAAACTTGAACTGCTACGAAAAGAACGAGTCCGACACTCATTGCTAAAACTGATGAAACCGTTCTCCATAAATGTGAGGAAAGCTGCTGGGCAAATAGCTCGCGATCAATAAAAAGAAGCTTGGCGACAATTTTGGCGAATAGCTTTTCTACCACTACGACAGCAGGAGCTGCTAGTAGCAAAAAACCAACTGCTAAAATTGCGGTTCCAACTAATAGAAATAGAGCTGCCACTTTCTCAGATGGGAACGTATAGCTTTCGGCTAATAGAGGAACTGCGATAATCATAGGAAGCGCAAAGGTTGCAAAGAGTAGTAACAACTTTTTTCTATTGGGTAAGGTGGTTTGCGATGGAGACATGGCATCAAGAGGTCGCACACGTGTAGACCGCCATGCAGGAATGACAGCTGCAAGCAAAGCTCCACCATAAGTTGATAAGATTGCCAGAGTTACGCTAAGCGCACCAACCTGAGCACCGTGCCTAAGAAGTTGACCAGAACTATCTGCGGCTGTTTTGATGATAATTGCACCAATTGCTACGCCGCCCCAAAAACCAATAGTTGCGATAATCAATGCCTGAAAATAGATGATTGCAATAACCTGCCTTTTAGTCAAAGCGATTGCGCGAAGCATAGCAAACTGACGAATCTGTTCAGAAACGCCCATGTTCAATGTGTTAAAAATGATTAAAAATGCAAGAAGCATGGTTAGAACAGTTCCAGCATAGGACTGCATTTTCATGTTTTTGGCGACCGAGGCTTCGTCCAGCTGCTCCTCTAAGTCGTGATCACGCTGAAACTGTGCTGGGTTTTCGTATTTGCCAAGCTTTGGCATCCAACCGAAGCGAAATGCATTAATATCGCAGTCTTCTTTTAAGCAAATTCCTGCAAAGGTTATTACTGGAGTTAAACCTGTGATTTCTTCGGCATCTGTTATACTAATATATATACCTCCAATTCCTGGTGAAGGAAGTGTCATGCTTCCACCATAGCGGCCTGTTATAGGAATTGGCGGATTGTCGATAATGCCCACGATGTTTAAGCGGCGAGCATTTTCTGCGCGCCCTACTGTAATAAAGTCGGTTACAGTAACACCAAATCGTTTAGAAAGTTGCTGACTTATAACTACGTCAATGCAGTTTTCGGTGTTGGTTTTTGTCATCCACTTTCCTTCAATAAGTTTAAAGGGTGGCTGAACGGCATCTGTTGCCAACATCAAGCACTCCTTTACTGCTGAAAGTGCCGACATCTCGTTGGGATCTGACCCAGAGGTGGGTGGTGGAGCCACTTTTTGCACTTCTTTTGTTTGGACAACGATTTTTTGTGCCCACATTGGATCGACATCGACCACATTTGGGTCAGAACTTAGATCATCGATGATTTGAGTCATTACATGACGATCCTTTGCCCTGCTGATTGCATCGACCGACAAATCGTAACGGCTCATACCAACTTCGGAAAATACGTCGTGGCTTCGTAAGATTGCCTCATAACTACTAACAACCCAAAGCACAATACAGGTTGAAGCGATTGCAGCGGCAATCGTAATTGCTAGCCTGCGAGGACGCTGAAACAAAAAGTTTTTTGCTAGGTACAAGGCTGTTTTCATCGCTGTGCAACCTCTGTTGACTTTCCAGTCACTGCACGGTGATAACGTTCGGTAAGGTTTAACGCATCGCTGCATTCATCTGTATTAAATTGATCGATAATTTTGCCATCCTTTAAGACAACGACACGATCGGCATAGCATGCCACAGAAGGTTCATGCGTTACCACAACGATAGTACGGTTTTGTTTGTCGCATAATGTCCTAAGAAGCTGACAAATCTGTTCACCGGCAACCGAATCGAGGTTACCCGTCGGTTCATCAAGAAGAATGATTGCCGGATTAGTAATTAATGCACGAGCAATCGCCACGCGCTGCTGCTCTCCGCCCGAAAGTGCACCTGGTTTATGTCTAGCACGGTCAGTCAGATCTAGCATTTGCAACAGTTCATCTACTTTCTGAATCTTTTTACGATCACTTAGAACTGGCAACTTAATGTTTGCATGAGCATCCAAAAGCGGGATAAGGTTGTAGGCTTGAAAAACTAGCCCAATATTCTCACGGCGAAAACGAGTTAGTTCGGAGTCGGTCATTTTATGAATTTGTTTATCATTTACAAGTAACCAGCCGGCATCGATATCAATAAGTCCCGCCATTGCATGAAGCAGTGTACTTTTCCCAGAACCCGATGCGCCCATAATTGCGACAAATTCATTCTCACGAATTGTCAAATCGACTCCATCAAGAGCTTTGATCACGTTTTCACCCTGACGGAATTTCTTAACAATAGAATTTGCTATTAGTTTCTCAGTCATTATCTAAATCCTTTAACTTTTTACTGTTCTTCCTGCTCTTTTAAGAGTGACAGCGTATCTTTTTTCACAGCAAACAAAACTGGTATAATCACACCTACTGCACCAGCACCTATACTCACAAGACAACCTTTACCAATTAGTGACCAAGGAATAATATATGGTGCAGATATGCCCCAGCTTCCTGCACTTACAATCACACCGGACCATGAAACAAGCAAACCGAAGGTTACGCCCAAAACAATTGCTGCTGCCATAATAATGAGGTTTTCAATCAATAGTAAGCGAAACAGTTGCGATGAGGATGCACCAACAGCACGCAGGATTCCAATCTCCTGCGCTCGCACGCGAATTGAGGCCGCGGCTGTCGCAGCGATTGCAATGGCTGAAAGTAACAGTGCATAATATGGGAGTTTTGCTGCCATGTCGATAACTCTACGACAGCGTTCTTGCACCATTCTATTCATTTCTGCAGTATCGACGACACGCAGATAGTCTCCGGCTTTTTTATCAATAATCTTTCCAAACAGTAGTTCCACAGCTTTGACCGAGGCAGAAGCTGGCTTCTGAGGACGACCGCCTCTTCTACCGGCTGGTCGCTTTGTTTTTTCTTTAATTCTAGTTTTAGCTAAATCTGTTTTTGGAAGTTTAGATTTATCCAAATTCATCCAGAAGCATCGCATCTGACTCGCGGGGTATAACTCTTTGACTAGCGAATCGGAGGCAAATACTAAACCAGAGAGTCTACCTAGACCGCGGCGCATTCGTGTCGACTTCGTAAACATGTGCCAGCCTGGCATTTCTATGACGGCGACGATTTCACGAGTGTGGACACTGTTATCGCTCAGTTTTTGAATTTCTAATCCGTTACCCACTTGATAGAGTTTTTCATTGGTTCGATATAGTTCTGCTGTGATAATAACGCCTTTGCCCTTGTTCACTTTGTCGAAACAGGTTGCAGGGTCACCTTGGATGATTTGTCCTTGCATAATTCCCTGAGTCTCACCAAACACATCATTTAAATCCTTTACACCAATTAAGATTAAGTCACGCCAATCGCCATGAACTAGTTTTATTTGCTTAACCTGATTATCAGACACTGTCGGATGCTGAATATGCATCGGTACAAACTTTTTCAGAAATGGAGTTTTAGAAAGTTTGAATACTTCTGCATCACTGAGACCTGCGGGGAATGTGACTGTGGATATGTCGGGAGTTTTTTCGGTCATCAAAAACGGAGTTTTCATCGAGTTACCCCAAATGTAGGTGGCAATAAAAAGGCCTAAGCCAATAACAACAGAGGCAGTACCCACTGCAATCTTACTACGATGAATTGCTAAAAAGTTTTTCAGCAACTTTTTATCGAGTTTACAGAAAATGGACATGGGCGTGATAAGAATTGCCTGCCAAATTGAAACCAGAGGATTGATTATTAGTAAAAGTCCTACCAAGGCACAAATATAAGTTAACGGGACGCCAAACCAGCGAACTTTGTCTGGGAGAATCTGGCTTGATGCAATAAGTGGATTTACTGCAATCAGGGCAATTGCACCTAAAATAAGCGGAATGTTAACCCGTTTTACGTTTACACTTTGTAAGCTTTGTGTTGTGCGTGCTTCTAATGGATGTTTTCGATAAATTGCTAATGCAACTGGAATGACTGCGACAAGACTTGAAGTCATTGTAATCAATACACATGCGGGAGCCATCAGCAACACTGCCATATTGTAAATATTTATTCCTAAATTTTCAGCGCTATTGAAGCTCATTCCACCTCGTCCCGACTGAATGCCTAATTGGAAAAGAATCCGTGCAATAATTAAGCCAATGACACAGCCAAGCAGGGCCGGAATCACAGTTTCTAATACGACTACAATTACGAGACGGCCTTTGGAAATTCCAAGTGCACGTAGACCAAGCGATTCATTAATCTGACTTTTATTGCCAATGCCTACTACAAAAAAGATAATAAAAAACGCACCAATGATTGTTAAAACCGTGCCAGAGAATGGCAGAATACCAAATCCTCCTCCCAGCTTTTTATAATCAATATAATCTTCCTGAGTCAACATCGCAGAGGGCATTGACACAGAAGCTGCAACTTTATTATAACTGGAGTCAAACTTTGCAGATGTATTTTCAGTGCTGTCTTTCAACTCTACATAAATGCGATTTGTTTTAGGTTGACAGCCGGTAAGCTTTGTAAATATTTTTTGTGAAACAAACATGCCTCCAAAGTTTCGTAAGCGTCCTTTTGTCGGATAGGTACTTGCGACTACAATCTTATTGCTGGCATTTTCGGACGTGACCAAAATGGTGTCACCTGATTTATAGAGGATGTCTCCACCTCCCCCAAAATACCCTTTCATTTCCGGTAAAATGACCTGATCTAACTTCAAGCATTTTTCCCAGATCTCCTTTGTTAAACCCGGAACTAAATGAGCAGGTGGCATTTGGTCATCTTTTACACAGTAAACAGGAGTTGGACGTGTATGACCAGGACGATACATCGAACCACTAAACTTTTTCTTTGGATTTAACAGTTCCACACGAGCATAAGTTAGTAAGTCAGTACGTTTGACATTTGCAGAGTTTTCAACAAAGTCGGTAATCTCTTGGCTAATTGGTGCAGGTGCAGAGATATTTCCATAGCGAGTTTTTGCTGACTCCCAATCTGTGACTGTTCCTGAAATGATAATGCGGTCAATCGGTCCAATTACTGCTTCTACTGTTTTCTGACTTCTTGCTCCAACTAATTGGAACATGCCGCCGACTACCGCCAGCATCGCAGACGTTGCCAAGGTCGCCAGCAGTATAAGAGACAGGGACATTCTCCGATCTTTAAGCCTTGCTCTTAAGAGCGTTATTACAAAACGCATGTTCCCCCCTTAGCCGTTCAACTGCTGTTGCAGAATATCTTGATAATGTTTGCTCAGCGCTCCCGAATCGGCAAATTCACTTTTTTGCATGTCTGTTGCAATATTGCCCTGAGACAGCATAATGATACGGTCAGCATAAAATGCGACGTGCGGTGCGTGTGTCACCATAATAATGGTTTGCTTACGTTTATCGGCAATTGAACGCAGAAGTTCACAAATATGGTTACCCGAGTTTAGATCAAGGTTACCAGTTGGTTCATCGGCAAGAATCAATTCTGGCTCTCCAATAATAGCCCTAGCAATTGCCACACGTTGCTGTTCACCACCACTTAGCTGACGAGGAAGATGATTACGACGTTCTGAGAGTCCCAAATCGTCAATATACTTATCGATATTATCCTGCTTTGCTTTTTTACTTGAAAGTAAAAGCGGCAGTCGAATATTCTCTGTGATATCAAGAGAACGTACTAAATTATAATTTTGAAAGATAAGCCCGATATTCTCAAGGCGGTGTTTAGTAAGTGCTTTATCAGAAAAGTTCGAATAATTATTACCTGACAGTTCAATTTCAGAGCCATTATCACCTTTCAACAACCCCGCAATAAGGTGAAGGAGTGTACTTTTCCCTGAACCACTTGCTCCCATAACCGCCACAAACTCTCCAGCTTTGACATCGAGGTTAAGGTTATCAAGAACCTTAAGTTTTTCATCTCCCTGAGAGAATGTTTTACTCAATTTCTTTATACTTAATACATTATTTATATCAGACATTGTTCTTTCCATTCTTATATTAACACTTTGTTCACACAGCAAAAAGAAACAGAGTTTTCCGGAAACAGCCAGAAAACTCTGCAAAATATAAGTTGCAAAACTTTTTAAAATTCCATAATTAGATTACAGGTTAATGTTCTTGATCTACCTGCAAAGTTTTCCGTGCCATGACGCGCTGACTCCACATATTCTTTATCAAATATGTTTTTTACACCAAACTGAATTCTTGCATCTACACTATCACCAAAACAGGCATCCAACGGATACTCAAGATTGGCATCGAAGACATGCGCTTCGTCAATAGTGAAATCATCTCCAACATACTTACCTCGGAAAGTGGTATAAGTTTTTGACTGATAGCGCCAACCTAGCCCCACTCTCAAATTCTCTAGAAACCCGCGAGGAATGCGATAGGTAGTCCACAGAGCCACACTGTTTTCGGGCACTTTTTCGAACTCAATATCCGCATCCAAGTCTTTATATTTGGTATAAGTATAAGATGCACTCATATCCCAGTTATTTGTCAACTCACCACTCAAGCTCAACTCGAAACCATAAGATTTATTCTTAGCACCCGACACGTATGTTCTGTTTCCAGAGCCATCATCTTCCGGCGTATTGTTCTGCTTGATTTCAAAGATGTCGGCTTTTACCCACAGGTTTTGACCAACGCGCTGTTTTGCACCGATTTCATACGAATGTGCATTCCATGAGTCTTCTAGTTCATTGTCATTTGCGTCAAAATAGCCAAAATTAGGAGCTTCTGCATAACTATAATTTGCATAAAGCGACAAGTCATCACTCACCAGATAAGTGACTCCTAAACGAGGGCTGACCGAAGTTGTATCATTGTCATTGTTACTTTCATGCAGATCAAAGCGTGAAGCTGCAAGAAACCGCCATTGCCCCACTTCAATAAAATCCTGCAGTAAAACCCCATACCGATCAACTACACTTTCGCTGGAGTTATATCGTAACGGACCAACCAATGTATAATCCGGGTAACGAATATCCTGAGAAGCGGTACTTCCGGAGACACCGGAACTTACAGACTCCTTTCTCAGCCAATCGGCCCCCAATGTAAAATGATGAATCCAGTTTCCTGCAAACAAATCATAGTTCAAATGAGAATAAAGAGAATAATTCTCTTTTACACTTTCACTATCTGACCACCCCAATGGAGCCATATAAGTCTGAGCAAGGTTTTCGTAACTAGTGCTACTTGAAACGGACCAATGCTCTCGCTCTAAATCGATTTTTGCATAACCACCGCCCAATGCCAATGAGAGTTTTTTCGTAAAGCGATGGTTTAGTTCGCCCTGAAGAGAAAACATTTCATATTTATTTCTGCTGTTTTCATCTCCATAAAATGTGTCAGTTGGCACCAGAAAATCACCCTTTAGATAAGGGATACCCTGATAAGCTGCGGATTCAGATTTTTGGTAATTAGTCATCAATTTCAACTCCGTATCTGTGCCAATACTCCATAGAAATGATGGAGCGATAGTGAAAGTATAATCGCTATCATAACTACTTGGAAGATAATCTGGCCGCCCCAACTCATAAGCAACTGGTATTCGAACACCTAAACTTTCCGTCGCTTTAAAATCTCCATCATAGGTTATGCGACCTGTTCCTTTTTCAGAATACGTGCCACCAATGGCTAGCTTTTGTCTATTCTCTGAAAGAGTCGGCTGTTTAGTCACTACATTAATCGAACCTCCGCAGCCGTATGGGCCAAGAGAAGAGGTCTGACCGCCGGTTGTTCCATTCAAAGGACCTCGGAAAATGTCAATATTTTCGATCAAAACTGAATCGAGGTAATAAGACATTGCTCCCGGCATCGCCATTCCATTCAAAAGCGTATCACTTCCAGAAAAACCACGCATTGTAAACTGGCCACTGGTTCTCGTAGAGGGAGAATTTCCGCCGGTAAATATTCCTGATGTATATTGAATAGCTTCGTAAAAGCTGGTCGTATATCGGTCTTCCAACAGTTTTGCTGTAATAGTTTCTAAATTCATCGGAAGCTCTCGAACATTTCCTTTCAATAGCCCACCAAGATTAACTTCTGGACTGTGATATGAATCTGTTTCTGCTACTTCAGCAATAACATTCACTTCAGGCAGTTTTTTCACCTCTTCATTTTCCTGTGCACCGCACAAAAAAGGTACACATAAAATCGTCCCTACAGCAATATTCCCCCTATTCCTCATCTTCATTCCTCTATCTAAGTGTTAATAATACTCACAAATTACCCTGCTTAGACGGAAAAAGAACTTGTTTATTAAACCAAATTTAACATTTTATTCTCATACATATCACAAAAAATCAATATCCGAGTTCACATCACTAAAAAGATAAACGTCACCTTTTTTTGTTGCGCCTAACTTATTTTAAATGTTTAGCTTGTAGATCAACTTTTTCAGATTAATCTAGAAAGCTTTAATAAAACAAAGGAGCTGTTTGGGTGAAATTTCATTTTTTACTGACAGTTCAAACCATTTAAAAACTTATTCCAAGGAGGTAAAAATTGACGGATCTTATTAAAGAGCTGCCGCATATCTATTCACTGAATCATTTTGTTCTAACATTATTGATTCTAACAACACTGGTTCTTGTTTCACGAACTGTGGTTGCGGGTACCAAATACTCTTCAATTCTTATTATTGTGGTGTTCGGCCTGATTATGGGTTACGTAATGGTGGAAAGTGAGATTGCCACGCCTGGTTTAACTCATTTCCCAATCGTGGTATTGGCAAGTAAGACCACGATTATTGCCTTGATTGCGTCATTTTTTGTCGGCGGTCAGGAGTTGAAAAAGATCATGTTCAAAGAAAAGTTTGATACGGATCAGATTATGGTGCCTTCGGATGAAGAGATAATCGTGGGAACAAGCCGTACACAGTTCTGCTTTCTTCTTCGTGCGTTCTTTATTCTAATTGGTATTGAGTCGGTTAAAACTATCGTGACCGGTATTGCTAAAACTGATGTACTGCACAGTTCGTACCTTCTTTTCGCCTACCTTTGCCTAGTGCTGGCAATTATTTTTATCGACTCTAAAGCTAAAATTCTAAGCAAACAAAAGTACATCGGCAAAGGTGTAGTGGAAATTGTGGTGATTACAGGTGTTCTACTTGTGTCGCTTTATATCGCCAACCTGTTCAAAGCCAATGACTGGATTGGGCTTCCTCAGATTTTCTTTGCAATGCTGATATCTGCATCGCTGGGAATGGTTTTCTCAAACTGGAAAATGGGGCCGACAATCAACGCCCTGCTTTTCGCCGGCATTCCAATTGTACTTGCCGGAAACTTCCTTGTGGGAGGCTCACGAATTGCCGAAGCATTTAAAATTGAAGGCGTGACTGATGTGATGATTTACGGATTTACCGGTCAGGTATTCTGGATGTTTGCCGGAATCGCGATTTTGATTTTTCTCGGTAAAGCCAACCATGTTCGCAACCTTGCTCCGGGAATGGCGGGTTCGCTTTCTCACTCT
>DDLT01000060.1 GCA_002340265.1 Lentisphaeria bacterium UBA2565 | reverse complement strand
AATGGATAAGCTGTTCATCCAAGTGATTTAATCATTCACGAACAATTGTCAGAATGTCACTAATTGGCTTTGAATACCCAGTAACCTTTTCCAACTTCTAAAGTCGTAGCTTCGACATAGCCACCATCAACAGCATTCCATTCCCAAACCGGACAGTCTGGGCTGACATCTACGACAGGAGTCTCTTCAACCACACCGATGATACTCCAGCCCAGATCATCTACCAAACTGTCTTTCTGCGGTGCATGTAGACCAGACACAGGAAAGTCATCACTTACTTTGGAGAAAATCCAATAGCCTTTTTCACTCTCAAAGGAGTCATTCTTCGATATTGAGTTATAATAAGAGTCCCAGTAAAACATATTCCCTGAAATTGTGTTCCTTCCAAAGCAGTCCACACCAGATTGTTTTTTAAATGGAATACTTATCAAATTCCAACCCTTCTTTAAACTTATGATAATAGAATCCTTACGACCATCTTCATAAACAAACAGTTCACCGTTATTAAACTGGAAGCTGTAGTTTGAAGAACTTAACGTGCCTTGAGTGACTGTAATCGGATAAACCCCGACAGCCGAACTGTTCGCATTTGTGGAGATTGCATAATCCCCTGAAAGGTCTGATTGAGACTCTCCGGCAGCAAAACCATCAAACCTGACCGTCAATGCTGGAATTGAACTGCCTTCACGTATTTGTTTATCATCTGCCGTGATAGTCAACTCTTTTGTCAGAACAGTAAACGGCACTGTCTGCTGAACATTATTAAACTTAGAACTGTTTGCAGGAGTAAAGTCGCATACCCAGTCATAATTTCCGGCATCCAGTTTCGTTCCAATTGCGTGGTTATAACTATAAGAACCTGCAATGGCGGTGTCTGCATTCATCATTTGCGAGGTTAAAAGGTCTCCATAGGTCAACTCTGTGGACGGCGACCAATTCAGAAGTGGATCAAAAGTGGCTTTTACTGAGGCATCTTTATAACTCAAATTAACAGTTGTGGTCGCTTCGGATGCATTTGTAGCAATACGTTGCTGATCAATCCATTCACAGAACTTCGCACCTTCTATGGTTTCCGCATTGATGCTGACAACCGCGCCTTCATTATACTGTCCACTTCCCGAACCATTAACCACCTTCAAAGTGACCAGTTGAATAAAGCCGGGGCTTCCGCCGTTTATAGCCGAAGCCAACCAAGCGCCTGCATCATCCGCGAAACAGACCGGAAACTTTCTAATAAGAGAATATCCCTGCCCGTCAGCCTGATAAGGCCAAGGTGATTTGTCATTATATTTAACAGATTCTACATCGATATATGGGACATAAGTCGTTCCATCAAGTAGGGTATCCTGTTTATCTGGTCGCTGAAGCGTGATGCGTTCACCGTCATTAGAAAGTGATCCGCTGTAACTGAATATTCTGACGGCTGGATCAACTTCATTTTTTGACCTAAAAGTTGACTCATCTGTCGCGGCAGGGATCAACAGTAAACTTTCGCCCGCAGTAATTGTGATATTTGCCGGAAATGTGAAATCGACACCTTTAAGCTTCCAACGGTTTTCTGGATATTCACTGTCATAAAGTTTTATATCAGCTACGGAACGGTTTCGAATCTCGATAAACTCCGAACCATCTGATGCAGGATTGTACATAATTTCGGAGATAATCACATCGCTCAACTTTGGAGAACTATTCACCGCATTCTGTGTTAACGCCTCCATCGCAGGGAAAAGTTCTTCATTTTCAGAGTTGATATAACGTCCGAAACTCACAGCATTGGCTGACGCACCAAATTTAAAACCATGACTATAGCGTTTATCTGCAGAGATGATATACACCTCTTCTCCATAAGAACTGAGACTAAAGCCTTTGCCAAAGTATTGATCCGGCAGTGCGTCATTATTCTCTGTATTTCCGTCGTTATCCTCAAGAATTGTGTAGTACGATTTTGCCGGCAGAACTGTTCCCGCAGGGATCTTATATTTTTCGACGTTATTATGGTTATCAGTCAAGAACCAACCTGAAATGTCAACAGGATTGTCTGTCGGATTGTACAGTTCAATAAAGTCAACCTGAGGCCAGTCCGTATGCGTCAGCACTTCGTTAATAATTACAGCAGCATCTATAACTGCTGCACTGTTTGCGGCTCCCGGCGTTCCATAAAGTGTTCCGCTTAAAGCCCAGCTTTGTGAATCAGAATAGTCAATATCATCAGTCATTTTGATGATTAAAGAATAGCCTTCACCGTCTGCCAAAAGCGGCCAAGGAATTGATGTGTCATACTCAAACTCAAACACTTTCTTATTATCAGCATCTTCCAGACGAATAGTTTCCCCACTATTTGAAAGCGAACCTGAATCCCATTCGAACACCTGATAACCATTTAGTGCATAACTCTCTTCTTTATTTGCAACGACAATGTATTCGTTAGGGTTAATAAATGAGTCGTTCGGAAATTTAAACTCAATACCGTCTTCAAACTCATAATCAGAAATATCAAGACGATAATCACCTCTGTTGTAAAGTTCGATAAATTCATAGTCACCGTCAGAACCTTGTGCGGAAGGTGCATTATAGTACAACTCAGAAAGAACAAGAGGATGTTTAGCATCATTAGCTCCGCCCGGAGTTCCGCCTTTATACCAACTTTGTCGCCAACTTGATATATCAGTTGTCACGAGATCAGGTTCCTTCAGAGCCAAAGTCGCATCACTTTCCAAAGTTATATTTTCGTAAATAACATGAGATACGACAAGGTCGGAACTGTTCTTAAGTTTGATTTCATCATCTGCACCAAGAAAACCTCCAGTCCACTCAAAAACCTGAACATCCGGCAAATTCCATTTTGAACTGTCAGCAACAACAAGAACAGCTTCGCGAGGATTGATTGAAGCTCCGGAAGGGAATGTAAAGTCAACGCCTTCAAAAGACCAGTCCGAGATATCAACGGCAACATCTGCATGGTTGTATATTTCGATAAATTGGTAAGCAGAACCATTTTCCGGCTGAAATGCAATCTCATTAATTACAATCGGAGGAATCGGGACAAACACAGCCTTAACCAGAATGTCATCAATCACATCAAGTTCTAGTTTATCATCATAAACCCTATACTCATCACCACTTTCAGTATAGTGCCCCAGAAGTTCTGCATCTAAACCTATGTCTGAACTGGTTGAGTTGGTCTGATGAATAGAGATTGCAATGATATTTTCTCCAATTTGTAAAAAGCTTTCATCTATTTCAATTTCATAGAAAGTCGTTTCATTTCCCCCTCCAACGCCTGAAGCAGACCAGCTGGCATGCGTAACAACACCGGAATTCATATTGGACCTGGCAGCCTCCACTCCATTTATATAAATAACTGCACCGTCATCACGTCGAAGGTTCAGTTTAAGTCCGAAATATTTGCCCGGATCAGTCACATCAAATGTTTTACGGAAATAGGTGGTATGAATCTTATTTCCATCTCCATCGTATTTAGTGATGGTTGTAGTATGTGCGTCGCCATAACCAAGAGAGGCATTTCCACTACCCCAACCTGAGGCATCGAAATTCGAACTATTCCAATCAGCAGGAGGTGCAGTCACCTTATCATAGAACTTCCATTGAGTGCCTTTCTCGAACAGCTTATCACTTTGGAAAGAACTCGACGTATTAAGCCATCCCGCAAACATATAACCGTCTTTAGCTTTTGCTTTGAACTTGATTGGAATATTATCAAAGTAAGAACCTGTAAAGTCTTCATTCAGAGACTCCACACCGTTAATTGAAACTGTACCACCTTCAGCGCCTTCAACTACAACTCGCACATCTTTTCGTCCACTCAAACCAAAATAGCTCTGCAGTTGGTCTAGGTAAACCGACTCACGCGCATGACCAAAGTTGATCACACCATTTGTCGCATTATACCAATTGTCATAGGAACCATTCGCTAGGTGACCGCCATTCTCGAACCCGTAACCATTAAAATCCTGAACAAAGAGAGAGTTCACCGGATCTTTCCACCAAGGCGTCCTTTCGTTCACATGCCAGTGATCGATATGACGTTGCATCTCCAAACCGTAAGCATCACGCAGTTCGTTTGCTTTAGCTTCGACTCGTTTGCCATCAAAAAGAATATTTGTCATTGCCGAAGCACGCTGAATGTACCAAGTTCTGAATTCTAGATTACTCAAACCATCTAAAAGAAACGGGAATGTACTGAAATAACCATCCCCAACATTAAACCCGTCGTTATCGGGGTCATTGGTGCTCAAGAAATCTCTAGTCGCCTTAGACATTCCACCATCAAGATCATAAATCATCCAACGCCAACGTCCACTGTCACCTTTCCACCATTTTATATTGTTATAACGGTTTCCGTCTGAATTTGCCCAATCCTTATTACCAGCGTAAGTTTCAGTGATCCAATAATGTGCAAGTTCTTTAAAATCGACAATCGAATCCACATAATCAAAATTCCCCGGCAGTGACAAATCATTTTTAGAAGTGAAGTCCAAAAGTTCAGGATAAGTCGACAAATTACCTAGACTTGAAGTGTAACCGCCATTTCCTCCTCCGGAAATGAGTTCGATCTCGTCGTCATCAAATCCATGATGATTTTTGATAAAGTCTTCATTCAACTTATCACGCATGTTCATCGTCGCCCAATATTTGCCATTGATATAAAGAAGAACAGGACGACTACGCTGAAGGTCAATATCAACAAAGTCTTCAATACATTTCTGAGCAATTGCATCATCAAGACGTGATCCGGACCAGCGGTTTCCACCATTTCGTAATAGAATCGAGTCAAATTCGTTAACTTTCCCAGAACTAAACAACGGATAATCAACAGTATCTTCAAAGAAGAACCCAAGAGATTTCACAGCAGCATCACGACTCCAGCCACCGTAAATTTTGGTTTCTCCTGATGATGAGAATGCACGAGTTCCGTCAGCTTCAAAGAATTCAATTGCAACAGGACGTTTCCAAGGACGTTTGTAGTTACAGGAACCGGAGCCGCTATAATAACCAGTAACTCCATTTGTCCCCTTTACATAAAAACCAAGTGTGTCGTCAAACATATGATCATAATCAATTGAAATTGAAACGACAGGTAGTTTTGCATTCTCTGAAATCAGATAACTTCCCGACACCAGTTTGCTTGGCAACTTGTCCGAAGAGAAACTTCTTGCACGAATCACTGTTGATGATGAAACTGGAATTGGCGAACTGTAAGTGGTGCTTGATTCAGTCGGTTCTGAACCATCAATTGTATAATAGACAGTCGAACCATCTGTTACAGTCAAACTCACAGTTTGTACAGAATCATAAAAGCCAGGTTCAACAGAAAACTCAGGGTGCTCCGAAAACTCTGCAATCTCAGTTCTAATTGCGACGTTATCGGCTCCAGGTGTGGCATCGGCAAAATAACCCCAGGTATTTGAAACAGGCTCGCGTCCGTAAGAATAATTTGCATACTGCTGAGGATAAGAGATGTAATCGACTACATTTCCGGAAGCATCAAACAGAATAAGTTCACTGTCGGCTTTCCTTTTCAAACTGAATGATGAATGCAAACCTGTATTTAACTTATCCATCCAGATAATTTTCTTTTCACCCGGAACAACATTTGTATCATCTGGAATTTTCCACATCGTAGGATTTTCAAAGTCATTACTCAGGTAATAATTACCGAGATCAATCGGTATGCCCGCGTTGTTTTTCAGTTCAACCCAATCGGCAAAGTTATAGTTTTCCATATCCATATTAGTCGAACTATTCTCTGCCATGAACTCATTAATCGTAACTGCTCCATGGTTAGAAGATTCACTAAATTTATAAACAGCCTGAACTTCCAAATCGATATTCGCCATATTGACAGTAGTCGTTGCAGAATTTACGTCATCAATTTGTGCTACATCACCAATCCAATGCGAAAAACTCCATCCTGCATCAGCCGCTTTAGCTGTAATTGTAACTGTAGTTCCGTCAGCATAGTTACCATCCCCTGTTCCGTTCTTGACATTCAGGTTATACACTTTGCCGATAAAGCCGGGACTTCCACCTTTGAACTCACTCAACTGCCAATTTAGAGAGTCATTTCCATTCGCATTCAAATCTTTACGAATTAAGCTATAGTTAGAACCATCAGCTTTTGTCGGCCATGGCAACTGATCGGAGTACTCCACTTCATCAACAACCGAGTAAGGGACAAAAGCTCCAAGTCCGGAAATAGTTTCAGGAGTTAGAGGTGCTTCGATAGCCACACGTTCTCCGCTGTTACTCAATTTCCCATCGAATGTAAAGATTCGAACAGAAGCTGGAATTTGATATTCAGTCCTAAACTGGGCATCGGTAACTTTATTATTGATTAAAACAATTTTTTCTCCGGCTACGATGGAACTGTTGGCTGGAAATTCAAAGTTCACACCGGAAATGCGCCAAAGGTTGTCAGGATTTGCCACATCATATAGGTTTACATTTGAACTCGTTATATTAGTAATTTCCAGATAATCAACCATATCATCATGATTGTACATAATCTCTGAAATCACAACCGGGCCTGTAAATATTGATGCATTTGTTGTTGATTTAGTAGAGTGAGTTAACTTAGCAAGTCCATCATTACCAAAGCTATCTACGATACGCCCCCAACTATGCGGCACTTCAAGAGATCCATAGCGATAGCCGTGAACATATCGTTTATTCGGTGATACGAGATAAAGTTCTCCGCCATATTTATTAATCGACACTTTGCCGCCAAAGCTACTGTTTGAAAAAACAAAATCCCCATTCTTAGCGACATAAAATGCCCCTAGGGATAAGTTTGTCAGATTTAAAGGATCATCAGTCAGATACCAACCGGCAAGAGATGCTAGGTCGCCTTCATTATAAATTTCCACCCATGGATTAATTTCAGCATTCGATATCTCGTTAATTACAAAATTGGCTGTAAAGCTTGTACCATTTGCAGAACCTGGGGAACCGTTTTTGTTTTCTGAAATACACCAATAGTTTTCATAATTCGGATTTACTTCACTGCTATCTGACGGATTAATTAATGAAAAACCATTACCACGCGCAGGAATCCGCTTAGTTGTTGAGTTATCATATTCAAAATCAAAGATTATATTTCCAAGCGAATCGTTAAACTTCACCCGTTCACCACTGTCACTCAAGCTCCCAGTAAACTTTCCTTTAGCTTCGATACCGTACAAACCTTTCAAAGTTGCCGTATCATTGGTAAAAACAGCATAACTTTTAGCTGACAGTACAGTTCCGGGAGCGACAGTTAGTTCAACACCTTTGGTGAATTTGCATCCACTAAGGTTAACAGAATTATCGGAATCATTGTAGATTTCGATAAACTCCGGATTGTTCCCCTCTGGCTGAACCATAATTTCCGTAACTTTTACTGAGGACAAATCATTGTAGACATTAAACGTCACTTCGCGAAGCACACTCCAAACGCCGTTATTATAAGTCCGAGCTTTGATGGTGGTAGTACTATTGATAAACATCTCCACACCATCAACAGCAGTAAGAGCATTGGCAGAGATTCCCCCTGTAGGAGTTCTCGGATCAGAACCATCTAAAGTGTATTTTATATCACCATCTCCGTTAGAAATCTTAAAATGATAGTTTTTCGAGACCTCTAGTTCGGCCTCGGTGATTTCATCTAAATAATGGAAAAATGAAACAGGTCCACCGAAGTCAGTCGCCGAACTGTAATTAGAAGGAACCCAGCCACTCGTATAAAATTGATTAATAAGAATCGGGGATTTCAGCATAAAATAGTTGTTAAGATAACCATTGACGGCACTTTCCCATGTCGCTTTAGTACGACTTCCCCACCTCGCCGACTCTGCTATAATACCATACTGCAACTCCTCTGCACGACTCATCCAACGTTTAGTTGCATTCTCAATTGTCAAAGCTCCATCATTAAGCAAATGTTTATAAATTCTATCCACAAAGCGCTGTTTATAGTGAGAATTAAGCAAAAGGCGATTATGTAGATAGAAGGCATTAAATTTGCTTTGATCAGCTCTAACATTGGTCCACTGAGTTAAATCTGCGTTAGCACCCTTTTTAAAGGAATGTTCAAAATCATGACAAAACCACTTAAAACCATCAGGAGCTACTTTATTATACATAGCAAAAAAGTTATTTACCCCGCGAGAAATTGCCATATCACGGTTATCACAGTAACACAGTATAATCATATAATCGATTAAGTTATCCACATCCAGAAGCCTCTCATAAGATGGGTTTATTAAGCCATTCACATCCATACCCTGAGCTTTGAAATAATCAACATCGTTTGCGAATCCATTATTAGCCAATTGCCAAAGCCTGTTATATGCATCAATAGTTCCGTAAGTTGCTTCTGCGGCATAAGCCTCAACTCCAGGGGTTGCAAAAGTGCTGGCACCTGTGGATTTGATCACATCATAATCTTCTTCTATGCCACCAAAGTATGTTTCCGCAAAGTTCTGACTTGCCCTCTCCTGAGTTTGGAACACGCCCCAATACACACCGTTAATAAAAAGATGATAATAACGACTTCGAGTATAAGGTATTCCCATATCACGAGAACTATCACGAGAGAACACATCACGCATTATTGTATTGGAAGAACTGTTTCCAAAGCTCCATGAAAAGTTCTGGGCTGTTCGCAAATCAACACGGTCAAACTGCTCAGCGCCTTCATCGTCGAACAACTGTTCTTCTAATACTCCGCCCTCATACTTGTTATTAAAAAAGAATCTGAAAGAATGCTTTGGGTTATTCGGAGATCTACTATAACCTCCGCGAATTCTGACACCTGCATTAGTCTGAAAACCTTTACCATCGCTTCTGATAAACTCTAAAGAAGCTGGGCGTTCCCAATCAGTGCCCTTATAATAAGCGTTGACATAAATTCCTGTTTGCGGATTCATTAGATGCTCTAAATCGATAACCATAGAAATGGTATCAATATCTTTAAATGCATAGTCAATTTGTTTGGAATATTCCTCACTGTCAACTATTGCTGATCGCATCTCGTAATGAAATGCTTGATAACCTTTCCCAGCTTCTGTAACCAAGCTATAAATTGAACGATCGGCGGGCCAACCAGTCGGTGGAGTTGCTGATTGTGTTTTCACATCTGATAAAAAAATGTAACTGGCAGTAATAGAATTAGATTGCAGGGAGTTGGCAGAAAATGCACGGGAACGAATTGTCGTGGTCGAATCAACAGTAATTGGAGAACTGTAAACAGTTCCATTAGAAGTGGTCGGCTCGGAACCATCCGTTGTATAACGAATAGTTGAACCTTCTTCTCCGGAAATTGTTAAAAGAAAAGAGGTATCATAAAACCCGTGTTTATGACAATATTCAGGAGTTTCGGTTTTCTTAATATAAGAAGTTGAAGAGTTCAACGTATTAGGCGTGGCGGTGGAAAACATTGCAAGGTTGCCGGACGCTGTTCTACCGTAACTGATATTTGAACCGAGTCCAGGATACTCTAAGCTATCAAATGTTCGACTGCCGTCCGAAGCAGTCAAATGTAAAATGCCACCACTTGAAGAAAGTTTAAAATTTGTGTGCAGATCACTGCCTGATTTACGATTTTTTTCTGATGCAAAGAGTACGAAAAAACCGTTTGCCGGAATCGTCACATCAGGAAATTGCCACTTTTTCAAGTCATCATTATCGTTAGAAAGGTAAACTTCGCCCAGTGAAACTGATGATGAACTGTCATTATAAAGCTCGATCCAATCGCTTGTAGTTCCGTCTTCATCAACAATAGAAGAACCATTGCTCGCCATAATTTCGTTAATATAGACATCCGCATTCAAAGCAAAGGAAAACAAAAATAGGCAACAGATTGGAATTGAAAACAGCTTCATCATAAAATCCTATTTCACAATTTTAACAACTTCGCCGGGAACAAGGTCGTTTTCTTCCGGTAGTACCAATGTCACCGGTACGCCATATTGCGGGTAGTTAGGGTGATTCCAAAGTTCAGCAGGAAGTTCATCGACAGCCGGTCCAAGATATTTCACAGTCAAATTCACATCACCACTGGCAAATGCTGTACGTTGCAACGTCACAATATCCCCCGCTTTAATCACAGTTTTGTGTTGAGGTGAGATAAATGCCAGAACCTCAGTCGCCTTAGGCTTCACAATTCCAATAATACGTTCACCGGGTTTTACGACATCTCCGGGACGTGTCCAAATTGACGTCACCACACCGCTGATAGGTGCACGAAGAACCAATTTCTGTAAGCGAACTTCTAAATCTTTCAGTTTCAGACTCTCCACATTCAGAGCATTTCGAATATAATCGACACCACCGTCTATAGCCTGACCTTTTGCAAAGTCAGCAGCACGCTTAATTTTAACTTCGAGATCCACTTCATTCTGCTTTAAACGCTTTTCATTTATCGCAATCTTCTTTTCCAATGCTTTGAATTCAAACTCTGCCTTTTTTAAATCATCATCAGTCGCCGCATTTTTTGATGCCAACTTCTTCAAACGATCAAGTTCAACGCCTTTATCTAGAAGATTGATTTTATCAGGTTCGAGTTCTGCTCGAATCTGTAAAATCGTCAAACGTGTCTCTTCAACATCGGAAAAGAATCGACGCTCTTCACTCTGCTTACGCAATGCCATTTTAGCTTTAAGCAAACTCAGTTCAGCATTAACCAGTTCAAGTTCTGAGCGTAAGATAGAATCATCCAATACACAAAGCACATCTCCTTCCTTCACCGGTTGATATATCGACACATGCATATTTTTAATTACACCTAGGTCAAGCGGAGCCACTTCTGTTTTAAAATCCAGAACAATCCCGGAAAGTTCAAGGCGTTGATTCTTCTTATAAAAAATAGCCCCGACAACTAAAAGAGCTGTAAGCCAGACAAGAACTGGAACCGCATGACGACGTAAACGTCCCACATTAAAATCAAGTCGTCCCATCTTACACCTCCAGAAGCTGTTCTTGCATGACGAGGCTTAGGTTGCTCACATCATCAATCTGCTCAAGCTGGTAAACAAATTCATCATTTCGATTCACATTTCTGATCATCAGCTGAAAGGCATATTCCGAACATTTTAGTTCACTGTTTTGCTGAACTGAAATAAGCGTAAAGCTACTGCAATATTTTTTCAGTAGTTGCTCAAAGTGCGGGACTCCATTTTCTTCTCCATCAGAAAGCGTAAAGCGGAGAAAGGCATTAGAAGGTTGATGACTTCCAAATGAAGTCCAGTGAAGATAAAGAACAATTGCACAACTTACAACAGTTCCAATAATTGCCACATCAAATCGTTGCGAGCCGACAGCCATCCCCACCACAAGCGACATCGAAACAAAGGCAATATCTCGAGAATCTTTAATCATGTGACGGAAACGAATCATCGCCAGTGCACCCATCAAACCAAAAGCCGTTATCAAACTCTGACCAATTGCCACCATCACTAAGCTGACAATAACAGTCATCAGCACCAACGATTGTACAAATGAGCGCGAATAAGAAAGAGATTGATGCGTGATATAATAAACCCAGGCAATAGTCTGCCCGAGAATAAACGCCAAAAGAAGCGAAAACAAAACCATAATCGGCGGCATTGTTCCTGCTAGATGCCCCCTGAATAACTGCTCGAAAATGTCCATTTAAAATCCCCCGATTAAAATATTTAACTATAAATTTTATGGTAATGTCCCAAGTTCTGTG
>DDLT01000243.1 GCA_002340265.1 Lentisphaeria bacterium UBA2565 | reverse complement strand
TAAAAATCCAAATCAAACTGCAGTGTATCTGCAACTTTTCTACATCTCTTCTCGATATCCGCAAGTGTCTCATTTCCATAGATTCCCGGTTCGCGCTGACCCAGCAATTGCAGGTTCGGCCCGTTCAAAACCATCACTTTAAGCTTTTGACTCATCTCTATTATCCATCTGAAAATTAACTGATTAGTTTCACCCTATCGGTATAGAAGAGAGTGAATATAGAGACATTTTCCTGAAAAACCAGTGAATTTGTCATATCACCATCTATTTATAGATCAACTACCCGAAAACCCCTCTTTTAAACATCAAATTATACTTTAAAAATACTTGCAAACAGCAGGCTGAATACTCATTTATTACCATCAACAAAACCTAGGTTGATCAAAACTTGCTATAATCTTCAAAAAACAGGATCTTCTATGTCTTTAAAATCATCCTTCAAATTAGGGTATAAACTTTGCTCCTTCTTAATCGCGTTGACAATGTTATCATCTTGCGGAGAATCATCAGAAAACAACAAAAGTTCAAACTCTCAGGAGCCCGTGATTTTAACTACATTTTATCCGACCCACTATTTTACTCAGAAAATTGCCATGGGAAAAGTAAAAGTGGAATGCCCTTGCCCTGAAGACGAAGATCCGATTTTCTGGCAACCCGATCGCTCAGCTATTTCAAAATATCAGCAGGCCGATATGATTGTGATTAATGGAGCAAAGTTTGAGAAATGGGTGGCAAAAGTCAGCCTTCCACAAGCCAAACTTGTTGACTCAGCAAAAGGCATTGAATTGTTGAACTACGAAACAGCGACAACCCATTCGCATGGACCAGCCGGAGAACATTCTCATACGGGAGTGGATGGCCATACTTGGGTTGATCCAGTCAATGCACTGCATCAGGCAACTGTTATCTACAAAGCTATGACTGAAAAATTTCCTCAACTGAAAGATGATTTTGCAGCCGGCTTTGCCGAATTGAGCAAAGAACTAAAACAGTTGGACAGCGAACTGAAAGAAGTCAGTAAAAAAATGGCAGACACTCCAATTTTATGTTCTCACCCTGCTTATAATTATGTCGGACGTCGTTATGGTTGGAATCTGAAAAACCTCGACCTTGACCCGGAATCAAAACTTACTGAAACACAGATAAATGATATTCGCGAAACCCTAAAAACACATCCGGCAAAAATCTTACTTTGGGAAGGAGAACCGACTGACGAAGTGGCAAATCAAGTTACAGAAAAGCTAGGACTTAAAAACATTGTATTTTCTCCTTGCGAAGGTGCACCTTCTGATCCTTCATCTTCAAACTATTTCAGCATCATGACAAATAACATTAAAGTTCTTAAAGATGCCATTTCCAAAGGGGAGTAAATGACCAGCATGCGGTTTTGGTTAACTTTATTTTTATTCTGCACGGCCACTACATCTCTGTTGGCACATGCCAGCGATGAGGCGAATATCAGCTTTACTTTCAAAGATGAGACTAAAGGAAAATTATCCTGTGAAGCCATCTTGTCACAGGCGACGGTTCGTAATTATACCAGAATTGTCAAGTATACTCCTAACGCTCCGAAGGGAAGCTTAGTCATTGACAAAAAAGCTTTAACATCCTTCTTAAAAGGTAACTTCGAGCTGAAGGTGGATGGAATTACAGTTCCTCCTGTTTTGGATGGTTGCATGCTGAAAAACGACCTTAACAACCGTCAACTTCTGGTGTATATGCATTATCCAATGCCTGTAGTTCCAAAGACAATTGAGTTAACCGCTCTTCAAAGCGAACTGCTTGAGAATATGACATCATTCAATAATTCAGCGGCCATGCGCGAGTTGAATGAAATATATGGAACGTCCATTTTAGATGACAACCTGCAACCTGCAGAGATCAGTTGCAGATTCTTTGTAGGAGCAAAGGTGCAGACTTTTATGCTTACTGAACAAGAACGCGGATTTACCTGGCATGCTCCCCGTGAGTTAGTCAAAAAACCAGTTGCACAAGTTCAGCCTGATCCTATCAACCCCAAAACTACCTATCTGGTGATTGCCGGTATCGGGATATCTGTTCTGATTATTTTGACAGTGACAGGAAAACCGCACGGAAAGGGTCGAAAAGCTGTTCTTACACTACTTTTCCTCTCTTCTATATCTTCCGGTGTTTATGGATTAGCAGGAAAAAGTCAACGACTACCGGAGACTCAAAACGCGTTGGATATCTTCACTAAACTCCATGCCAATATCTACCGCTCTTTCGAGTACCGTAATGAAAGCGATATTTACGACTCACTATCACAAAGTGTCAACGGTCCGATTCTCGATACTATTTATCAGGACATTTATAGTGGGCTGGTACTTGCCGACGAAGGCGGAGCGGTTTGTTCGGTTGATAAAGTTGACGTCCTTTCAAAGCAGTTTGTCAAACCGCAAAAAGCGACTAAAGAACTCAGTTTTCAAGTGAAATGTAATTGGAAAGTGCATGGTCTTGTCACGCATTGGGGACATGATCACAAACGTATCAATCAATACGAAGCACTTTATACCGTAACCTCCGTAGATAATGAATGGAAGATTACCGACAGTCAGCTAACAAGTCAAAAACGGGTAGACAAATGATACATCTTGAAAACATCTCATTCACTTACCCCAAAAGTTCCTTTTCACTTGCTTTCTCTTCATTAAAGGTGGAAGCAGGAACTCATGTGGCACTAATCGGTCCCAGCGGTAGCGGCAAGTCAACCTTACTGAACCTTTTATCCGGCATCCTCCTTCCTGCGCAGGGCGATATTTACATTCATGAAGAAAAAATCACCGGCAAAACCGAAGCCGCCCGACGTGCCTTCCGCTTAGATAAAATCGGGATGATTTTTCAATCCTTTGCGCTTCTGCAGTATATTAATGTCGAGAACAACATCATGCTCCCTTTACTTCTTGATGGTCAGCCTATCACTAAAGCGTTAAAAGAGCGTTGCCGCGAACTGTTAAAGTCAGTAGGACTTGAGGGAATGGAGTCGCGTTATCCAGCACAACTTTCACAAGGAGAGCAACAGCGTGTAGCAATCTGCCGAGCGCTAATAAACAACCCCAAAGTTATACTTGCAGATGAGCCTACGGGAAATCTGGATCATAAAAACGCCACCAGTGTATTAGACTTGATGCTTCAACAGGTACGTATTTCCGGAGCGACACTAATCATGTCCACTCATGACCGATCGCTATTTTCCAAGTTTGACAGAGTTGTTGATATTAACGAGCTTACAAGGGAGTCTATATGAAAAACTGGTTCTACCTTGCCTCTCAATATATACGCTTTTACAAGACAAGGTCAGTGCTTTTACTAACCTGCCTGAGCATCATCACCTGCCTTCCAGTCGGACTGCGCACATTAATCAGTCATTATCAGAATGAACTGGAAAACCGCGCGCAGAGCACGCCGCTCATTCTAGGCATACGAGGACATCGATTTGACCTGACCATGAGTGCACTTTACTTCCGCACCAGTCTTGAACGATCCACCACCATGGAGGAATTGGAAAAACTGAATAAAACAGGTCTCGTCAAAACTTATCCGATGTTCGTCAGACAAACATCCAACCACATCCCTATAGTCGGCACAACAATTGACTACTTCGACTTTCGTGATTTGAAGCCGTCCAGCGGCACACTTCCGATGCTTCTCGGCGACGCGGTGCTTGGCGCCCGTGCGGCAGAACGTCTTGGTCTCGATGCAGGAAGCCATATCATCTCTGATCAAACCAATCTCTACAACCTCGCTTCGCAATACCCGCTAAAAATGAACGTGGTAGGTGTGCTACAAGCCAACGGTACAGCCGATGATGACGCCATTTTTACAGACCTAAAAACCACATGGACTATTGAAGGATTAGCGCATGGTCATGACGACCTTGCAAAAAAAGAACAGCAGCAGAACATTCTTTCACGAGATGAGAACAACCTTGTTGCCAATGCCAACCTTACTCCGCATATAGAGATCACACCGGAAAACATCGCCAGCTTTCATTTTCATGGCAACGAATCCGATTTACCTCTAACCAGTGTCATCTGTGTACCCAAAAACCTTAAATCCGCCACAATTATAAAAGCCCGCTACAAACTATCCAAAACAGCCCAGTTACTAAGTCCAGAATCCGTAATAAGTGAACTGTTACTGTTAGTATTTAAAGTTGAACTGCTTTTGCACAGCAGTTTTCTACTAGTTGGAGCCGCCACCGCAGCGCTTTTAGGATTAATTGTCATGCTTTCAATCCGTCTACGAAAAGACGAATTCAATATGCTTCATGCCATCGGCTGCAGTAGAAAAACGGTTGCCGGAATAATCACTGTCGAATGGATCGTAATTGCGACAGTGAGTCTACTTGTCTCAACCGCAATTATTATGCTAGTACTTTATGCCGCCCCAAACATAGGCCGATTGATGTAACTTTGGTCAGATTATTTTCCCGTAAAATAGAGATATTAATTCAGCTTGTCGACAAAGTCAAAAGTAACTCCATTTCTCCGAAATGGATGGTGCTGTTCGAGGTTAATGCCACTTCGGAGAAGTGGCTCTACTGATGTCTTTTTGTAAAAACATGAGGTTTGTCCACAGCCTGATTAATTCTCTTTCCTTAAAATTTTCCAAGAGGTGACAGGTTTGCTTCTCCAAAGAATCGGCTTTCAATTCTCAATAAAGAAACTATTTTTGAGCGGTAGTTAAAAACACGGGCAAAACCTGAATTAGCACAAATTCTTTTATCTTGAAGCGTTCAGGTTCACATCAATATTATGGAAAACGGGGTTATCACATGCAGCACATACAGTTAAATGAAGTTCGTGAGCTGGTTGAACACGGACGTCTTGAAGACCTTCGTACGCTCCTTTCTCAAATGGATCCGGCCGATGTGGCGGATTTGGTTGAAGCAATTGATGATCCGGAAGAGCAGGATCGCGTCTTCGCCATGCTGGAACCTGTAATGGTTTCGGATGTGGTTGCCGAAATGGAGGCGGGACCGCTTGATGAACTTGCCGAACATAAAACTCCGGAAGAACTTGCCGGTATTTTAACCAATATGGCTCCCGATGATGCCGCGGATGTGATCGAAGAACTGGAACTTCCTACTGAAGAGCTTCGTGAAATTCTTCGCCTGATTCCTGAAGAGGAACGCTCCGCTATCTCTGAACTTCTCCGTTATGAAGAGGATTCGGGTGGTAGTATCATGACGCCGGAGCTTTGTGCGCTCCCTTCTACTACTTCTGTCATCGACGCGCTTAAAGCGATTGGCGAAGCCGACCTTTCCGACCCGATTATGCAGGTTTATGTGGTTGAAACCAAAACCGGTGTCCTTTTGGGTTATGTCAATATTGTTGAACTGCTCTCACATTCGGAAACCGCAGGCGATGCAAGTCACACGTTTTCTAAGAAAGTGACGCTCGGCGATTTGGTGAAGACCAACTATGTCTGGGCGACTACGGATGATGACCAGGAAAAAATTGCCCGTGATTTCCGTCGATACAATCTCTGGGTTATGCCGGTGGTAGATGCCAAACATCGACTTGTCGGTCGAATTACCGCCGATGATATCATGGACGTTATTCAGGAAGAGGCGGATGAGGATATGGCGAAAATGATTGGTGCTCCCGACTTTGAGGAACATGAGGAGTCGCCGTTTAAAGCGGTTCGAATGCGTCTACCGTGGCTTCTGATTACAATGGTTGCTGGACTTCTGAACGCAATGCTGATTGATAATATTCAGGCGGCGACAAAAATTGCGACGGTTTCCGTATTCGTCCCGGTACTGATGGCGATGGGCGGAAATACCAGTATTCAGGCGACAGCAATCGCCGTACGTGAAATTGCGATGGGACGACTCGGTTCAGCTCAACTGGGAAAAACGATTTGGAAACAGATTTTAATTGGCGCCATGATGGGACTGGTTGCCGCATCGGTGGTTTGGATTGGTGCTTACGGGGTGCTTGAATACTTTGTTCAACCTGAAGGCGTGGTTGTATCCAGACTCTGCTGGGCCATTGCGACGGCGATGTTTACAGGAATGGTTTTTGCATCCGTATTCGGATCTGTCGTTCCGGTAATTCTTGATAAACTTCAAATCGATCCCGCGGTTGCGTCCGGTCCGTTTGTCACCACCAGTAATGACCTCTCCGCATCATTGATCTACTTCGGCACCTGTATGCTGTTAATCATGTAACACAACCGACTTTGAAACTACTGTAATAAATTTCCAGGACAATAAATGCTGATATCTGACGGTTCTAAAGAAAAAGCCCCGGCCAAGTGGGCAATCATTATCTACACGCTTCTTCTCTTTTCATTAATGCATGTCTGGCAGCCGTTTGTCGAACCGTTAAGTTCCAACGAAAGTCTTCATGCGCTGACTGCGGTTGACATTCTGGCGGGACGCGGAGCAGGGCGTTTGATCGGAGCCGACGGAAACCTCATCGACTTTCCGCTTCATTCGCTGGCTCTGGCAGTCATTGGAAGCATCACACAACTTACCGACTTTACCTGCCGAATTCCTCAACTTATCGCTGTACTTGTGATGACGTTGATGTCGGGATACGTCACCGCCCGTGCAGCCGGGCATCGCGCCGGACTAACGGCCGCATCGGTAATGCTTGTCAGTTTCGGTGTCGGTTTTTTCGACCCTACAGCCAACACAATGCTGGGAGCGATGTTTATGTTTACCGCCTGGGTCATCTGGTATCGTTCAAGTCGAATATGGAACTGGTCGTGGACTTCGATATGGATCGCGTCTCTTCTTCCGCTTGCGGTTGCCGTATTCGCCATCGGCTTCAAGGCCATCATTCTCTTTTATCTGCCGTTGGTTTTTCTACATCGTCCGCTGAAAGCACGAAAACGGTTGACTCAGATTCAACACATTATCGCGATTGTGGTAGTTCTCACTCTTTTTCTCTGGGTAAAATCTTACATCTTTGAAGGAAAAGTGCTGATGGAGTTGATGAATCACAGCAATTTCTCCGTATTTCAATTTTTCTTCATTATTATCGCTTTTACTTTTCCATGGATTCTGGTCGGTTGGCCGATTCTCTGCATGGCCTTTCAAGGCGTGGAGCAGACTCCGGTTTTCAATCAGTACATCCGCACAATTCTTGTTACTGCGATGGTCTGGTCGTTTCTTTTCAGCCGAACAAGTGAAAACCTGCTGATGGTTCTGCCAATTTTTGCAGTTGCAACCGGGCTGAATTACAACATTTTCATTCGTAGATATTACCTGCAAGTTCGCTACTCCAGCCGCACCTTGATGATTCTGACCGGAGTTACCGCAGTCTGGGCGTTGACACTTATCGGACTTGTTCACGGACAAGTCGCACATTATGCCAATCTGGAAATGTTCCGTGTTGTAACAGCTTTCGGAGCGACAGTCGCCATGTTCCTGATGGCGTTCCTACTTTTCCTTTTAAAGAAACGTTTTATGATTTATTCGTGCAGACTGGCGATTATCTCAGCCTGTTTTATCTGCTCGATCCTTGCAATCAATGAGGCAACGACAAACGACTACAACTACCGCAGAAATGCCCGTCGGCTTGTGCAAACTGTTGATATCTCAAAACCGATTTATCTGCTTTTAAAACGTGATGCGCACCGCGAAGCCTACAACCTTCGCCACAATATCATCAACATCGATGACACCGAAAGCCTGCCGCTCGACGAAAAAGTGTACGTCTTGACCGACGGAAAAGCACCGATTCAGGAAACCCGCGAATGGGAAGAGGTCATCTCCATCAAATTCCCTGACGGGCCGCTTAGTCTTTGGATGGGACAGAAACGTCTGGCTTTGGTTGAAGAGGAAATCAATGGTCTCGAAGAGTAAAATTGCCGCGTTTATCAGCGGACACGGATTCGGGCATGCATCTCGATCCGTCAATATTCTACGGGAACTTCTCAAAAATGGCTGCCAACTTCTGATCGTAACCAATGTACCAAAATGGTTCTTTGATGATAAAATCGGACACTTCTCTAAGCAATGGAGCTATACAAATCATCAAGTTGATGTCGGCCTCTCTCAGGTTTCAGGACTAGCCAGCGACTATCATCAAACCATCAAAGAACTTCACAATCACTGGGACAATATTGACGAACGCGTGAATAAAATCTGCGAAGAGCTAAAGAAGTTCGGCGTAGAAAAAGTCTACTTTGATATTCCCGCTATTGCCGTTCTGTCGGCTCAGAAGCTTCAAATCCCTTCAATCGGAATGAGTAACTTCAGTTGGGACTGGATTTATGATGATTTGGTTCACAACGAATGCGACTATTCACAAAACAGTGTAAATCATGAAATAAGAGACGAGTTCATTCACTTTCGTGATCTTCATAAAGAAATCTATTCCCACACATCAAAATTGCTGAAACTTCCATATTCCGGCGATTTCTCGGCTTTCAAATGTGAACAGGTTGATATTCCATGGATCGGTAACAAATCCATTGCTGGACGCGACAATACATTAAGTAAATTAGGAATTGATCTGCAGAAAAAGGTGGTACTTTATTCATTCGGCGGACATGATCTACCGAACATCGATTTTGATCACTGGAATCTTCCTGCAGATTGGGATGTGTTAATCGTCGGCTACGACCTTAAAGTTGAAAACAGACAGGTTCACATTTACAAAAATAGCGACATTACCGCAAAAAATGTCGATTATACCGACGTCGTCAAAGCGGTTGACATTGTCGTCACCAAACCCGGCTACGGCATCATCGCCGACTGTATCTGTAATCAAACTCCAATGCTGCATGTAGAACGCGGCCAATTCGCCGAATATCCGCTTTTACTAAAAGCTTTGGACGACACACTTCCGCACCAAAAAATCACCTTCAATGAAGTCAAAAATGCAAATATTTTGAAACAGGCTGAAGCGTTGATCAACAACGCCGCCTTCCCAAAAGTTAATACCACTGGAGCAGAAAAAGCCGCGATCCAAATCATCGCCAAAAGCTAGTTCATACAAAAAATCCCCGATATTGCTATCGAGGATTAGGAGTTCATTCACTAAGATAAGTTATTGGCTTTGCACCTTTTTCAGGTATCTTTTGCGAGATTCAATCACCCACGGCTCTCCGGCACCCATTTCATGCGTTGGGTTCCAGCCTTTAATGTTTTCTTTTGGCGACTTTATAATACAATCTTTCACCAATCGATACATTCGCTGATAGCTGGAATCCTTACGGCTACTCCAACCGCGAACCTGTCCCCAGCCTCCGGCAGTTTTCGAAAGTGGCATCATAAGAATTCGACTTTCAGCCGGCTGCGCCACATTAATCAACGCACGAATCGGCTCCTCTGACAACTTCTTGCCAAACTTTGACTTTATATACGCCCTCAGCTTCGCTTCCGCCGCCGAATCAATTTTGCGTTCCTCAACACGATTTGGATAAAGATCTCCATAAATCGGCGCATTCTGATCCAACCATTGAATAATCCGGTGATAACTTTCACCGTCAATCTTTACATTTCCGTGCTTTTTACGAATCATCTCAGGCAATTTACTTGCCGCCGCCAGATACTGATAAGGTCTCGAAATATTTTTATCTTCAATCATATTCAAGCCACCAGAAGCCATGTAGCCTTTATTTCCTAAGTGGTGCTTTCCAAGGCCAATCAAACTCATAGCGCCTTTCGGGAACTTTTCACCATCATGAATCAGGTTTACACCGCCCTTCTCAGACTTCAGTCCATGACATGAAATACAGTACCGATCTAAAACCGGCTGAATGGTTCGCATGTAGGTGATCCCACCATAATATCGTGGTCCGGCAGGCGGCGTCAAACTTTTCGGTTTCTGCTTCAGAATTTTACCATTTCTGGCATTAGCTGGCGCAGACCCCGTCTTTTCATGACAGCCGATACAACTGCGGAACTCTCCCGGTTGCACATACCAGAATGTACGCTCTGAAAGAATTGCTTTACCGTATTTATCTAATATCTGCAGGTGAATACTTTCCTTAGCCGGCACACGGAAAAGCACAGAGCCGTCCGGATTTACCGGTACTGTCCCGATTACTCGACGAGGCATTTCCACCGGAACCAAAGGATGCAGCGGTGGGCGATGAGCACGCGGCTGAACACCCAGTGCATTGACACGAATACTTTTGATACTTCCCGGCTTAATTATTTTGTCCGGATCATTTCGCGTATCATACACATTCTGAATGAAAATAGTCCCGTAGTTTTTAGCATCCTTCGGCAAAACTGATGGAATAATTCTCGGACGCTTCTTCGGACGAATTGGAATCGGAGAAAGTGATGCCACACTGTCATCCTCATAAATAAGCTCTCGACCGCCGAATACATCAATCAGATAAATTCCTCGTCCGGCGACCTTCGGCACACTACCTTGAGCTTCAATTGGATGGTTCGCTCGGGAAACCAAGAAAAACTTATCGTTAATAGGGAACGGATGACTGTAGTGAATATCAGGCCAGCCTACGCCCGGAGTTTCTGGATAGCCAGTTTCCGGCGTCACTCTGGTAATCGCCTGTTCGCCGTTCTCTCCGAGATTAGTGTCAATAATAATAACCGTTCCGGTACTGTAGCTGTGGTGACCGGTCGCAAGTGCGACAATTTTATTCGATTTCGGAATCTGCTCCTGCTGCGTAATCATCATCGGATAAATCATATCGTTTCCGAAATAGTTTGCCACACCAGTTCCGTCAGGTCTGGTTGACCAAAGCATGTGGAAAAACATTTCGTGACGGCTGTTGTATTCCCAGCGACTGAAAACCACACGACCATCCGCCACGACAGAAGGATCATACTCATTCTCATTTCCGTAAGAAAGCTGCTGAATATTGTCACCATTTTTATCACAACGATATAAAACCCAGGCAGGATTGTAACGTCCGCCATGACATCTACCAAAAGTCTGACTTCGCGTCGAAATAAAGATAATATTATCATCCGCCAGATAACATGGGTCCGTATCTTCTACAAGGCAGGTTGCACGGTTATTCCAAGTCTCCAAACCATCGCGTTTCGTACCAGTCAGCTGTCGAACCCACGAACCGTCGGTTGCTCCTTCATAGAGAAAATAACGACGTTCTTTCGCATTTTCTCCGGACTTGATTGGCGTAAACGAGAATAGAAACTTCTTGCCGCTAAAGTGAATATCCGGGCTTCGGTAAGAACCTTCCGGCAATTTACCTTTAAAAAGTACACGTTCTTTCGGGTTCGATGATTTCCAGTTTTCAAGAATCGTGATTCCTTTCCCGGTACGGGCATGACGCGCCAGATGCTGATCACCGTTGTGACTCATCTTTCCAGGCGGTGTTCGGTTAATCAACAAATCTTTAAAATTGAAATCCGGATGCGAAAAAATCATTTTGCGACGCAACTTCTTCAGCAACGCCAGATTCTTACTTACATCTTCTCCGGCACGAATCTTCGCGCAAAGTTTTCGACCAATTGCCGAATCTAATGACTTGATGACTCTTCGCCGTTTCAGATATTTTTCTGTCGCTTCATAAACCTTTAAAAACTCATCCGCACTCTGTTCGGCCTCCACTCCGAAACAGAACCACACCACCAGCAAAAATGCCAGCTTTCTGTATAATGATAAACTCATACTTGCTCCTTTTAAGTAAAACTCTGAATTCGTGATAAATTCAGTTAAATCTCAAGCTATTTTACCGGACTCATAAATCCTCGGCTGTCATTATGCATTCTACGAATATCGTAACCGTCTATTACAATTACACCATGCAGACAACCCGCCGTTTCCGGCTCATGCCACTTCCAGACAAGCTTTCCTTTCTTATCAAACTCCAACAAATGCGCACCTTTGTTGCTATCTTTACGTCCATGACCATGCCAGTTAGTAATCACAATATTGCCATTACGCAACACCTGAAAATCAGCAAAGAAACCAACCGTTTCGCCCTGATCTTTCGCATCCTGACCAAACTTTTTAATCACATTGTCGTCTTTATCCACAAACGCAATAAATCCACCGTAACCAGCCGTCACCAGCATTTGACCATTCGGCAAATAAACCGCCTTATAAATATGTTTTCCTCCCGGAATCGTAAAGCGACGTAGCACCTTGCCATCGTAATCTACCTCAATCACATCCTTATTGGCACCCAGCAGAATCGTCTTTTTAGACGTCAAACGCATCAAACGCAGATTATTCGCATCTTTCAAACTAATCTCGCCGACCTGTTTATCATTTTTATCCAAAATCGTAATCGTGATACCCTTGTGATTGCGACCAATAAAAGTCTTACCGCTTTTATCACGTCGAACCGTCATCACACCGCCACCGGCACGGTAATCTTTCACAATTTCACCGTCCTTTAAATTAACCTCATAATATCCTTTAGGGTGAGAAAGTAAAAGAAGACGATTTCCAATAAGCTGACCGTCACGGCTGTTACCGTTAATCTTTTTAGTCCAGCTGTTCTTCGGGCTGATTTGATCAATCAGATGAAGCTGACTGCCCGACTCGTCGATAGCAATAAATCGGTGTTTGATTGGTTTTGATGGTGCGGCAGTCGCCGAGATCGTAAGCGTAGTGATTAGTGTTGCCAAGGCAATACGTAACATGAGTCCTCCTTTCAGTGTATAATTAAATTTTGATTGCAAATACACTCCCTCCAATGATGTAGTTGCACCTGAGAAACTATAATAAAACGCAAATTTTACAATAAATCATAACGCAACAAGCCCAAATCATACAAACACCCACGGGAAAAACAGTCAGATTATACAAAAAAAATCTCAAGCGCGTAAAACTCAAAGCCACACAGCCATTTACCAAACCCCGCACGTCAAAAGTATTAGATGCCCCAAAGGATTGCCAACACGCAATAAAATACCCGAAGTTCGCAGGGGTGCCCCTCGATGTCTTCGCTTATCTGTGGGTACCCAGATCAACATATTCCGGGCAACCACAAGGGATTGCCCCTACAAAAGTATCACGTAGGTAACATCAAGCATTCCGATAATTTTATAAGCCACTGTCAGCCTCTCAATTAAGAACATTTCAATTTTAGTAGTTAAGTTGTATAAAGATAAAACTCAGCTACTTTGAGCTTATCAAAACGACTTTTGTCAATGCGAGTCAGAGGCTACAGGGACAAATGGCAAGAGTCTAAATCCGTAAAATAACCGGACACAAACCCTCAGAAAAAGTGTCTGTTAATAAGTTGTTAAATTTAAATAAAAGGTAATGAATGAAGATTCAACACTGTATACGAATAATAGGAATTCTAAGTGTTATGGCATTTTTCTATTTAAGAAATAAACAGCAGAAAGAAGAAGAATCCTCTAATAAAAAGGCGATAACTACTGTTCCTATAGAAAAACAAATTGAAGCTTTAGAAGAATGTGGAATATCATTCAACGAGGGAATTGGTGTTAATGTTTTGCTAGAATCATGGGATAAAGAAAAATATGAAGGAGAACCATATAGTCTTTTGTTGGTAATGTCCCAAGTTTT
>DDLT01000098.1 GCA_002340265.1 Lentisphaeria bacterium UBA2565 | reverse complement strand
CCGCCGCTATGAGGTGGAGGTAAATTCGTCACTATAGACGGATAATCCAGTTTATAATACTGGAATTACTAAAGGTTTTTTATGACTATACCAAAACATGTCGCAATTATCATGGACGGTAACGGACGCTGGGCAAAACAGCGCGGACAAACCCGTCTAAAAGGTCACAATGCCGGTGCGGAAACTGTAGAACGCATCATGAAGGCATCTGCCGATATGGGTATCAAATACCTCACACTTTACGCGTTCAGCATCGAAAACTGGAACCGTCCGAAATTGGAAGTGGAAGGACTGATGCAACTTCTTCACAACTTTCTGAAAAAGAAACGCAAACTGATAATGAAAGAAGGTTACCGCCTTAACGCGATTGGCCGCATTGATATGCTGCCCGAGAAAACGGCTAAACTTCTTGAAGAGGTAATGAAAGAGTCGGAGAACAATCCGAACGGGACACTCACTTTCGCACTCAGTTACGGCGGTAGAACCGAAATCATCGACGCGACCAAACAGATTGCTGAAAAAGTAGCAAAAGGTGAAATTTCAGTTGATCAAATTGATGAACAAATTTTTTCTGCTAATCTTTATACGTCAAATTTGCCAGACCCGGATATTATGATTCGAACAAGCGGAGAAATTCGCCTGAGTAATTTTCTGCTATGGCAGCTCTCTTATGCCGAGTTTTTCTTCACCGAAACACTCTGGCCCGATTTCAGCAGAGAAGAATACGAACAAATTATAAACACATTCGCAAATCGTGACCGACGATTTGGAGGAGTAAAAAATGCTTAAAGACCGTCTTAAAAGTGGTTCTATTCTATTAATCACCGCAATCCTTGCATTTTTCTGGTCCGGCACACCCGGACTAATTGTTTTCGGCCTTTTGGGTGCGTTCATGCTTTTAAACGGTTTACGAGAATACTTCAAATTCAGCGAAGCAATCGGAATCAAAGGTTTTCCTGCTTTGACAACACTTTACGTCATTGCTCTGCAAGTTGCCGCGTTTACCACCCTTAAGGGAAACGTTTTTGTAAATAAAGCGCCTGCACTGATCACACTTGTCACAATTGCCTTTATCGTTCACGGATTCGTCGACGTCTTCCGTTCAGAGGATATGAGAACCGGACTTCACAATCTCGGCATGTCGGTTTTCGGTTATTTCTACATTGGATGGACTCTAAGCTTTGCAGTACAAATTTTCTGCACTAATGGAGCGACTCACGCCAGCCGCATGTTACTGCTTTTCATGGTTCTTGTAACTAAGTCGAGTGATATCGGAGCCTACTTTGTCGGTTCAACTCTGGCAAAACGCCCAAAAGGTAATAAGAAAATATTCCCGAAACTCAGTCCGAAAAAGAGCTGGGAAGGTTTCTTCGGCGGTATGACTACAAGTGCAATCGTTGCCGTACTTCTTGTAATTTTCTTCGGCGATAAGATGCTTTATAATGGTAACCAAGCTGTCGGAATTGTCTCTGCAGTTATTCTAGCAGCAATCTTCACAACTGTCGGATTTATTGGTGACATTGCTGAATCTTCGTTCAAACGTGCCGGGAAACTGGACGACTCTGGAAATATTCTACCGGGTCTTGGCGGCGCGATGGACGTGCTTGATAGCTTGATTCCAGTTGCACCGATTTTCTACGCGTACTTGGTACTTTGCAGTTAATATGTCACTTAAGAAAGTTGTAGTTTTAGGTGCCAGCGGGACAGTTGGCACAATTGCGATAAATACAATTGAACGCCTCGCTGATGTGGAGCTAATTGGTGCGACAGTTTGGAACAATGCTGAATCACTTCAACATATTTCGAATAAATACAGACCGAAGTATCTTGGAGGATCTGCTGATACAATTGCTGAAATAAATACGACTTCGCAGACATTCAGCGGAATCTGTGGTATCGAAACATTAGTTCAGCAAGACGATGTCGACTTAGTCTTTTGTGCAATTAGCGGATTTGCGGCGTTACCGATTGTACTTTCGGCAATCGAAGCAAAGAAAGATATTGCCATTGCCAGTAAAGAGGTACTAGTTGCGGCCGGCGAACTGGTAATGCGAAAAGCGACAGAAAACGGTTGTAACATCATTCCTGTTGATAGTGAACACTCGGCGATTTTTCAATGTTTGCAGAACAACAGTTATAATTCAATTAATAAAATTATTCTAACCGGAAGTGGTGGACCTTTTCTAAACCTTCCGGCGAATAAGTTTGCAAATATCACTGTCGAACAGGCGTTAAAGCACCCGAAGTGGCAAATGGGACCAAAGATTTCAATTGACTCGGCGACGCTGATGAACAAGGGGCTAGAGCTGATTGAAGCGCAATGGTTATTCGGTTTAGAACACGATAAAATGCAGCTTTTGATTCAACCCGAGGCGATAATTCATTCAATGGTTGAGTTTAACGATAGGGCAGTAATGGCGCTAATGAGTGCACCTGATATGACACAACCGGTTCAATATGCCTTGACATATCCAAACCGTCAGCCGTCGAATATTGAGAGCTTGGATTTTAGTAAACTCACTCAGCTGAACTTTCAGCAACCGAATAAAGAAAAGTTCCCATGCCTGAAGCTTGCCGAGATTGCATTGAAAGAGAAAGGGACACTTCAGACAGTTTTGAATGGAGCAAATGAAGTAGCAGTAAACAAATTTCTGAAAGGAAAGATACAATTTACAGACATTTATCGAATCATTGCCGAAGTTGTACAAAAACACGACAACAGTCCGGCGGACTCGATAGAAGCGATTTTAGAAGCAGATAACTGGGCAAGGCATTACAGTTATCAGCTAGCAGTAAACAGTTAGTAGGTAATTAATAATTCTTAATTAAGAATTAGGAGTTAAAGTTTGGAAAGCCTGAGTAACTAACAGCTAACCAACTAAATGCTAATAACTAGCACCTAAAAACCTAGACAACAAAATAACTAAATACCTCATATATGGAGAAATCAAAATGTCAGACAACAAACTGTCACGTTCAACTTACCTGAACAAAAACATTGGTGACTTTTCGGATGAAGCTATCGTTAACGGTATCAAATTCGAAAAAGTTGAAGACCTTCGTTACGGAACTAACCCACACCAACCTGCCGCTTACTACAAGATTTCTGGCGTAAACAGCCCGGTTGGCGACATGAAAATTCTTAAAAACGGTAAAAGCGGTCTTTCTCAGACAAACCTTGAAGACATCTCTTACTCAGTTAACATCGTAAAATTCTTCGATGAGCCGACTTGTGCGGTAATGAAACACGTTAATCCATCAGGTGCGGCAACTGCGGCTCCTGGCGACTCTACAAAAGACGTGTACATCAAAGCGCGTGACTGCGATCCACGTGCAGCATTCGGTTCTTTCATCTGCTTCAACGTAGAAGTTGACAAAGAAACTGCCGAAGAGATCATGTCATCTTTCGTAGAAGGTGTAGCTGCTCCTTCTTATACAGAAGAGGCTCTTGCTGTCTTCACAAATCCAGACGTAAAAATGAACAAATCAATCCGTATCATTCAGATTTCGGATATGGACAAACTTCCAAAATTCGTTGGCGATGCAGATATCGAAAAGTACCGCACAATTAAAGTACTTTGCGACGGTTCTCTAATCATTGCAGATCCACTTCTAACCAACCTAAAATCTGTTGCAGACGTAAAACCTGCGGTTGCATCAAACAAAGCACTTGGCGAAGTAACTTCTACAGTTCCGGCAACAGAACAGCAGATTAAAGATCTTCTATCCGCTTGGTACATCAACATCAATGTCCGTTCAAATGGTGTAGTTATCATGAAAAACGGCGGCGCGCTTGCGGTTGGTACCGGCGAACAGGATCGCGTGGGTGCGGTTGAACAGGCTATTATCAAGTTCAACGACAAATACGAAGGTAAAGAAGAGATTCAAGGTTCAGTAATGTCTTCTGACGGATTCTTCCCATTCCCGGATGCGGTAGAAGTGGCAGCAAAAGCAGGAGTTACTGCGGTAATTTCTCCAGCAGGTTCTATCAAAGACGCGGCTGTTATTGCTCGTGCTAACGAACTTGGTGTAGCACTATTCCACGCACCGGAACGTATCTTCTCTCACCACTAAGAGATTATAGACCTTAATTGGTTTAATATAAAAAAGGGACTGCGAATCGCGGTCCCTTTTTTGTTATGCCATTTCCGGCACTAAACTTTTTTGGAAATAATCCAAAACATCCTTTGGTATCAAATGATGATAATCCAGAGGGTTCTCACGAATCTGCGTAGCCGAAACGGAAGTCTTTTCCCTTTTAGCATCATACAACACATGTTCGATTCCCATGAACGCTGCCAAATCGTAGCCATACTGTTCCGAAGAAAAGACCGCATCCACATACGAAAATGTGTCTGCAAAATAACGATTCCAAATTAAAGACACCTCCGGAGTGTGAACCTTTGTACGTGGAAGCGTCTCATCCACCTTCACAATAGAGATTGCCGTATTATCTGAATATACAGACTTAATCCATTCAATTCGTAAATCAACGGATATCGGTTCCGATGGCGTGCTGCAAACCGCTAAAGTCACATGATCTGACTGAGATAGCGCAAACTCTATCAACTCCATGTGCCCTTTATGCAACGGCATAAACTTACCAATCACAAGACCGTTCTTATATTTATTTGAGTTTATCAAATTCATCACCCAACTATTTAAACATTTTTATTAAATACGACCATCATCACAAATTCTTATATTCACAAGTTTTGTAACGTATCCGCTTAATGTGATTACACCAATAGAGGTATAGTTCACTTTTTCAACTTTCCTGTATGTTTTTATTGTTCAAACCAATGAAGTATATATTCATTTACTTTTTGAACTCGAGAAAAATCCGACTACATTAAGGCCGATTTTACGTTATACGCAGTAAGCACTACGTACTACGATTTTAAGAGGTAGCTAAAAAACTTGTAAAGTCTAAATCCCTAACCAAATAACTACCTAGCTAATAAACCAACTTTCTAATATTGAGGAACAAATCATGTCAATCAGAGTCCGTTTCGCACCATCGCCGACAGGTAAAGTGCATATTGGTAATATCCGTGCCGCAATCTTCAACTACCTTTTTGCACGTCACAACGGCGGCAAATTCCTTCTTCGCGTAGAAGACACCGATATTGAGCGTTCTACACCGGAAGCAATCGAAGCGCTTTTCGAAGTAATGACCTGGCTTGGCCTAGATTACGACGAAGAGGTGTTCTACCAGACTTCTCAAGCCGATCAGCACCTTGAAGCGGCTCAAAAGCTTATTGATCAAGGCGATGCTTACAAGTTCGCAAAAGGCGATAGCGGTGAAGCCGTACTTTACCGAATTCCGTTTAACTGTGACGAAATGGAAGGCATCAAAACAGTTGGCTCTGCAAAATTTGATGTCCATCAGGATGTGGCTGTTAAAGTGGATTCAACAGGAATCTCTTTTGCACAGATCAGTAAAAAAGGTAAGGCAATGGAAACAGAAGCCTGCCTTGCAGGTTTCAAAGACTTACAGGTTTTCAATGCCGATAACGAAGTAGTTTTCACTATAAACGACAACATTGACGCAATTCTTTCTGGAGAAAAGTCGTTCGTCATTGACAACGCTGCACGCTTTGAGTTTACCCGCCGCTCTGTAGGCTACACCGACCTTGTAAAAGGCGAACTATCAAAACCTCTTGATAGCATGAAAGACATGGTAATTGTCCGCTCAAATGGCACACCAATCTTCCACCTTTCAAACGTCTGCGATGACATCACACAAAACATCACACACATTATTCGCGGAGATGACCACGTGGAAAACACCTACCGTCACCTACTGCTTTTCCAATCACTTGGCGGAAAAGCCCCGGCTTATGGACACCTTCCAATGATTGTCAACGCCAGCGGAAAACCTTACTCCAAACGTGATGGTGATGCATTTGTCGGAGATTTCCAGGACAAAGGCTTTATGGCAAAAGCGCTTTTCAACTACCTATCTCTTCTAGGTTGGTCTCCGGGAGATGACCGCGAAAAAATGACAATTGATGAAATGGTTGAATTTTTCACACTTGAACGTGTGAAAAGCACAGCGGCTCAGATGGATCACAAAAAGCTGACCAATCTAAATGGTCAGTACATTGCCGAAATGGATGCAACTGAATTTGTTGATACTATCAAAGGTTATCTGGCAGATCAGGACTGGTTCAACACTTGTGAAGACGAAGCATACCTAAAACAGGTTTGTGCACTAATGCAAAGCCGAACAAACCTTTTCGCCGACTGTTCTGGTTGGAGCTACTTCTTCACCAACGAATACGAATGTAATGAAAAAGCGGTTAAGAAAACCATCGGTAAACCGCAGGTTGCTGCTCAGCTGATTATGGCAAAAGCCAACCTTGCAGAAGTGTCAGAATGGACAGTAGATAACATTGATAAAGCATTGAAAGCGACCGCTATCGAGTGCGAAATTGGTGAATTCAAACTACACCAGCCATTCCGCGTCGCAATCACAGGAGTGACAAACGGAGCCGGCGTATTGGAAATTGCCGAACTTCTAGGACAGGAAGAGGTACTTTTCCGCATTCAAAACTCATGCACAATCACAGAGTAACGTAATACGTTTTGCGCACTGCGTGGTGCGTTTTGCGTGATGCGTAATCTTTTTGTAGGGGCACTCCTTGTGGGTGCCCTTTTTCATTTAGTCATATCGGCGATAGAAGTTATCTAAAACTCGTGGAAAAATAAAGTTGCGACTCTGCAACGATCTTCCGCAAAATGCGGGAACATCTCGCGTCAACGCAACGGCCTTCCGCTAACTGTGGAAACACCTCGTGCCGAAGTAATGACCTTCCGCAAACTAAAACTAATGAAGTGTAGCGACCGAACAAAATTCTAAAATCGATGCACGCAATACCTACCATGTAAAACGTAGCACGTAACACGCGTTATACGTAAGCTTCGATCTCTTTGATGAATTTGTTTGCCAACTCTTCGGCTTTCTGTGAATCTTTTGCTTCCGCGTAGACACGCACGATTGGCTCTGTGTTTGACGAACGAATCAATACCCAGGCATCCGCCCAATCAATTCGCAAACCGTCAATTGTCGACACCTTTTCGTCTTTGTATTTTCGAATCAATGCACGGATCATTTTCAGTGCATTTTCTGATGAGATACTGACTTTTGCGCCGGATGAGGCATAAAGCGGCAGCTCATTCAAAATTGTCCGAAGTGACTGTTCTCGTTCTGAAAGCAGTTCAAGAATCAACGCCATTCCGGTGAAGCTGTCACGACAAGGGTGAACGTTTGGGAAGATAATACCGCCACTTCCGCCCTCGCCTCCTATCACAGCATTTTCATCCAGCATTCGACTTGTTACATTGATTTCACCGACTGGTGTGTAAATGCATTCTAAATCATACTTTTCGGCAATATCTGCAACCGATTTGGTCGTTTGAATATTGACGACGACTTTACCCGATTTTCTTGAAAGAAGATGTTCCGTTGCCAAAACAATGGAGTTCTGTTCGCCAATAGGTTTACCAAACTCATCAACCACCACAATGCGGTCAGCATCCGGGTCTTGAGCAAAACCGATGTCACATTTATTATCAATGACAGCCTGAGAAAGCGCTTTAAGGTTTTCTGGAACAGGCTCCGGACGACGATGAAAAGTACCGTCAACAACCGTATTCAAAGCAAATACGTCGCATCCTAACTTTTCCAGAAAATCGACCGCATACGGCGCACCTGCACCATTGCAGCAATCTACCGCAACACGGAGCTTTTTGTTCTGAATCAGTTTGGCATTGATATTATCAAAGATTTTTGATTCGTGAATCGAAAACGTATTATCGAGTTTCCGAATATTACGAAACTCCTCTTCACATACATAATTACGATGCGGTTGATTGTATATATCCAGCAGTTCTTTAGCTTCACACTGCGTCAAAAAGACTCCAGAACGACCGATGAGTTTCAATGCATTCCATTCAATCGGATTATGACTGGCTGTTATTGCGATACCTCCATTGGCATTATACTCTTCCACAACCATTTGAACGGTCGGTGTCGGCACCACACCAATCAAAACTGGCTGACAACCAACCGACAGTAAACCTGCAATGACAGCACGTTCATACATATCGCCGGTAATTCGTGTATCACGCCCTACAATTACGCGTCCATGACCGACATATTGACCAAAAGCGGCCGCAAAGCTGGTTACCAAAGCTGGAGTCAATGCTTCACCAACGATACCGCGGACACCGCTTACCGATATTTTTAAATTCTTTTTGCTCATAGTGAAACCAACCTTTCCAACAGACCACGCACTTGAAGTGCAAGATCAACGGCTTTTTCTTTAGATTTATGTTCAACCGTCATTCTCAGAATCGGTTCGGTACGTGACGGACGTAAATTCACCCAGCCGTCTTTCCAATCGAAACGAATACCACCGACTTCGGAAACATCGGCGTCAGAGAAAAAATTGCGGGCATTTCGAATAATCGAATACCCCTGCCCTGGATTACATGAAATTTTCTTTTTAACAATATGATATTCAGGAAGCTTTGCTTTCAGCTCACTAAGCGACTTTCCACTTTTAGCCATATTTTCAAGAACCAGAAGAATTCCTAAAAAACCATCATAACAAGGTAGATGAGTAGGCGCACTGACACTTCCACTCCCTTCGCCTCCAATTAAAGCACCGCTTTCACTGATTTTGTCAACCACATAAGACTGTCCCGGTTCCGCTTTAACCAACTTGGCACCATATTTAAGGACAATATCATCCACCATTTTGGTCGTACAATAGGTACTCACAACTGAGCCTTTGTAGTCGTGTGTTTTAAGAAGGTAATAGAGCACAATCGGATAAGAACATTCTTCAGAAAGACGATCGCCTTTCTCTGTTACAATGGCAAAACGCGACATATCGCTACAGAACACAAACCCGGCATCAGAATTCAATGTGGTCACAAGAGTCTGAACCTGTGACGCATTTCGAGGACGCGGTTCGGGATCATGTGGTAAATGACCTGATTTACATTTATTAATCAGGAGAAAATTCAGTTTATACTTCTCGATAATATATTCGGCGACAATAGATCCAGGTCCGTTGCAGAAATCTAA
>DDLT01000284.1 GCA_002340265.1 Lentisphaeria bacterium UBA2565 | reverse complement strand
AACTACCGCTGAAGCAGTACAGCATTGTTCCGACTTCTTTTAAGGCAAAGTCAACAACTAAACGTAATTGATTAATATAAAACTGTGACCTGTTTTCAGTATTTTGATAAACATCAAACTCAGAGGCTTTACCATCTTGTTTTAAAACGATATCAGTTTTAGCAAACGTATAGAGGTGACTTCCTTTTTTATCAGTGAATGTCCATTTCTTCTGCATTGTACGCTTCCATTCCAAGGCGTCAGATGAAAAGGTCGTCACTTCGTAGTTGCCGGGAATTACTAACTCATAGTCGGCTTTAATTGGTTCAAGGGGTTTATAAGCTATAGAATTCCCTTGCTCTATAGACTTTACAATTTTTCGTAACCTTTTGAGTTTCCTATCTAGGGGGACTCTAAATCGGGACCGACACCAAGATGCATTATTTTGGGTTCTATCAATTGGCTCAAGGCACTGATTACTCTGAAATGCTAGGTAATATGCTCCATCTTTTTTTTGTAGGTAGGCTATGTATTGGCGCTCTTTCCTGAGGGCATAACTGGAAAACCCTGGATTATGTAGAATTGGACCTGATGAAGATGCCATACAAATGATATCTAACTGATCTCCCACGTCACCTTTTATTAATTCGTCAACAGTAACAGTTAAAGTAACTTTCTGAACTTGACCAGCTAAACGCCTCGGATCTGCTTTTTTTATTCCATATTGTACTGAATCAACAGTGCAAACAACTATAATACTTGACAAAGGAACTTTTTCCGACAAAGTCAGTGACCACTCGACAGATGAAGCGAAACATAGACTACAAGTCAATAATTTAAGGATTAGAATATTGTAGGCTAATAATTTCATTATCAAACTTACTATTGTTTTTGAGCGTTACATAAGAAAGTTACAGTTTGTAACGGCGGTTTATTGCGGCGGTCAGCGTCCCGGTATCGGCGTAACTAATATCTGTGCCTAATGGAATTCCGGTAGCAAGTCGGGAGACTTCTACGTACGGTTTTAACTCTTCGACAAGATACGACGCAGTGGCTTCACCTTCAACATCGAAACTTAGTGCTAGAATGACTTCCTGTATCTCTTCGGATTGGGCACGTTGTATCAGTTTGTCGATATTCAGTTCATCTGGGCCAATACCGTCAAGTGGTTTTAGTTTCCCACCTAAAACATGATAGTAACCGCGGTAGATTCTGCTTTGTTCTAAGATGGAAATTTGAGTCGGCTGTTCGACAACGCAGATTGATTTGTGATCGCGGGCGGTGTTGATACAGATGACACATTTAGAACCATTGGCAAAGTTGCCACAGGTTTCGCAGAAATGAAGGTTTTTCTTCAAATCGCCGACGGATTCGGCAAACTTCTCCAAATCAAAATCATCCCAATAGACCATTTCAAGAGCAAGGCGTTCGGCGGTTTTCTTGCCGATACCAGGAAGTTTTTTTAGGTTGTTAATCAGCAGTTCGATTGATTCAGGATACATGATTAACCTCGAACATCCACAAGTTCACCATGGAACGCCTGAGTGATGTACTGCACCAGTTCGTTTTCCTGCACTCGCTTTTTGACCACAGGGCTCGGTTCGAAGCTGATTGGTTCGACCTTGACAAAGCTCTCCTCTTCCAAACCACATTGAAAGCGAACATTTGGTACGCCGGTGACAAGGTTTAGTGTGTTGGTAATCATTTCGAGATGAATCGGCTGACGCACATTTGTTCGATGCGATTCGGCAAAGTCGTCGGTAAAGTCTGCAAGGAAAATTCCTTGATCAAACGAAAGCGGTTTCATCTCTTTCATCAAATGTGCAAGAACTGGACCATTCGGTAATGTTGCAATTTTGGAGATGACGGCATGCCAAATTTCGGCAGGTGTAGCCGGAGTCTGCTGCTGAATTTCTTCGTGAATGTATTCGACAGGTTCCACAGAGATATCATCATTTAAAGGTGGAATCGAGTCGTAACTCGTATCGGTAACGGGCGGAACCGGCTCAGGATTAACTTCATGCTGAATTTCGATGGCAACTTCGGCCGAAACAGTCGCTTCTTCAACTATCACAGGTTCAAAAGTTGTAAGTTCGCTAGTTTCAAGCTGCAGGTTGGAAGGTTGAACGTTTGCAGGTTCAGTGCTTTCAAGCTGCTGCACCTCCTCTTTCAGCGTCTGAAGAGTTTCTGCTTGCGAATTCGTAGGTTGAAGACTTGTAGGTTCAGCTTGAACTGATTCTACTTCAACGTTTTTTTTTACGGGCTCTGATTCTTCAACCACAGTTTTTTCGACGATGGTCTGACGTGGCAATTCGCTGTTTTTAAGGTGAGTAAATCCGGCAATCACATCGTTAATGTTTACGGCGTGCGCCTCTTTCATTGCTCGAATTAGATTAACTTCCAAAAATACACGTTTATTAAGCGCCGAACGAAGACGTCCTTCCACAGACATCAGAAGATCGATAATGGATCGCGTCATTGTAGCAGGAAATGCTCTCAAAGACGAAAGCTGTTTCAGTTCCATATCGTCAATTTCAAGAATCGAGTCAAAGTCTTTACAGTACTGAATCACCATCAGGTTTCGAAGGAAAATCAGAATATCAGAGAAAAGACGTTCGAGGTCACGCCCCTCACCTGCCAGACGATGAAGCGTTAGAAGCATTGCAGAAACATCGTCCTGGAACATTGCGCCGATGATTCCGGCAATATCGGCGGTTGAGGCCATTCCAAAGACGTCGATTACATCCTGCTCACGAATGATTTCAGATTCATCAGAACCTCCACAGAAGGCGATCATCTGATCAAAGATACTCTGAGCGTCACGCATTCCGCCATCAGCAGCACGGGCAATTGCGGCAAGTGCAGAGTCATCGATGTAGATATTCTCGGCGGAAGCGATTTCACGAAGTTTACGAGAGATAAGGAGTGGTGGGATCGATTTAAAATCGAAACGCTGACAACGTGAAACAACGGTTGGAAGAACTTTGTGTGATTCGGTAGTCGCAAAGATGAACTTCACATGCGGCGGCGGTTCTTCCAGAGTTTTCAACAAGGCATTCCATGCAGCCGATGACAACATGTGAACCTCGTCAATGATATAAATCTTGTAGTTTCCGGCAGATGGTGTGTATTGCACGTTTTCGCGTAGATCACGAATATGATCGACTCCGTTGTTAGATGCTCCATCAATTTCGATCACGTCAAGTGAGTTACCATTGGCAATAGATATGCACGATTCGCACTGACAACACGGTTCGCCATCCTGAAGATCGGTACAGTTTAAAGATTTTGCAAATAGACGGGCAGATGTGGTTTTACCAACCCCGCGAGAACCGACAAATAGATACGCGTGGGCGACACGCTGGTGAGCAATGGCATTTTTTAAAGTACGGCTGATATGCTCCTGACCAACAAGTTCACTAAAACGTTGCGGACGCCATTTTCGTGCCAACACTTCATAACTCATAAACCGTACTCCATTATAACCACACGTGGTAATTTCTTTGTATTCTTATGTGCCCTATTGAGAGTAAAATATTAAAGTTACGATTTTACCCGTCAAAAGTATATAAACCGCAGATTGCGATAGTTTAGCTAAAATCACATTTGTGATATAAAAAAAAAGTCGTTGAACTAACACAGGCTTACCCGTGGCTGCGAAAGGGATGCTTAAGGCTGCTCGGTTCCCCGCCTGACCTGGTTCACAATCTTCCGCCCCGCAGGACCCGTCGTTAGTTCAACGACGAACTCAAAGTAATAGAATTATTTTACTTTGCCACTGCTTTTTTGGATTTTCCTGTAGAAAAATAGTCCAAAAACAGTGCGAGTTCGTGCTTCAAATATTTTCTGTGAATAATGCGATCCACAAACCCTTTATCCAGAAGAAATTCCGAACTTTGGAATCCGTCAGGCAGTTCTGACTGTGTTGTCTGCTTAATTACGCGTGGGCCGGCAAAACCAACCAACGCACCCGGCTCTGCAAGGTGAAGATCACCAAGAGAAGCATAGCTTGCAGTTACACCTGCAGTTGTTGGATGAGTCAAAATCACGATATAAGGAAGTCCTGCATCTTTGTGACGTGCAAGTGCGGCACTTGTTTTTGCCATCTGCATCAAACTCAACATTCCTTCGTACATACGAGCACCACCACTTGCAGTACAAATTACCAGTGGAAGTCCTTTCTTTGTCGCGTATTCAGTAAGACGAGTTACCTTCTCTCCAACCACAGATCCCATAGATGCACCTAGAAAACGGAAATCCATTACACCGATTGTATATTTAAAGCCTTCAATGCTTGCCTCTCCACAAAGGATCGCGTCTTTCATGCCAGTTTTCTTCTGGTTCTGCTCGATTTTGTCATGGTAACTTGCTGTACCAGTAAACTTAAGAGTGTCAATAGACTCAAGGTTTGCATAGATCTCTTTAAAAGAGCCTTCATCAGTAAGAAGTTCGATACGTTTTTGAGCGGAAATCGGATTGTGATAGCCGCACTTTGGACATACGTATAGGTTCTCGCTCAGACTGTCTTTGAAAACTGCCTCTGAACATTTCTTACATTTCAGCCAAACTCCCGAAGGAATTTCCTTTTTTACCTTTCCTTGACGGACGGTAGAATATTTGACGTTACGACCAAAAATTGCCATAAAATTATCCTCTTGCTATTGATATAACAGTCACAGATTTAGCGCCGCTTTTTAAAAGGACTTCAGCGGCTTTATTTAAAGTGGTTCCAGTAGTAAACACATCATCAAGCAAAAGAATATTCCGATCTTTTACAGAAGGCGAGTTTTTCTGGTTAATTGCGAATGCATTTTTCATATTTTTAAGTCGATCTGCACAATCGAGCATAGCCTGTTGGCGGGTGCACTTTACACGGTTGATTAGCTTTTTGCAAGGGAGATTTAAGCGTGCTGACAACCCTTTTGCCAAAAGTTCAGATTGATTATATCCGCGCCATAATTTCTTGGTAAAATGTAACGGAATCCACGTAATAAGATCTAGTTCTAAATCATCAGCCTTTTGTATTTTTTGAGCCATTTGTTCAGAGAAGAACTCAATAATTCCGAACTCTCCTTTATACTTGTACTGATGAACCGCCTCTCGGGCTAAACCTTCATACTTCCAAACCGTAAACCCTCTATCCCAGCAAAACTTCGACTCAAGGCACTCTGAACAACTGTCGAGAATGGAGTCAACTTCCCCTCCACACTTTCTGCACACATCATCAGGATAAAAAGGGAGCTGTCCATAGCAACTATTGCAAACCTTCTGACCTTTATGTTGAAGTTTTGCAACTCCGCAAACTGGACAAAGTTTCGGGATAAAAATATGAATGATAAATTTAAAAATTTTTCTCATAATTCCCAAGGCACAAAAAAAGGGTCAGAAAACTGACCCTTTAAAATTATATCTACGATTTACTTAGAATTTCCAAAGGATTCCGATGTCGTAGTTATTTACTGTATACTCTTCATCAAATGCCGCCGCATTGATTAGGTTATCATGCGACATTCCAACAACTACGTCAACATCCTGAAGCCAGTTGTAAGTGAAAAGGAAACCAAGACGTACCCAAGTCTCATGGTCGTCTGACCCATTTCCTTTTGTTCCTTCACCAGTTCTTGTATATTTATGATCGTAGTAGATGTCGTCATAAGTTGCTGTCAGAGCTAGATCAAGACGATCGCTAAATTTATGTTTATATCCTAAACGCCCTTTTGCCTGACCGGCAAAGTAAACTTCTTCCTGATATGAGGGAATAGTTCTATATGCAGCTTCAGCAGTAAGTACACGGCTACCTTTTGAATCAAGGTAATAGTCAACTTTCAACTTTGCGTAAGGTTTTGCATTAGTATCATCAACTCCATCAAAAGTATCACCTGTCACTTTATGGTAATCTAAACCAAGTTCAGTATTGTAGCGCCATGGGCCATCAGAAATTTCACCTGTAAGCAAAGCGCGATACCATTCTGAATCACGGTCTGTAGTCTTGGTTACGCCATCAATGGTATTTGTGCGCGCAGATTCCCAGAAATTGGCACGTCCATAAACCAATTTTGCTCCAATGCGACTATCTGCATTAATAGCACGTTTGTAGCCTAAATAAACTTCATTTGCTTTTCCATTACGGTACTCATTGTCCTGATCATCATACTCTAAGTATTCATTTGTATAACCAGAAGTAAGGAACGTACCTTTACGAAATTCCCATTCATAATCAAGATTCAACACGTTGCGAACATAGTCATTATCGCCACCACTCTGTGTCACACCACCAAAGTCCTGAACATCATCACTCTTTATGTTAAAAAACTTATCTTTAACTTCCAGAGTCATAGTCGGTGTGATTTCGATATTTGAATCTAAGCTAAATACATGGTCCCATTCCACACTGTCGGCACTATCACGAACTTCATACCAGCGCATTTCAGGGTTATAAGAAAGTGTCAAATCAAATGCCCCAAACTCCTTATCATAAGTAAGGAACGGTCGGAAAGTTACAGTCATTGAACCTTCCTCGTTTCGATCATAGTTCGCATTTGAAGTATATCCCGTCAGAACTTCCATTCCATATTCTAAGTCTGGAATAAGGTAACGTTTGCGCTTTTCGTCGGCTGCGAAAGCGCCCAGACATGTCGCCAGAGCAACAGTCCCAATCATTTTTCCTACTCTCATAATAAGCCTTTTTAATACTTTTTTTATTTAAAAACCCCATAAAGTCACTCATAAAAATAACAATTTATGTCTTATCTTCAATACAATATGTAATTTTTTCGAGAAAATTTTATTTGTTTAAAAACTTGAAAGGTTATGTTTGTCAAAAAAGGTAACAAAATTATCATTGTTGTTGCTATTAGTAACTCAATTAGGATTACTGCTCACCTGTATAGTCCACTCTCTGGCGCCTTGAAGAAACCTCGTATTCTTGAGCCGTAATTATCGTCAACATTATGTGGTGCGTCGAATTTGTCCAACACCTCAATACTTGATGGGTTGTTTGGGAAGTTTGGATTAGAAGTGAGATCCATTATTCTGTAGCCAGGGATGTCTTGCCAAACTTCACGGATTACACCAGCGAATGGATCACCTCGAGAAGAAAAAAACAAAATTGGTTACCAACTGTCTACATGGTACAAAAGTAGTTTACACAGTCTGTTTTAAGTAATTAAATGAATCTTATCTTGTATGCTGTAAGTGAAAATTTTCGATCTCTTCGTTCATTTCTGATTTATGCAATGATCGAAACTGTGCAGAATTTTCTTTTTTTGTGAATTTTGAAAAAAGCCGAAGCGTACTTAATGGATTTCCAATAATGTTACAAAAATTCGTCTAAAGTTAGAAAACTTGAATAGAGAATTGTAGTTCAATAAAAAGAACAAAACATGAACCATCTGAATTAGGTACATACCAATCCGAATAATTCACCTGCATAAGTGAAACATGCAGAATTGTAATCTAAAATTATCTTTCTTGTCTGTCAGTACATACTAGCATACAGCCTCTGTTATCCCCTTTCCACTTTATTAAAATCTTACAATTCGTGAAGCTATTTACACCGTGAATAAATGACAATCTGTATTTATTCTTTCTTACCCGGCATTCTCCACTGTAATATTTCTTTCGTGATAGGTCTCATGAAGCGACCGCTGGGCAAACGTACCCCAACGGAGAGTGAGTCGGTTGACTCTGTGCCCTTCTGTAGTCCAACGACGTAGTAATATTTACCAGCCTCTAATGTAACAGATTTGGAGCTTTGGCCGGCATATCTATGGAAAGCGCAAAAAAAAAAGGAGACAAAATTTATTGATTAAGGTTCTCATTGCCTTATTGATTAAGGCTTCTTGTTGCTCTTGCTTTGAAAAGGTGACCGTGGTTTTCTTACAAAAAAAACAAACAAACAA
>DDLT01000285.1 GCA_002340265.1 Lentisphaeria bacterium UBA2565 | reverse complement strand
AACTACCGCTGAAGCAGTACACTATAAAACCCTTTGAGCACTTTGTGCTCTTTGTGGCAAACAAAGGAAATAAAATATGAAAATTTTTGTAACAGGCGGAGCTGGCTTCATCGGTTCAGCAGTAATCCGTCACCTAATTAGAGATACCGAGCATTCAGTTGTTAACGTTGATAAATTGACTTACGCAGGAAACCTTGAATCACTTCTTTCAGTTTCCGACAGCAACCGATACGCCTTTGAAAAAGTTGACATTTGTGACAAGTCAGAAGTGGAACGTGTTTTTGCCCAGTATCAACCTGACATCATAATGCACTTGGCAGCCGAATCACATGTGGACCGCTCTATCGACGGACCGGGAGCATTTATTCAAACAAACATAGTCGGCACCTACACCCTGCTTGAAGCTGCAAGAAAACACTATTCTACCCTGTCCGATGATGCGAAAAAAATATTTAAGTTCCACCATATCTCAACTGACGAAGTGTATGGAGACTTGGAAGGTCCAGAAGATCTGTTTACTGAAGAGACGTCGTATGCGCCAAGTTCTCCCTACTCTGCTTCAAAAGCATCATCAGATCACTTAGTAAGAGCATGGAACCGAACATTCGGTCTCCCGACTCTCGTAACCAACTGCTCAAACAATTATGGCCCTTTTCACTTTCCTGAAAAGTTGATTCCTTTGGTAACTCTAAATGCGTTAGCCGGAAAGCCGCTACCGATTTATGGAGACGGTTCACAGATTCGTGACTGGCTTTATGTTGAAGACCACGCAAGAGCATTGGTGAAGGTTGCAACTGAAGGTAAAATTGGTGAAACTTACAACATCGGTGGACACAACGAAAAGACAAATTTAGAAGTTGTGAAGACAATCTGTTCAATTCTGAATGAGCTAGTGCCAAAAGAGAAGAAGTATGAAGAACAAATTACATTTGTAGCAGACCGTCCCGGACATGATTTGCGCTATGCGATTGACGCGTCGAAAATTGAAGAAGAATTGAGTTGGAAACCACAAGAAACCTTCGAAACAGGCATTAGAAAAACTGTCGAATGGTATTTAGCAAACCAGAACGGCTGGTGTCAAAATGTCCTTAATGGAAGCTATCAACTTGAACGTCTGGGAGTAAACTAACTTTTTTGTAACATGGAAATTGTATATCGTTCCTATGGTATTAATTTCAATGACGGGAGATAAAAAAACTCTAACATATGACATTCATGGTATCTATTTTACCAGCGAGCAATCAACCAAAGCTACTTTATACTTTTGATGGGTGTAATCTTAACTTTTGTACTATAACTTTATCCTCAATAGGGCACATAAGAATACAAAAAAATCTACCATGCGTGGTATAACACAGTATCTAAACACAAATTAACCAAATCAGTTATGGGTAAAAGAAAGAAAAAGATAGATCAAGCTGTTGATTACAGCCTTTTAAAAAGAATTTTCAAAGAAGTGGTGAAACCACAGCTCAGGCTAATTATTACAGCAATAATTTTAATGGCGCTATCAGCAGCTGGTGAAGGCTATACAATCACCCTTTTAAAAAAGGTACTTGATGAGGGCTTCATTGGTAAAAATATGGAAACATTGAACCAAATAGGAATCTTTCTAGTTAGCGCCTATATTTTGAAAAACATACTCCTCTATTTCGGAAAAATCACTATGAGTATCGCAGGAATGAGGGCGGGGATTGATTTACGTCGCCGCATTGTCGCACACATCATAAAGCTGGATTTAGATTATATAAACAAGTCCAGCATAGGACGCCTTCTAAATCACATCAATGTCGAAGCCGGAGCGGTGCTCTCAATCGCCACAGGTACTCTGGCAAAAGCAATCAGGAGTTTAATCACCTGTATTATCATGGTGGGAATCATGGCTTACTATGGAAGACAAATGTTCTTTGTACTCATCTTTCTGGTGCCGACCATCGGAATTTCAGTCAAGCTCATTGTTAGTCAAATACGCAAAGCTACCAAAAAACTGTTTGATATCCGAAATCAGCATTCCTCCTTAATGCTTCAGGTGATGAACGGCTTAAAAACCGTCAAATCCTATGTTCGAGAAGATCATGAAACAGAACGCATCTATCAATTTGAACGTAAACTTTACAAACACGGTGTTAAGCGTGTTAAAGTCGATGAAGCGCAGACACCAATTATGGAAACTTTTATTGGTTTCGGGTTGGCAATTTCTCTCTGGACTGGAGGTTACTTAATATCTAACGGCATGATGACTGTGGGTGATTTTGTTGCATTTTTGATATCCATGACAGCGGCATATAAACCCTTAAAGTCACTACTTAATATCAATACAGCGGTTCAGAATGGACTTATTGGTGCTGAGCGTGTGTATAAATTCCTTGATACCAAAAAGGAAATTACTCAATCAGTGAATGCAAAACTTTTTGATTCATCAAAAGCCGATTTTAACTTCAAAAGCGTCAACTTCTCGTACGAAAAAGACGAAGGAAAAGTAATTAATAACCTCTCCTTTTCTGTAAAAACCGGAACTGTCTGCGCATTTGTCGGGCCATCGGGCAGCGGTAAAAGCACAATAATGAATCTAATTTCGCGCTTCTATAATCTAGACAGTGGACATATTGAAATTAACGGAGTAAATCTTGAAGATTATGAACTTAATTCGCTTCGCGAACACATTGCCTTCGTCCATCAGGATGTATTCCTTTTTGACGGATCAGTAGCCGACAACATCCGTTACGGCAAACTTGATGCAACTGATGAAGAGATTATAAGAGCAGCCAAACTAGCGGCCTGCTACGATTTTATCACAAATGAACTACCTGGCGGATTCGAAACCCGTGTAGGTGAAAAAGGAGTTCGTCTTTCTGGTGGACAAAAACAGAGAATTTCAATAGCCCGCGCCTTGCTGAAAGATGCTCCAATTCTATTGCTTGATGAAGCCACGTCTGCCCTAGATACCGAATCAGAAAAACAGATCCAAGAAGCTCTTAACACCTTGATGGAGGGACGCACCACGTTTGTAATTGCACATAGACTTTCAACAATTTTACATGCCGACAAAATTTGTGTGATTAAAGATGGCAAACTAGAAGAAGAAGGTAGCCACCAAGAACTGCTGAAGAAAAAAGGCTTATACAAAAAATTGTACGACATCCAGTTTAACTAAGGATATAAATATGAAAATAACAGTAGTCGGAACAGGGTATGTTGGCTTATCCAATGCAATACTTCTTGCACAGCATAATAAGGTAATAGCATTAGATATTGACGTGGCTAAAATTGAAATGATTAATAACAAGAAATCACCAATAATAGATAATGAGATTGAAAACTACTTAACAAATAAAAAGCTTAACCTTGATGCTACTACAGACAAAGCTAGAGCTTACTCAGATGCTGATTTTATTATAATAGCCACACCAACTAATTATGACCCTGTGAAAAACTACTTTGATACGAGTTCTATTGAATGCGTTATTAGTGACATAGTAAAGTACAACAGGACCAAGGCAACAATCATCATAAAATCTACCGTTCCAGTTGGTTACACAAAAAAACTTAATAAATCGAATTCTCAACATAGCATAATTTTTTCACCAGAATTTCTTAGAGAGGGGCAAGCCCTGCATGACAACTTATACCCATCTCGTATAATAGTGGGAGACAGCTCTGATAAAGGGAAGACTTTTGCCAACCTCCTTGCAAAAGGTTCAAAGAACAACTGTAAACAGATACTTTTAACTAATTCTACTGAAGCTGAATCAATAAAGCTATTTGCCAACACTTACCTTGCAATGCGTGTTGCCTTTTTTAATGAGCTGGATACATTTGCTGAAATCAGAGGGGTAGATAGCAAACAAATTATCGATGGGATTGGTTTAGACCCGCGCATTGGCTCCCACTACAACAACCCATCATTCGGCTATGGTGGATATTGTTTACCAAAAGATACAAAGCAACTGCTTGCCAACTTCACCAACGTCCCACAAAGCATTATGTCTGCAATTGTTGATGCAAATAAAACGAGAAAAGACCATATTGCAGAGATGGTAATCTCTAAAAAACCTAGCACTGTCGGTATTTTCCGCCTAACAATGAAAAGTAATTCCGATAATTTCCGGGAATCTGCGGTACAAGGAATCATGAAAAGAATCAAGGCTAAAGGTATTAATGTGGTCGTTTATGAGCCAACTTTGAAAGAAGATACATTTTTCAATTCTCCTGTTATAAAGGATTTAACGGAATTTAAAGATTACTGCGATGTCATCATAACAAACAGGATGGATTCAGCTCTTGAAGATGTAAAAGAAAAAGTTTATACACGTGACTTATTCATACGTGACTAGCGCACAAAAAGCATTATGGGATTACCACGAATGACTAAGTCAAACTTAAAACTGCGAGGATATATGTTCAATACTATAAAGTTCAATAAATTTTCAGATGGACGTGGAGATTTAGTACCAATAGAGTTTGGAACAGAGTTTAAGGAATCAAATATACCTTTTAAAGTTAAAAGGTGTTACTTTATTTCTGCCCCTACCAATGATGATGGAGCTATAAGAGGAAAACATGCTCACTACAGTTTAGAACAAGTAATTATTTGCGTTCATGGTAGTTTTACGTTGGATTTAGACGATGGGAAAGGAATAAAAGAAAGTATTCACTTATCCGAAGATGATATTGGAGTTCATATAAAGAAAGGATTGGTTTGGAGAGAGTTAAGGGATTTCTCTCCTAATTGCGTTGTTCTAGTTTTTGCCAGTGAACACTACGATGAGAATGACTACATCCATGAATTTAGTGTTTTCAAAGAAGAAAGTTTAAAAAATTAGGATAAATAAGTATATGATTAAAGTGTCAATTTTAATCCCATGTTTTAATGAGGAGAAGCATATAGCTCAAGCACTAGACTCAGTCCTAATGCAAGAGACCTCTTTTAACTATGAGATTATTATCTGTGATGATTACTCTTCAGACAAAAGCGTCGACGTTATCAGTCGATATAGTGAGAAATATAATAACATCAAACTTATACAAAATAGTGGGAACTACGGGAATGCTATTTCCTTTTATAATTTAATATCTAAAGCTAAAGGTGAATATTTTTGTGTGCTTGATGGCGACGACTTTTATACGATAAAAGATAAGTTACAAAGGCAAGTAGATTTCTTAGATGGTGATAAAGCTCTTGAATATGTTGCAGTGTGCCATGATACACTTATGTTTAAGAACGAAAATAAACTGAAACTTCTTAGCTCTACAGTAAAAGATTTTTCTTATGATTTTTTTCTAGAGTATTCATATTTACCATACTATCACACATCATCCTACCTTTATAGAAATATTTTTAGAGAAACTAGTGTTCCAGAGTCTTTTAAGGAAGATGCAATGAGAGGGGATAACCCAAGGACATTTTTTATATTGAAGCACACAAGAGGAAAGGTTAAAGCGTTGAGTTTTTGTGGGTCAGCTTATAGGTTCAACAGAAAGGGAATATGGGGCAAGTTAGATATCAAGCAAAAGAAAAATAGAAACCTTAAATTTTTAGTATTCTTAAAAGATTATTTTGCAACAAGCAAAGTAGAAGTAAAAGCATTTGATAAAAGCATAAAGAAACTTCAGAAGAACCATACCCAATCTAACTCATTCCAAGATCTTGATGAATTACTTGATAAGCTCTTCAGACAAACAAAAAGGATCGCATTTAACCAAAGGGACTATAAGTTTTCTAGTTTATATAAGTCTAAAACAGTAGACTCTTTTTGTGAAAGTATAGGTAGAATCACATTAAATCAAATGGGGCACAGCCCTTTAAAAAAAGAGGAAAAATACAATAACACTATAGCTATTTTTATCTCAGCTCTTACACAAAGTGGTGGAGGCATTTTTTATGAAATATTAGACATTCTAAACATCTACGGTGATAAAGTTAATAAAAAAATATACTTCACCGATGTAGAAGAAAGTAGTTTAGACCTCTTTGTTAAAAATAAACTTGCCACCTGCCAAAATTTAACAGTTAAATTTCTAATACAGAAAGGAGTGAAGCGAAATCTATCCAATGTCTTTGGCGAATTGATTAAAGAAAAAATATCTAAAGCGTATTTTTATAAAGGTCACAATAATATTTTTCTAAATAGCTTAAATCAATCAGGTATTTTTGAGAAAAATATTTGTGTTTTCTCTTTTGATCATGGTTTTTCTCTTGGATTAGATAATACATCATACACCACCTACATAACTAAAAGAATCGTAGATTATCAAGTATTAAGTAAATATTATAGCGAAAAAGTTATTTTTATCCCATGTTGGAATGAAGATAAGAGACATGGAGATCAAATACCTTACAATCCCTCTGATAAAGTAGTGATAACGGCCTGTGCAGCAGCTAGATACTATAAACTTGAAAATGGACATATAGATTATATAGATTTGCTAATAGATTCCATAAAAAAGACCGGTGGACATCACATTCACTATGGTACAATCCCTGATTAAAAAAAAAAAATAGCTAAAGTTAAGTTTGAGAAAGCAGGCTTAAGCTTCAAAGATAAGTTTATTAATATTGAATGGACTGAAGATTTAGGAAAGTCCATGTTAGAGCATAAAGTCTCTATCTTTATCATGCCTTTCCCTACTGTTTCACACAAAATTGCTCTTGAAACAATGGCTTCGGGAATCCCTATATTATCATATAATGGCACCACGAGAATGTCACATTGCGACTTCATTTATCCAGAATCTTTAACTTGGAAAACTATACAAGAATTCTTGAGAAAACTCTCATCTTTAGAGCCAGATTTATTACAAGATCAATCAGAACGTTCTAGAAACTTTTTTGAGAAAAATAATAGTTTCAAAATGTTAGAGGACTACTTTTTAAATGAAAGAAATTTTAAAGATGTGTCTAGCGTAAAGGCTAATATTTATGATAAATATATTGCCGAAGCTACAGCATTTGATATCAAAAGCATAAAAAAATATAAATCTATCAAGCTCTTTTTCTTTAATTTTATCATGTCTACTTTTTTATTGATAATAAACTTATTTTTTATAAGAAATAAAAGAGAAAGAATTGCTAAAATTGCCAATAAAATATCAAAGATAAATTAAATGTATAGGAGGCAATATGCGTCATAAACTTTCAGATATTCACTCAATTCATATTGGAGAAAAGACAAATATATGGCAATTTTGCGTAGTTTTGCCTGAAGCCGTGATTGGTGAAAACTGTAACATTTGTTCTCATTGCTTTATCGAAAATGATGTACAAATAGGCGATAGAGTTACTATAAAAAGTGGAGTGCAGATTTGGGATGGAATAACCATTGAAGATGATGTTTTTATCGGACCTAATGTAACATTCTGCAATGACAGATACCCTAGATCGGGAAATAAATCATTTAAACTCGATAAAATAATAGTAAAAAAAGGGGCTTCAATCGGCGCTGGAGCAGTCATACTCCCTGGAGTCACAATCGGAGAAAATGCGACTATTGGGGCTGGAGCCGTTGTAACCCAAAATGTTAATCCTGAGGTAGTAGTCGTTGGTGTTCCAGCCACAGAAACTGGTGCAAATAAAAATAATAACTAAATTACCTCCACGTCAACTTGTATATAAAGCCAAATAACAAGTTTGAAAAACTAATATGCTAACTATAAAACGGCTATTTACTGTTTATGCACAATAAAATTCTTATAAAATATTTATACCCGCTAATACCTTCAAAAAAAATTAAAGAAAGGTTAAAAGAACGTTATTTACAGAAATTAAATAAAAAATATAGAAAGTTAAACAAATATGCAAAAAATTGTGATATTTCTAAGTTAACTCAACTTTTTTCAAAAATGAGTTCGGCAGAAGAAATTAACCCAAAAAGACTTGAAAGGTTTTTTCCCGTTGTTGAAAAACTTGTGGATCTTAAACTAATTAGCGGCGAGAGATATGACACTATCAATGAACTAGTGAAACAAATAAAGAGACAAGATTTTGTTGACGCATACAAAAATGCTCTGCAGAATTCAAGCTCTGTAGCAATAGTGGGGAATGGTTCTCAAACAATGGATAGTGGTAACGCTATTGATGCCTGTGAAGATGTAATAAGGTTTAACTACTTTAACTTAACAGGGTATGAGTCAAGTGCGGGTACTAAAACAACTATTTGGATTGGCGGGCACTGCACACATGATTTCAACCATGTTCTTTTTAATGTAAAACAGCTAGACAAATTGAAGCTAATTTGTATAAATAGAGACATCATTAAAAGAGAGATTTTAGCAAATAGTTTTTTTAATTTTCTATTAGAAGTAGGTAAAAACCATTTGAGTAAATGCTGTCTCTTAAACCCTGAAGTGTATCAACTAAACTTTTTTGGGACAAGACCCAATGGCTCCTTTGTAACTGGACGAGCTGGTTTTATTGCAATGTACTACTTAAGAAAAATGAATAAGCTTAATTTCAACAATGTTTATGGTTTCTCCTACACAGAGACTGAACTTTCTTTAAAAGTTGGCAAACACTTTTACGAGGATTTCTCAAAAGAAACTCATTGGCAGATTCTAAAAAACAATTACATTCACAACGAACTTAAAGAAAATGAAATAATACGTTCGTGGAAAAAAGAACTTGAAGATAAATCTAAGAATACATTAAGTTAAGGTGAGTAAAATGTCTTTTGAATTTAATTATAAAGAGCCCAAAATTATTGCAGAAATTGGTTGTAACCATATGGGACAGATCAATATCGCCAAGGAATTAATTGACTTAGCAAAACAATCTGGAGCAGGCTATGTCAAATTCCAAAAAAGAACCAACAAAGAATTACTGACTGAAGAGCAGTATAACGCACCTCATCCGAGCCCTTACAATTCGTATGGTGACACTTATGGAGCTCATAGAGAATTTTTAGAATTTTCTATTGAAAAACATAAAGAATTAAAAGAATACTGCGATAATATCGGCATAGTTTATAGTACATCTGTTTGGGATGTTACGAGTGCAAGGGAAATGATTACACTCAAACCTGCATTTTTGAAAGTTCCTTCTGCATGTAATAATAATTACGAAATGTTAAAAATCCTAAGAGATGAATTTAAGGGGCAAGTGCAACTTTCGATAGGAATGACAACTAAAAGTGAAGTAGAGCAAATTGTTTCTTTCTTCGAACAAGCAAATCAAGCAAAGTCGAGACTCTTAATTTATTCATGCACTTCTGGCTATCCTGTACCAGCTGAAGATGTGGCGTTGCTAGAGATTAGCTGGCTCTACGAAAAATATGGGAAAAGGGTAAATGAAATTGGCTTTTCGGGGCATCACTTGGGCATTGCCTTGGACCTGGCTGCCTATACTCTTGGCGCTCGCTGGATAGAAAGGCATTTTACCAAAGACCGAACTTGGAAAGGTACAGATCACGCTGCTTCATTGGAACCACAAGGCCTCCAATATTTAGTCAGGAATTTAACAGCTTGCTATAGCGCTTTACGCTATAAAGACAATGAAATACTACCTATCGAGAAAATCCAAAGAGAAAAACTTAAGAATAGGAAATAGAAAATGAATATTGCATTTGTTCCTGTCCGAGGGGGTAGTAAATCCATTCCACAAAAAAATATAAAAAATTTTTGCGGAAAACCATTAGTTTATTGGAGCTTGAAGGCCCTGCAGGATTCTGCTTATATTGATATAGTTTACGTTGCAACTGACTGTGGTGAGATTACCAAGGTTGTCAATAGCTTTAATCTTTCAAAAGTTCATGTTTATGACCGAGAAGCTGAGAATGCGGCAGATACCTCTAGTACAGAGTCTGTTATACTCGAATTTATCGGAAAGAATACGTTTGACGACAGTGATCTATTCCTTCTTGTTCAAGCAACGTCTCCTTTAACCCAGACGGAAGATTTTGACCTAGCCATTGCAAAAATGCATGGCAAGGATGTGGACTCGCTACTCACATGTGTAAGAACTAAAAGGTTTTTCTGGTCGGATGAAAATATCCCTTTGAACTACGATTACAGATCACGCCCACGTAGACAGGATTTTAAAGGGATGCTAATGGAGAATGGAGCCTTCTATATCAATTATGTTGGTAATATCAAGAAAAATGAGAATAGGTTAAGTGGAAGAATTGGTATACATGAGATGCCAGAATATACAGCAGTTGAGATAGATGAGGAAGATGACTGGCATTTAGCAGAAAGACTGATGCGCAAGTATATACTTTGTAAGAAAACATTTTCTAAAATAAAACTTTTTTTGTCAGATGTTGACGGCACACTTACAGATGCAGGCATGTATTATGGAGAGAATGGTGAAGAGCTTAAGAAATTCAATACTCATGATGGGAAGGGCTTTGAAATCTTAAGAAAGAGTGGAATTAAGACCGGTATTATTACGAGTGAGAATACAGCAATCGTAGAGAATAGAGGGAAAAAACTAAAGGTAGATTATCTATACCAAGGACAAGAAAATAAAGGAAAACTTCAGGTTGCTCAAGAAATCTGTAAAAAAGAGAATATTACTTTAGGTGAGGTTGCATATATCGGTGATGACTTAAATTGTTTGGAACTCTTAATGAGCGTTGGCTTAGCGGCGTGTCCTGCTAATGCAGTGGATGAAATAAAAGAGATTTCTAATATAGTGCAATTAAGAAGGAAAGGAGGCGATGGTGCTGTTCGTGAGTTTGCAGAAATAATACTTCGTAATCATTTGAAAAAAAAGTAATAAAAAAGGGATTATATGTTTTCAATCTTAAGAAAAAGAATCAATCAGAAAAAAATTAGTGATTTTTTGCATCAAAATAAACTACTTATAATGCAGAGTACTGATAAGTTTTTATCCAGCCAATTCGAAAATGGTGAGTTTAATCGTTATGACACAATTGTCAGATACTTGGCTATAGAAGATTTTTTTAATAAAAATAGTTATGGGTTTAAACTTTACTCAAAAATGCAAAATAAGCGAGGGCCATTTCCTGGATCAGAAGAGAGATTTAGAAACCTCATTGAAAGCGTTAGAAAAAATGGACTCAACTACAACAGCCCTTTGGCAGTTGGAAACAACTTGGAGTTAATAGATGGATCGCATAGACTATCTCTTGCTTTATTTTTTCGAGTAAAACTACTTCCCCTTAAGCTCAGTAAATGGCCAAATAAAATATATTATGGAATTAACTGGTTCAAAGACAAC
>DDLT01000184.1 GCA_002340265.1 Lentisphaeria bacterium UBA2565 | reverse complement strand
CCGCTGCTTCCTTTACGAAACTTCAACAGACTCCGAGTAATCATATTTCGCTTTAAACAAAAACGCCGACTCTCGCAAGAAAGTCGGCGTTTTTGGGTTTTAGCATCTAATTCTTTGGTTTTTAGATTAGCTTTGTTTAAAAATCAGTTTTAAGCTAAGTGGTATTATTAATTAAGTTATAATTAGCCTGACAGCCAAGCATTAAATACCAGACAAGGACTTGTCCCCAAAGTGATGAATTAGTATGATTATGGAGCGCTTTTTAACTGGGGGGATACCTTTACTGGTGATCGAATCACTATAGCGAAGTAAAATCTGTTTACTGAAAGTGTTAAAAATCACGGTAAGGCTCCTAATAGTACCAATAGACTGCTGGTTCATGGCACACGTTCTATATCCTGAAATCGGCGCAGTATGGTCATAGTTTATTAATATAAGTACTGAATTTACTGCCTGCAAAATAAAAAAAATTTTTTCAAAAAATGCTGGAGAGATGTTGGGCTAGACAGTAAAATCCCTACATCCTTCAAGCTTTATGGAAAACTGTTTCAATAAGAAGGGGGAGAAACTACCCTACTTTATTAAAAACAGTGCAATAGTTCCCTTCTGATGTTCTGCATTTTGAACATCTTACGCATTTGGCCTTAGCTTTATCACCATTTGCCCATCTGCTGATCAAATTTGGCTCTGCAAGTAAAGGTCTTGACAGCGCAAAATAATCAACATGTGTTTTGTTTAAAATTGCTTTAATTGCATCAATATTCTGAAACCCGCCAACCGTAATTACCGGAATATTAATCAATTCACCGATTGAATTCGCATAGTCAACAAAATAACCCTCTTTCTGAATTGTAAACCCGTCGAACTCTTCGCCGACCATTCCTCTGGCCTTCCCATGAATATTACCACTAATTTCAATGGCAGCGACACCTAACTCTTGAAGCTTAAGGCAAATCAGCATTGTTTCACCAAAAGTCAGACCGGATTCAAAGAATTCCGTAGCAGTCAACTTCACTAGAATTGGATAATCTTCGCCGACCAGTTCGCGCATTTTATGATAAATTTCAATAAGAAAGCGCATTCTATTAGTTAGTGAACCACCGTATTCATCGGTTCGTTTATTATAGTAAGGACTCAAAAACTGATTAATTAAATATGTATGAGCTGCATGAATCTCTACACCGTCAAAACCACTTTCTTTCGCGCGTCGTCCAGCTTGAGCAAAAGCATCAACAATATAGTCGATATCGGCTTTCGTCATCTCTTTTCCCAAAGTGCCAGTACCACGTTCAGCCACTTCACTTGGAGCAAAAATCACCCGTTCACCGACATTGAACGAAGTCTTTGTACCGCCATAAGCAATCTGTTTTACAATCTTCGATCCGTGTTTATGCACTAAACCTGTCAACTTTTGATATTCAGGTATGAAGCAGTCATCATAAATCCCCATCATACCTGGATTTGGTTGCTCCTCTTTAACCACATTAGCGTAGCCAGTGATAATCAAGCCAACCTCATTCTTAGCCAACTCTTCATAAATATCATAAAGTTTATGTGTTAGGTGACCATCTTCAGTCGTCATATTTTCCCAGGTCGCACTTCTGACAAATCGATTCTTAAGCTCCATATTCGCCAGCGTAGTTTTCTCAAATAATTTTTTCATAATTTCCTCACAGGGGTAATTTAGTTTGATGGCAAACGAAAATAGTTGACTTTAGTTTTGTGTCAAACTAATTTGGTGGGTTTTGTAAAAAAAATGGATCAGTTCATGGCAGTAAAGTAGAAGTTTTACCAAAAGCGAACTCTTAACTTCATGCCGCATCGGCAAGAATAGCTAGATAGATGTTATACCTATATTTTAATTTCGTTTTGGCAATTCCGGCATTTAACCCTAGGGAATCCTATAAGAAATTGGAGCATGGGTGAAATAGACCAAGAGCAGTGATTAGGTTTTAGTAGAGCGGTATGGCATTTTGGGCATTTTATTGTATAAACAAGGTAATAAAACTGAGCGACAAATAGGGCAATTGTTAAAAAGAAGTAGATCGAAATATTGTCTGCATCTGTGTCTAATAAATATTCTCTAAGTCCACAACCGTAAAACACGATAATAAAACAGAAAAAGCCTAAGGAGAGAATTTGCATAATTGTTCGTTTTAATTTCATGTTTCCCTTTTTAAAACAACTTATTATTGGATACTTTTTTGGGGGGGGAGTTTGCGCCGGGCTGTTATGCGGTTTTTGATTTTAGTCTTTTACCTCAGTCTTTGTACTTCTATTTGCCGGAAAAGTATACTCCCGGTCGTTTGAGACCGGGAGTTTTATTTAGGCGTTAGCTTTTTCGGCTTTTAGTTTTTCATAGTTGTCGATGATTGGTTGAATCATCTCCAGAAACAGCTTGGCTGTCGTAGTTTTACCGAATGAGTCGACGTATGGTTTCCCTGAATCACACGCTTCTACAATTTCCGGATCAATTGGAAGACTTCCTAAAAACGGCACTTTCATGCCAGCTGCAAGTTGCTTGCCTCCACCGGATTTAAAGATGTAGGTGACTTCATCACAATGCGGACAGGTAAAACCGTTCATATTTTCCAGAACTCCGACAATCGGAATGTTCAGTTTGTGCGCAAAGTTGATGTTTTTACGTACATCAGCCGCGGCGACTTCCTGAGGCGTTGTGACGACAATTCCTCCATCAAGTTTGCCAACTTGCTGTGCAACACCAAGTGGTTCGTCTCCAGTTCCCGGAGGCGAATCGATGATTAGGAAGTCTAACTCTCCCCATTCCACATCTTTTAGAAACTGTTTGATCATTCCAATTTTCATCGGGCCGCGCCAGACTACTGGCTGATCTTCTGATTCTAGAAATAAGCCTACAGAAATCACTTTTAGATTATCTGAAACAGGGAAGGGTAGAATATCACCGCTTGGAGCCATACGAAGCTGTTTTCCGTTGATGTTGAACATTGTCGGAATGCTCGGTCCGTGAAGATCCACATCAATTAATCCGACCTTATAGCCTTCCAAGGCGAGGGCGGTTGCAAGGTTCGCAGATACGGTACTTTTACCGACTCCGCCTTTACCGGACATGACAAGAATCTTCTGTCCGATTTTTTTCATTTTATCTTGAATATTCAGGCGATCAACAAATTCGCTGTTTGGTTGTTTACCCGTATTTAATGGTTCGTGGCTCATATCTGTATCTTTTCTTAGAATTGATGTTTAACGCCTACAAGTCCCTGAAAACTGTTGAATATTTGTCATCCAGAAGGTTTTCCAGAGAACAGTAGGAACGCGTTTGAGGTGCTAATTTATAGCCAAAATTCAGATTTAAATCCCATAAATCGTCTAAATCATGATATTTCCATTTCTCTAAAAGAGACTGGCTTCAAACCCTGACACACATTTGGAAAGGAAGTTACAGCCAAAGTTCCCAACTCCTGCATTAACGATAGTGTGATGGCATTTTCTCTACATCTAAAAAAAACAGATTATTTATGATGCGAAAAAGTAGTTGTCAGCGGTGTTTATGGTCTCATTTTTCCCTCCTTAATGCTTTTGGAGCGCAGAAAATAATAGTGACAAATTCAGTCTCAACCACTTATGAAGAACAATCCAAAACTTAGCTGATATATTTAAAAAATGACTACTTTAGATTTTTTATCGGTTTGTTGATGGTTTAACAGTATGGACATTTTTATGCAGAAAATAGGTGGGTTTGTTGCTCAATCAGAGACACCTGTTTGCTGTGTGGGAAGCGTCAAATGTTACATATAAAATAAATGTGTGAAGTTGATTAAAAATGTGTTCAAAACGTTGAAAGAGTGAGGCTTTTGATTATCTTTCTCGAGTAATTTTAAAAGATATTGATAAAAGTTCAATTTTTTAAATGTTAAATAATAACTGTAAGGCTATTTATGCTTTTACTTATCTGTGACGCATTTGATGCATCTCTAGAGGAAAAACTTAGCCAATTTGGTGAAGTGACAACTGACATCAGCCGTTTGGCAGAGGCTCAAGTTGCACTTGTTCGTAGCAAAACTAAATGTACTAAAGAGTGGATCAATCAGGCTCCAAACCTGAAAATCATCATCCGCGGTGGTGTTGGTATCGATAACATCGATGTAAAATACGCTGAATCTAAAGGCATTACTGTTCGCAACACACCTAAGTCACCTGCGATCGCGGTTGCAGAGCTTGCATTTGCTATGATGCTTGCAGTTCCAAACCACATAGTTGCTGCTCACAACGGTATGAAAGAAGGTAAATGGCTTAAGAAAGGACTGAAAAGGTCTGAGCTTTTCGGTAAAACTGTATGTGTTGTAGGTCTTGGTAATATCGGTACTGAGTTTGCAAAACGTTGTGCCGCTTTCGGAATGACTGTGAAATCTTACAGTTATCCAAGCCTTCCAAGTGATCATGCCGAAGTTTGCGAAATTCTTGAAGAAGCAGTTGCCGATGCGGACTACGTATCGCTTCATACGCCGCTAAATCCTGCGACTAAAGGTATGATCGACGCTGAACTTATCGAAAAAATGAAAGACGGCGTAATCGTCATCAACACTGGACGTGGTCCTGTTGTAGATGCAGACGCGATGGTTGCTGCACTTGAAAGCGGCAAGGTTGCAACTTACGCAAGTGACGTATGGCCAAACGATCCACCGGCAGCAGATTACCCAATTCTATCTGCTCCAAACACATTAATGCTTCCACACCTTGGGGCGAGTAGTGATGAAAACCTACGCCGCATTGGTCAGGAAGCTTGCGATATTATCGCATCTTTAATCTAATTATTCGAGGCCTTCAGCATGGTGTGAAGGTCTTTTTGCTGTTTAATATATTAATTTTAAATTTGGAGTTCTTAATATGAACCGTATCTTTAACTTTAGTGCTGGTCCATGTACGCTTCCACTTTCTTGTATCGAAGAAGCTGCATCAGAATTCGTAGACTACCAGGGTCTTGGTATGTCATTGATTGAAATGAGTCACCGTACAAAGCCATACGATGATGTACACATGGCGGCGATCGCTGACATGCGTGAGATTCTTGAAATTCCAGAAAACTTCAAGATCCTTTTCCTTGGTGGCGGTGCAACTCTTCAGTTCACAATGATTCCAATGAACATTCTTAACGGTGGTACTGCTGACTATACAGCAACTGGTACTTGGGCGAACAAAGCGATTGCTGACGCGAAGAAATTCGGTACAATCAACATCGCTTTCGATGGTAAAGAAGACAAATTCATGACGCTTCCAAACCCAGCAGACGTTAAAGTGTCTGAAGGTTCTAAATACCTACACATCACTTCTAACGAAACTATCGGTGGTATTCAGTGGCAAGATTTCCCAGAAGTTGATGCTCCAATCGTTTGTGACATGTCTTCAGACATCATGAGCCGTCGTATCGACTGGTCTAAATTCGGCGTAGTATACTGCGGAGCTCAGAAAAACCTAGGTCCTGCTGGTTGTGCTGTTGTTATCATCCGTGACGACATTCTTGCAGAAACTTCTACAGACCTTACTGCGTACCTTGACTACAAAATCCACGCATCAAAAGACTCTATGTACAACACTCCACCAGTATTCCCAATCTACATGCTTGGTAAAACTCTAAAATGGGTAAAAGCTCAAGGTGGTATCGACGCAATGGCAAAACTTGCTGACGCGCGTGCTGAACTAATCTACGGTGCAATTGACAACTCAAACGGTTTCTACAACTGTCCAGTTCAAGAATCTGCACGTTCAAAAATGAACATCGTATTCCGTCTTCCTTCAGAAGAGCTGGAAGCACAGTTCGTGGCAGAAGCTGCAGCTCTAGGCATGAGCGGACTAAAAGGTCACCGTTCAGTTGGTGGTTGTCGTGCCTCTGTTTACAACGCAATGCCAGTTGAAGGCGCAAAAGCTCTTGCTGACTTCATGGCAGAATTTGCGGCTAAAAACAGCTAATAAAAGTTTTTAACTTTATGCAGGTTTTTGAAGACTCTTCAAAAACCTGTTTTTATGTAAAGGAAATTTATTATGGAAAATCTAAAAGCAAGATTTGCAAAAATCGGTGTCGCGCTTCCTGAGATTCTTCTTCCTAAAAGCGGTGTAGACATGACAAAATGGGCTGCTGTAGCCTGTGATCAGTTTTCATCTGAACCGCAATATTGGGCAGAAGTTTACGATTTCGTGGGCGACGCGCCTTCTACTGCAAAAATTATTCTACCTGAGTGCTATCTTGAAGATGGCGACACAGAAGAACGTGTCGCAAAAATTCAGGATGTAATGAAAGAGTACATCAACGGTGACGTTCTGGAAGCTCAAGCTCCTGGGTTTATCTACCTTGAGCGTAAAACTGCCCACGCTGAATGCCGTAAAGGTCTTATGGTTTGTGTTGATCTAGAGCAGTACGACTTCAAAGCAGACACAAAAGCATTTGTTCGTCCGACTGAAGGAACAGTAATTGACCGTCTTCCTCCACGTATGGACATTCGCCGTGATGCGCTTCTTGACATGCCGCACATCATGGTACTTGTAGACGATAAAGAAGACAAACTTTTCGGTGCTATCGAAAACTACAAATCAGAACTTACTACAGCCTACGATTTCGAACTGATGCAGAAAAGCGGTCACATTGTTGGTAAGAAAATCGACTCTGTTGAAAAGCTTACAGAAATCTGTGATATTCTAGAATCTCTTCAGAAAGAAGACGGCTTCCTTTTCGCAGTTGGTGACGGAAACCACTCACTTGCGGCAGCAAAAGGAATCTGGGAAGAACGCAAAGCAGCAGGCGCTCCAGAAAACGATCCTGGACGTTTCGCACTTGTTGAAATCGAAAACATCTACGACCAGAGTCTTGAGTTCGAACCGATTCACCGCGTACTTTTCAACCGTGATAAAGACAAATTCAAAGCCGCTCTAGAAGCAACCTTCGGCGCAAGTGTCGAAATTATGCCGGTTGCCGATCTTGCAGCAGTTGAAGCAGAAATCAAAGCTGAGAAATCTTGTCACTCTTACGGTCTAATGTGTTCAGAAGGCTTCGGCGTTCTAAAAATCACTAAACCGGAAGTGACACTGGACTACGAAGTACTTCAGGCATTCCTCGACGACTTCCTAGCGGCAAACACAGAAACTACTATAGATTACATTCACGGAACTGATTCAACAGTTGAATTGGGAACCAAAGAAGGAAATCTTGGTATTCTGATGAAAGCAATCACTAAAGACACGTTCTTCTCGGAAATCGGTGCCAACGGCCCGCTTCCACGCAAAACCTTCTCAATGGGTGAAGCCGACGAAAAACGTTTCTACATTGAATCACGTACAATCTAATACGTCATTCAATTTGATATAAAAAAGCTCTGAGACCAAAATCTCAGAGCTTTTTTGTTAATGCTACGTTCTACTTTATTCATCCAAATAACCCGAGAACGATTGAAGTGTTCGACAGCAGGTAAGGGAGCGAAGCGACATTTCCAGCAACTTCACCCAGCGATTTGTTAGACTTATTTTTTATTCCATTTTGGATTATGCTTATGTATTAAATCTTTTTCGATATTTTTGTAATCTTCATCAATTATGAACTCTACATAAATATCTCCAACATTTTCTTGATATTCACGAACAAATCCAGCTTTAAAATGTGAAAAACCTGAGTTGTTTGATTTATCATTTTGAAGAGCTGTCAAATGTGAGACTCTTCTACAAAGTTGTTTAGATGAGCCGATATAGAGGTATTCTTCGTTTTTTCCCTTCAGAATATAAACACCAGCCTTATTTGGATATTTGGGTATTTTTTCATATTTTTACCTAACAAATTATTAGTGGGCACTTCTTTCTGAGAATTTGTATCCGATTATTATACGGTTTACGACTTCTGTCTTTCACCCCAGTGGTTGAACTTTATTGACAAAAATCGTTTTGTTTTGCTCAAAATAACGAAGCTTTGGATTTATACAACTCAAATAGGTTACAAGTTGGAAGGTTTCAAGTTGCAGGTTAAAGATTACTCTCGACCTATCGGATTAAACGGTGTCTTAAAAGGCATATTGGACAGGTTTGCAGATTTTGTTAAAAATAGAGAAATATATTTTTTGTAGTTTAAAGTCAAGTAGACTCTTACTTCATGGCGTCGGATTTTTGTTCATAGATGACCATTCTGAATTTTTAATTCATTCACAGCAACCTTTCTGTCAAAGGAGCCACACAAAATCTCTCAAATAAGGTCGGTGACTTGTTATTATATAGGTTCTACAGTCACGCCCATGGTGAGAACCGTTTTGGAATCGTAAGTCAGTATAGAACTGCATACCGTGTACTGTATACTTGTGAACTATTGGAACCTTTTTTGTTTAATTGTTGGGTTGGCTAATGAAATTCTATTAGTTCTGTATAGCTTAGGCGCAGATTGATATGTGTTAACACTTTTCTGTTTTTTTAAGGATTTTTATATGAGTAAATTTGTTCCAGGACAACGCTGGGGTAGTGACGCTGAACCAGAATTGGGACTCGGCGTGGTGCTGAAGTCGGATAATTTTTTGGTTAATATTATGTTTCCGGCTGTGGATGTGTCGCGTACTTATGCGGTGGAGTCGGCGCCACTTTGTCGTGTGATTTTTAAGGTGAATGATAAGATTGATGTGGTGGGTGGCGATTCGTTGACTGTTCTTGCTGTTGAGGAGCGTGATGGGGTTTGCCACTATACGGTTGAAGGCGGTGAGGAGATTCCAGAGATTTTGCTTTCGGCGACGACTCAGTTTGCTGGACCGCTTGAACGTTTGCGTGCGTTACAGCTGGATTCGGCTGAATTCTTTTCGTTGCGTCTGGATGCGCTGGAGAAGGGCAGGGAGGC
>DDLT01000318.1 GCA_002340265.1 Lentisphaeria bacterium UBA2565 | reverse complement strand
CACCAACTTTTTTCATCATTTTGCCTTACTTAACGCCGACTTCACAGACACCCCGGGACAATTACCCAGTTTTCCGGTCAATCGACCCAAATCGTCTGTGGTCATATCTACCACTAAATTGATAACAGAACACTCTTTCTCTTTATATGGGACACCCATTCGAGCCACAATGCTTTCACCATATTCACTGATTATCTCGTTCACCCGCCCGATATTTTCGACGCGTTCTTCCACAATCACTCCGACAAAACCTACCCGTTTATCCATTTCGCACTCCTAGTTCAATAAGAATTGAAGGTCTTCTTTTGTTAACTCCGACGGTTTTAAAGTCTCCCTATTAATAATAGAGTCTGCAATTGCCCGTTTCTTTGCCTGCATCTGCATTACTTTCTCTTCAACCGACTCCTTACAAATCATCCGATATGCAAAGACACTATTCTGCTGTCCTATTCTATAAGCTCGATCAATCGCCTGAGCTTCCGCGGCCGGATTCCACCAAGGGTCTAAAATAAAGACATATTCAGCCTTAGTCAGATTCAGCCCGGTACCTCCTGCTTTAAGACTAATCAAAAACGTTTTCACATGTTCATCATTTTGGAAGCGATTCACCTCCGCCTGACGATCTTTCACCGATCCATCTATATAAGAGTACTGCAGTCCCATCTCCTCTAAACGCTTTCTTATTATATAAAGGAAAGATTTAAACTGTGAGAACACCAAAACCTTGTGATTTTCCATATTAAGAACCGCAATCTTCTCCAACAACAGCTCCAACTTCACAGACTGCGTGTCTATATACTCTTTATTAACCAGTGCAGGATGACAAGCCGTCTGTCGTAAACGCAATAGCGCCGACAACATTTCCATCGAACCACCGCTTTCATCGGATGCGCCGAGTAGTTTCGCTTTATAATAGTCTTTCAACTCATCATAAATCTCCCGCTGACGCCCTTCCATCTCACAGAAAATCACCTGTTCCGTTTTTGGCGGCAGCTCTTTTGCTACCTCTTCTTTTGTTCTTCTTAATATAAAAGGAAGAAGTGCCTGGCGAACCTTCTCAATTTGATATGGTTCAAGTTTTCCACTTTTCACAGCAGCTGACAAAGAGGCATTTTGTGAAAGCATTCCAGGATTCAGAAACTCAAACTGACTAAACAACTCCGCCACCGAATTCTCAATCGGCGTCCCGCTCATGCAGATGCGATGTTGACTATTAACCACACGCATCGCCTTCGCCGTTTCCGTATCCGCATTCTTAATCGCCTGCGACTCGTCCAAAATGCAGTAATCAAATTCAAAATCAAAATTCGCCACATCGCGTGTCAACGTCCCGTAAGTTGTCAAAATCAGATCATAATGTTTAAAACTCTGTGCTGACTTGTCACGACTGTAACCGGAATGAATCAAAACCCGCATCTGCGGAGCAAACTTTGCAGCCTCAGCCTGCCAGTTAAACAACAACGACTTCGGCGCCACCACAATTGACGGTTTATCGCTTTCAACTCGGCGCATCTCCAACAGCGAAAGAATCTGAACCGTTTTTCCCAAACCCATATCATCCGCCAGAATTCCGCCGAACCCACTTCTCTGCAGAAAAAGCATCCAACCAAGCGCCTCCGACTGATATTCACGAAGCGTACCCTGAAATGTGGATGGCGGATTCACTGGTTCCAACGCATCCAAACTCTCCAACTCTGCTACCGCAGCTTTCACCTGACTATCTATGGAAAGCTGTGGAATCTCCGTAATCAACTTATCAAGAATTATAATCTGCGAGCGGCGAATCTTAATCAAATCATCTTCAACCAAACCAATTTCCAAAAGCGGTGTAAAGTTTTTCAGCCACTCAATTGGCAACATTCCAAACGATCCGTCGCCCAAACGAACAAACTCATAGCCCTTCTTCAATGCTTTCAACAGCTCCGGAACCGATAAATCGTGCTCACCAAAGCTGACCGAACCTTCCAAACTGAACCAATCCATACCCGAAGCCACAATCCGCGCACTCATCTCCTGCGGCTTTCGATAACTCTTACCCTCAGCAGTCACAATCCAATCCCGCATCACCAGCTCTTTCACCACATCCTGAAGCTTCGCTGGCGGCAGTTTCCAACCATACTCTTCACGCCCATTGCTACTGTTGAAGCGAAACTCCAAACTCGCCAGCACATTCGCAAACTCCTCTTCCACCGAAAAATCGCGACTATAAAGCGTCCGCTGATTTTGCGAGACCACCTTTTTATCTTTCGAAACCTCCCGTACATAACTTCCATTATAAGAAAATGAAAGATCGGCATGCAGCTGCTCTTTTCCGCGATACTTATATTTAGCCGTTCGAATATGAAGCGACGGAACCGGTTTAGAACGATTATTAATATTCCAATTTAGAAACTCCGGCAGACGATTTGCAGGGTAAGCCGTTTCCAACAGCAACTTCTTCAACCACTCATCAATCGCCCAATTCTCAAAACTCAACTTTTGCTGAGCGCGAAGCTGTTCAATCAACTCAAAGCAGTCAAAATCATTCAGCCACTCCACGTGTTGTCCGGTAATAAAGAACTTTCCCTTTGAAATCAGATAACAGTTTGGCAAATCAAACAGTTCAGCGCCGCAGACAAAACAGCCACTCACCGAAAAACCGTTCACAGTCGAACCGAACTCCAGCGAAAAATCCCAGCTTTGCCCCGCTTTCAACGGAAAGATCTGCTTCTCCTTTACCGAAAAACGCGCAAAAAGGCGATTTGTCCCCGCCAACTTCTTTAAAAACAGATGAGCTGTCGCCGGTTTCAGATAAAACACATTGCTCAACGTATCCACTTTATGCTTTGCCAACGCCCGCGGTTTTCGCCATGACGAACGAATCAACTCAAAAACCGAACTGTCAACCGCATCATTCTTTGGTAAAAGCGGCAACCGTTTGCCATTCTCTTTATAAAAAGCCTGAACCACAAGCCGATCTTTCAGCTTCGACTCTTCCAGATTAATCACATAATCCACACTCTCATTCGCCACCGCATTCGCGCCAAACCGCTTAATCAACTGTTCAATCTCCGAACCGATCGACCGCGTTTGTTCCGGGAAATCCTCAAAAGTCGGCTCCGCCTTCAGTTCCGGCTCCTCGCTCTCATAAAAAACCTCGTCGGAACGCACCGACTCTTTCATCTTCTTTTTGAAAACCGGTTCATAAATCGGTTCTTCGACCTGTTCAACAACCGTTTGAACAGGTAAAAGCTTCGCCGCCACATTCTTTTTCAGCGCGAAACCGAGATCTTCAAACCGTTCAGCCAAAATCAAAGCCGCCGCCACATGTTCACAAACACCCGATTTAGGACAACTGCAGGAGAAATAAAGTCGACGCGCTTCCAGAAAAAGTCGCGTCTCCACGAAATCGTCGTCATCCACTTCAACCGAAAACTCTTCCACACTCGTCAACACAGGCGTCACGCATTGATCCGCCACCAGTTTTTCGCCGAGTTGATAAAGTTCCGTCGGAATCGACGCATTAAATTTTTCAGTAAGTTTTTTCATGTCCTTACCTTAAAACGAAAAAAGCCAAGGTAAACCCTCGGCTTCAGAAAAGACGTAGTTCGTGATACGTAGTACGTGATGCACCTACGCAGTGTAAAAGTTTAGTTCGCTTCGCATCACAGTTTATAAGCTTATTGCTCATTGCGGAGAAAACCTAAAAGCTGTCGTCGATAAAGTTATCCGATTTTATATCCATTTGAAGAAAAAACTTTCTAGTTACATAGCTACTTATACCATCATCATCACACTTATGAACACATCCAACTAGAAATAACAGCGACAGTAAACATAAAAGTCTCATAATATTCCCCATTGTTAAAGTAAAAAGCGACGGATTCGCCCTTTCATAGTAGGGTTATTCCGCCGCTTTACAACTTCATGAGAAAGGGAAATTGTTGTGGTTGAAAGGTTAATTTATTGAAAAAACTGTATAAAGCTGTTAAGCTCCCGATGTGAACTTTTACCTGCAATAAGATTAAGGATTATACAAATGAAAAGATTAAAGACTGCATTCGCGACTCTTGCTCTATTTTTCAGCATCAACAACTCTTTT